>JAEYNZ010000095.1 GCA_023412195.1 Bacteroidota bacterium
TCAAAATCAAAACAAGTAATATTACCGTCTCCTATGCCTCTGAAAGTTCTCCGAATGTTTTGGAGAAACTCTCATAGCAGAATGCTCTTTTTAGATGAAACAATACGGAGTTTACCGAATGCTTACATTATTGATGCATCTGACAAAGCATACACCTGCAAAACGATTCCGGATATAAGTTTCCTTTGGAACCACTTCTGCCTGATCCTTTCGCTCTTTATCAACAAAAAGAAAAACCGCCCTGCAATGAAGCAAGACGGTTTTTGAATAAATACAGTTCAATTCCGAAACTTATTTAACTATGAGTTTCTTAGAGAATTCATTGCTCATTTGCGACCTGATGATGTACATGCCAGGTACCAGATCATGAACTTCGATGAAATCATTTTTAGATTCAAGCAAGCGCGATTTTACCATCATTCCAGCCAGGTTGTATACAGCAACTTGTGTAGGCCTGTCTACATTAACAAATACCCTGTCAGAAGCCGGATTCGGATAAACCTGAATATCTTTTGGAGATACTCCAACTACAGGAGAACTAACTACAAGTGGTTCCACTTTAATCAAATAAATGTTTACACCGCTGCTGGGTGAAAACAGGTAAATAGTAGCAGAATCACCGGTGTATTCCACTTCTCCCTTTGAAATACTAGCACCCAGTGCAGGTATCTCAGCAATGATTGAATCCTGATGGCCAACTGCTACATTGAGCACTCTGTCTTCACTGCCTGAGGAAGATTGTAAAGCAATCGTAATCTTTGAATTTCCGGGAACGCCAAAAGCCACAACCCTGTTCAGTGGTTGACCTTCTTCGTCAAAACCGCCGGCGCCACCAAATTTCAGGCGATGTGTAAATTCCCATTCTTCCAGGGTTTTGCTGTTGGCATCCACATCCACATTCTTCCCTTCAGCTGCATAAATCGTAAGACCATCAACAGTAGTGGTAGCTGTGAGGCTTCCAAGAGCATTAAACTGTTCATCGCTGATGTTCCACTCCTGAGCATCGCTCATTTCCTCTTCTACTGTCAGACGGAAGGCAGCTATACCATTGTTTGGCGACATGATGTACATCATCACGTGATCTTCCTGCACATCTACTGCCATGGGTGCAGCATAGGATGTATTGGAGGTGGCACCTAACCCTCTTTCAGGGAAAATGGCTATTGAATCAGCCTCTTCTGCTCCGGCTTCAGGTATCATGAAAAGCTGGAATGCAGCAGGAGAAACGCCTTCCGGGGGAACATGGTTTGTTGCAGGTGTAAGAATAAAATCATGCCCCATGTATGAAAAGAAATTAACTCCTGAAATTCCGGCCATCAGGGGTTTAAACTCACCTGTGAAAGTTGAAATCATTTCACCCTCCATGCTATAAAGTGCTGGCATGGTGGAGTGCCCGTCGGCCCAAAACATTTCTTCACTTAAAGGTTGTATTCTTGGAGTGATTCCAAATTTTGGCACGGCTCCTTCAGTTACCGGTGCTGGATAAACTTCTGTTACAATGATTTTTTCAGGCTCTTCGTTAACCACTCCTGCCTCTACATTCCATTTAAATACAGTCTGTTCAACAGTAGCAGTGGCATCTCCCACAATGACGAAACCATTTTCGGTTTCAGATACATCACCAAAAAATGCAAATCCGTCACCGAGACGATAATTGGGCTGTTCAACACCATCAATGGTGTCCTGGCTCATCCATTCCAGAAGAAGAGTAGCATCATAACTTTCTTCACCTACCGAATCCAGTAAATATACTTTAAAAGGACTGGTATGGGTACCTGCCGCAAGATTTGCCACAAGAATCTGTCCGGATGGTGTGATGGCAATATCATTTACAGGCAAGGTTCCTCCCTTCACCACTGAAGTGTCAATTGCAGCTGAATACAAATGCTCACCAGTGGCTGCATCCAGAACAATAATTTCCGGTGGGTTTGCCTTGCGCGATACGATATAAAGCTTTCCATCATAAAAAGCCATGCCGCGTTCTGTTGTTCCACCCATCCATTCGGGTATTTCTCCTCCAATAGGGATACCTGAACTCCAATCAGCTGTACCATTGACAGAATGATCCCAAACAGGTGTAACTACCGGTTGTTGAGCAACTGCCAGTGCACTGATTAACAAAAAAGAAAAAACAAAAGTAAAATTTCTCATAATAATAAATTTTAGTTCAACATACTATAATTTTAAACACTGATTCTAAGTAACTTCGAAAGTTAATAAAACTGCATATTATTTCCGAATTTTCTGATATGATTTTCATCAGATTTCTCAATAATTTTCTATTCTTGTATCTAATATTTCAACATTCATTTATTTGTGCATCATTGCTTTTTCCAGATATATAATACAACTTAACATATAGATGTATTAATTGTTCCTGGTTTTCCTATCATTAAGGGTTTCACATGTAATTTACAAAAAGTTAATCAATTATTTGATCAATTTAATTGTTTTCTTTACGCCATTTGTTTCCAATGTCAGAAAATATATGCCTTTTTTAAATTGTGATCCCTGAACATTCATAAAGTGTTCTCCCTGATTATGAGTGCCATTTTCTGATAAAATGACTCTTTTACCCGTAATATCGGTTATGTATAAATTTACATAAGTTTGCTCAGGTAAAACATATTTTATATTCATCAGTCCATCGGGAATGACCGTTGGTGCCTCTAAAACGACTTCAGCACGGTTTGTTATTACTGAATTGGTTGTTAACATATTGAAAGAAACTACATCCGACCATTCTGTATAGGATGATGAACCATAATTGGCACGTGCTTTTATATACCATATACCATCATCCAGATTACTTAACACCAATTCACTGGAAGGTGCATCAATTGTATGCTGCGTGCGGCTGTTCCACGGAAAGGCTGATGAGTTTGAAATCTGAAAAGTAATGCTTTTAGCTAAAGGTTCATTTTCAACCCTAACATTAACTTCCGTTCCGGCGATACTTTCACCTTCTGCAGGTGATATAATTTCAGGTACTGCAGGTGCTATCCTAATAGTAGAAAAACTGATGACATCTGACCAGTCAGTCGACATTTCTTCTTTTTCAGCTTTAATTCTCATGTAATAAGTCGCATAAGTGTGAATACTTCCTGCAGGGAGTTCAAGTTCAGTTCCGCTGATGCCCTGTTCATCAAATATCACTCCGGTAAACTGGCTGTTGATTGAAATCTGTATCCGGAAAGTATAACCATCCTCAAAGGGTTCCCATTGAAGAACAGGGCTAAGTTCTACATCAGCAAGCTGATTGGATGGATAGATAATCTGTGGATTTAACCGGGTAAAACTGTACACTTCTGAAGCTGCGTCATCAACTCCTGTCATCCGGGTCAGAATCCTCCAGTAATAGGGAGAATTATTTTTTAAAGTAAAATCATTGGAAGGAAAAGATGTCCCTGTAACATTCCTTCGGAATAGATTATCTGTGAATTGAGCATCAGCAGCTACTTCCAGAACATAATATTCAGCATTGGCTACTTCTTCCCAACCAAACAAAAATCCCGAAATGACATTCTGTCCGTCAGCAGGCTCCCGTAATTCTACAGCCTGGTTTACTGCCGGTTCCATTCCCATCACAACAGGAGGAAATTCATTCCCGTTTCTGTCGAAAACAGCTACGGCAAACACATGGTCATCCATTAAATTCATGTAAGGCGATAAATCCAGATGATTCGACCATACCATTCCAAGCAAATACTCCGCATCAGCAAAATTACCCTGTTCATGAATCTTTGCCTGCGGGATTGCATACACTGAAAACCGCACATTGGTTTCATCTGAATCCCAAAGTAACTGTTCATTTTCTACTCTGAGGTTTTCGGACAGTGCCCGCGGTTCTTTTTCCTTCCATGCCTTTACCGGCGGCAGGGCCAGGTACTGATACTCGTGTGTTCTCAGGTAATTGATAAAACCTTTACGGTTAATGAAAGTTGATCGAAAAAAAACACTGCCCGGGGCCTGGTTTTTATCTGAGTTCCTGTTCCATTGAATCTGCAATCCATATTCCGCAGGATCGTTACCGGCAATAGAAGTTTCTGATGCCATTTTAGAATAATATTCCATCAATGAAAGGCCCTGAAGTTTGTTCTGCAGAAAATCGGCAAAAGCTGATTTTAATGCCACAGGAGGCGGGTAATCTGCTTCATCCAGGCTTGTAAGCGAGTGGCTTACATAAAGGTGGCGGTTATAGCGGTTTACCACATCTGACCACCATGGAGCCAGCTTCCTGTAGTCCTGTCCGGCGCTTGTGGTAGGCCAGTATATCTGTGGTGAAACATAGTCAACTGTTCCTTCCTGCAGCCAGGCAAGCGGATCGCAGTATATAACCTTATATGCATCCATACCTGTAATGCCTTGTGGCAGGGTAAGGCCATACGATGCAGCCACCACCGGATCAACAGTCCATATTCCGAATGGTGATACGCCAAACGTAACCCATGGCTTATTCTGCTGAATGGTTTCGTAAACAGCAGCAACCATCTGGTTTACATTCCTGCGGCGCCAGTCATGAAGATTCATATCTTCAGGTTTCCATTTATCCTGGGAATATTGGTCAAGTGCTTCTGGGGTGCCTCCGTAAGCATAAAAATAATCATCGAAAACAATGCCGTCAACATCATAATCCGAAATGATTTCATGAACAATATCTGTAATCCGTTCCCTGACTTCCGGATTTCCCGGATCAAGAATTGAACCTCCGTTTGCATATGTCAAAACCCATTCAGGATGAGTCTGCTTATAATCACCTGCCTGTCCGGCATATTTACCTGCCACTGATTCAAACCGGTAAGGATTTAACCATGCATGAATTTCAAGTCCCCTTTTATGGCATTCTGCCACTGCAAATTCCAGGGGGTCATAGCCCGGATCCTGGCCCCGCCTTTCAACGAGGTGTGCCGACCAGGGCTCATAGCTGCTTTTATAAAATGCATCACACTCGGGTCTGACCTGAAAGAATACTGCGTTCGTGCCGGCTACTTTCATGGAATCAAGAATGCGAACAAGCTGCTGCTTTTGCTGATTGATGTATTGTTCGCCTCCGGATGAAGGGATTTTAGTTCCCAGCCAGTCCAGTCCCCAGACAGTAGTCAGCCATGAAGATCTCATTTCCCGTTTTGGTAATTGTGCGCTGGATGTCATTCCTGTGAAAAGCGAGAAAGAAATAATAAAAGTTAAGGTAAAAATTCTAACCATACATTTTCATTTTTATAGGGGAGGTATCCCGAAGATCAATTGAATTGACCTTCTGAAAGAATTGATTTTATCCCTATACTTTTAAGGATGAAAAACATTTCCTTCAGAAAGTCATTAAAAATTCTTTTATCTGGCCAAATTGTCAATGGCTATACCATAAGCTTCAACTCCCTGGATAAAATATTCCACCACAGGAGCATCAGTTCCTAGTTTTATACGTTTAATTCCCGACCGGTGCAACGGGTTTGTCTCATAATAAACCTCAGGGTCAGTACCTGCCGGTGGCTGAGGTCCCCGATATGCCCAATACAGGTATTCACTGTCGACAGCCATTCCTGTTACATAAAGTGCTTCAGTAGCACCTCCTTCACCGTCAAAAGGCGAGTTGTCGACCACTTTTAAACCTGACCCGTCAAGGTTGCTGCTTAATATCATTCTGTAACGGCTGTCGGCTAAATAGAGCTTCTTGTTGATGTCATCAATTACAAATGAGCGGATGCTGTAATTACGGTGGATGCTTCCTGCTGCAGGAACAGGATCTCCTTCAACCCTATCCCTGCCCAGTATGTCGCTTTCGGTAAACCTGAATATTCCCGAGCCTGTTGTATGTTTTGCCCACCACCACTGGCCATTGTATTTAGTTATGGTGCCGTTTATATTTCCCCATCCTATACCTTCGCCATAATATCCCAGCCAGATGTTTCTTACAAAGTAATCAAATTCACTGAGCGAAAATTTCTTATTGCGGGTGTTAAGAGGCGTTCTGAAAATCCCTTCACGCCTGTCGGCCCAATAAATCATTTGTTGCTGTTCATCGATGTATCCGTAATAAAAGTCGAGGAAAGTATCACCTCCGAAGTTTTCAATCACCGATTCCCTGCGCGAACCATCATGCGATACCACGAAGATCTCCCCGTCACCGGCTGTAAGGTATTGAGGTTCTGCAACAAAGGCAAAACGTGTTCCTGCATCAAAAACATACAGCCAGTCGCCACTGAATTGTAATGTCAGCGGGTGCTTTCCTGATCTGTAACCCATATCGAAAGGATTATTAACTTCAGGATCAATTTCTTCAATGAGCTTTTTGGCCATAATGTTTCCTCCCTTCACCGCATAGTAAAGGGTAGGAGCAGGCTGGTTATAATTTACCCTGACATTTACGTTTACTGGTGACAGGTCTTTACCGTCTATTGTTACAACCAATGTAACAATCTGACTGCCGATACTTCCGAAAACAACTTTTGGTGAAACCAGTGTACTGTTTCCTTCTTCATCGATACCCTCACCCACAGTTCCCTTTGGAAATTTCCAGTTATATTCTACGGATTTGTTCTCCGGATTTTCAAGCATGACCTCAAATGAAACTTCTGTCTGGTTATAAACAATCACCGGTGTGGTGGATGTATATCTCAGTACTGGAACAATATCGCTTATCATGAGTTTCTTTTTGACCTCGTACATGCCATCCACTGTCAAGGTTACTGAATAGGTACCCGGTTCTGAAAATTTATGAACAGGATTTTGTTCAGCAGAACCAGTTCCGTCACCAAAATTCCATTCCCAGGAAGAACCTTTAACAGAAAGGTTTTTGAATTGAATTTCTTCTCCCACAACATAATGAAGTGAAGAAGAAGAATAAGTAAAATCAATTTCAGCAGGGGTAAACAACTCAGGTGAAATTTCGGTTTCACATCCCCAGAACCCTGCCCCTGTAAGAGCGAGGATTGCTATTGCAAGTATTTTAAAATGTTTCATAATCATGTCTTTTTAATTTGCCGCATCAAAAAACAGTAATCTTCTTTGCTTCAGAGAAATTGGCAGCCTGGTTACCATTGACCACCCTGAACCGTGCATTTAAAGAATATCCCTGGGTGAATTCCACAGCATAATACTGCCGGTTGCGGTTATAAATAAAAGCACTGAACGGAACTTCGTCCAGATGTGCCCGTAATGCCGGGGCAGCTTCTTCTTTCAAGGTATATGTAACCACCTCACCCTGTGTCACCTGGTCGAAATACGACAGCAGAACACTATCCTCAACAATTTGCCTGTCTGTTACAAGCATTGTCAGGAAATCATTGTATCCCAGCAGTGGGAAGAGGTTATCTGTAAACCGTATTCTTACATTCTCAGGAATGAGCTGATTAAACTGACCGGCATTGAAAGAAATTGGATTTTTATACTCCAGTGAAGATAATGTATAACTGACAGGGAATTTATCGCGGATTACAAATGCCTTTCTTTCGGGATCATAATTTTCTTCCGAATGCTCAAATGTTTTAATTTCGAGAAATTCCCTTGATAGTTCAGCCGAATCGAGGGTGAATGTAAATCCGAGCGGAGGATAAGTAAGAATATATTTTAAATTTTTCTCAATATCGTACCATACCCCCAACTCCTCAATTTTATGATCAACCGACCAATATTCAGCATAAAATTCAACTTCATTTCCGGCAGTTACATTTGCAACCGGAATATCCCAATAAACATTGGCGGCTATATACCCCGGCGTAGAAATATCTGCAACAGGATCATTGATATCACAGGAAGCGGCAAGGAAATAACTGGCCATTATCATCGCCATCATTGCTGCCTGTGCTTTATTGTTATTTTTCAGATTTAACTTTTCCATATTATATAAGGTTTAGAATTAATTTTGAGGAGCCCAGATCATTGGTTTTTTGAGCCACTCCGGATTTCTGAAGGCATCGAGTCTTATCAATTCTTCGCGGTTATATTTCTCTTCAGTTTCAGGATCATAATTGATTCTTTGAATCCACTGATTTTCATTCTGCCAGTATGCAGAAAACAAATTATGGGGACGCCGCAGGCCAGGGTAGATGATTGTATTATCGTATCTCCTGTCATTCAAGTCGTTACTGTAACCATAACGTCTTAAATCATTCCATTGCTCCACCTGCAGATAGGTAGCCTTGTATTTTTCCATCATGATGTGCCTAAGGCTGATATTGGAAGAACCCGGAACCAGTTCAGGATTGCTGAGGTAGCTTGATATCTCAGCCTGCGGAACTTTCAACCGCTCCATATGGGATTCAATGCCCATCCTGAGATGTTCTGCAGCCTTGTTTTTGTCTTGTGCCCAATATGCTGCTTCGGCAGCGATGAAATGAAGTTCTTCGCGCGTAATAAAAGTAATGGCTGAAGTATCAGTTGTCAGCACCGATGCATACAGATCAGGATACCATTCTATTTTATGGGTAGGGGGCATTCCTGAATTGCTTTCCAGGTATCGGAATGCCACAACTCCGTTATCATCGGCACGGGCTTCCATCATGTATGGTAGCCTTGGATCATCGAAACTGCCTGTTTCAGGGTTATAACCCAATACATTTTCAATGAGAAATTTTGATGGGATGGCCGATAATAAATCGTTAGACCGGCTTTCCCATGAGTTGACAGGCTTGTTGTTTTTCCCCCACATGTTGTTCTTTTCAACACTTGAGCCACCATCAAACTGATACCGTGGATCAATCCATCCATTTAGCGCCTGCTCAGTTGCCGTCAGTATAGCCTGGGCATTGCCTGTGTTCAGGTTGGGCAGGTCGCGCAATAAAATACGTGCTCTTACAGCAAGTAAAACCTGTTTCCACCTGCTCATGTCACCTCCAAAAACCCTGTCGACATTTATTCCCATCGGCCTGTTGGTTGCCTGCGTAACTTCCGGACTATCAAATAGCTGAATTAGTTCATCAGCCTCCTGTTTCATCCATTGGTAAATGCTTTCCTGGGAATCATATTCAGGAGATGATGACATATAGGCTTCTGTTAAGGGCATATCGCCAAAAACATCGGTTGTCTGCTGTGTTGATAAGAGTCTCAGTAGCCGGGCCAGTGCCACATAGTTCATTGAATTCTCTTCTTCAGCAAAGCGAATCAATTCCTTTGCATTTGTTCCTACGTCATAAAAATGTCTTCTCCATTGTGGATGCCGGTTCATTCCAAGAAATTCCCATCCACTCCGGTAGGCATGTGTCCCGGTCTGACTCCTTCCCGGTGTGGTAAGTGCCTGGGCCAGGTAAGTGCCATATTCACTATGATCATAATTCTCAAGTGCCGTATAAAACAATATCACAGGCATGATTTCGTTAACCGGTACCTGGTCAACACCGTCGGGATCACGGTTATCGCCCAGATAATCATCACAACCAGAAAACCCTGTCAGAAGGGTAATTATAATCAGGAAATATTTTAATTTGTTCATGACTTGTTCATTTAAAAGGTTGCACTTACAGTTAATGAATAGCTTCTGGTGTTGGGAATGCCAAGATAATCAATCCCGAATGTTCCTGTACCCCCTGAATCTCCTGTATAATTAACCACAGGATCAGAACCTGAATAGGTTGTCAGCAACAACAGGTTTCTACCCGTAGCAGAAAGGCTTAACCCTTTTATCCCTTTATTGCGGATAAGCTTATCTGCATTCCAGGTCAGGGTAACATACCCAATTCGCATAAGGGTGCCATCTTCCACAAAATTTGAACCTACAGGAGCAAAGTAATTCAGGTAGAATGCATGGTCAAAAACTACCGGAACCGTATTTTCTGCATAACTCCCATCAGGAAGTTCTACAACACCATCAATCAGTATCTGTCTGTTGCGGTAGTCTTCCAGATTTTTTGCCTGGCCTCCCGACATCAGGCTGCGAAGGGTGCCATTCACCACGTCACCACCTTTTCTGAAGTTTGTCATTACTGAAAGTGACATGGACCTGAACTGCCAGCGGTTTAACCATCCGACTGTGAAGTCGGGTTCCCGGTTCCCGATTAGAAGGGAACTTGAAGCATTGAGTTGAGGATGGCCCGTTTCATCCACAATAATACGCCCGTCATCGGTTCTAAGATAATCTTTTCCCGAAAGAGCCATTGTTGATCCGTGAAGGTATGCGGTTGGCCTGATATCACCAACCTGCCCGGCATAATGATAAACTTCTACAAGCTGATCGGGAAGGCTTTCAACAGTTCCTTTGCTCCGCCCAAAGTTTGTAATCATATTCCACCTGAAATCCCTTGAGTTAACCAAGGTTTGATCCCATGATATTTCAAATCCTTCATTTTTTATGTCTCCCTCATTTCGTGTTTGCAGTATATTACCTGAAGCCGGTGACACTCTGACATCTACGATCTGATTTGATACTGCGGTTGCAAACAAGGCAATATCAAGCCTTGTCCGGTTATTAAACAGCCTGAGATCCGCACCGACTTCCCACGAAGTTGTCATTTCAGGTTCAAGATGGGGATTGCTGCTCCGGGTTGGGTCCACACCATATCCGTTATCAGGGTGCGGCATAGACTTGTACCAGTTGTTCAACCTGTATAGCGGTGCATCTTTGCCAACCTTTGCCCAGTTCCCCCGTATTTTACCAAAACTTATTATTTTGTCAGGCAATGAAAACAGTTCGGTAAAAACGATTCCTGTGCTAAAAGAAGGATAAAAGTATGAACGGTTTTCAACCGGCAGGGTAGAGGAGTGGTCGTTACGTCCTGTACCGCTTACCTGTATAATTCCTTTATAATCCAGCTTAACTTCACCGTAATACCCGTACATATTTTTATTGGAACGGTTCATAGTTATGTTTTCCCGCCGGATATCTGCCAGATTGTTGATACTGTAGAACTCAGGCACAATAAATTGCCTGCCGCCCATGCCTGCAGACCGGCCTTCCGAGCTTTTGATATCGGCTCCAGCCAGAAGTTCCAGTAAAAGATTATCTGTGAGGTCACGGCTATAGGTTGCCAGCAGGCCCCCGTTTACCACTGAACTTCTACCATCCGAATAGAAAAATGAACCCAGGTAATCCAAATCCTCTGAGGTGGGAGTTTGTCCGGGAGGAAGGCTCCATCGCGGAGTTACAGTACTTTTACTTTCCGATTCAGTAAGATCATAACTTAATCTTCCGGTCAGGTTCAGGTTTTTTATAACATTCCATGTAACCGAACCCTGCAAAAGTGACCGGTTGGAGTCGTAACGTGATGAATCCTCGTATCTGCTCCATAAAGGACTTACAGGTGAATTATACCGGTTGTTGGTATCGATATACAGAAACCTGATCGTACCGTCCGGATTCTTATAATTGGTTACATCATCATCAATTGGCCATTGGTATGCTGAACTAAGGCCTGCACCTCCTCTTGAATTCCGGGAAACTATATTGGCCATCAGATCAACTGTTACCTTATCTGAAACGGTATACTGCGATTTAAACAGCACACCGTATCGCTCAAGGTAATCAGAAGGAACAATCCCTTCATGGCGTACATAATTACCCGAAGTATAAGAATTAAATCGTTCTGAACCTCCGGAAACAGAAACATCGTATTTCTGGTATAACCCGGACTGAAGAAAATTTCGTGGATTGTTATATACAAATGTTCCCTCCGGTGCGAGGGGTCCCCAGCCACCCATTGATTGTTCACGGTAAACTCCATAAGATCCCCTCAGGTACATTTGCTGGATTTCAGGTATCCTGTACGGCTGGTCAACCTGCACGGTCCCGCTTGCTTCAACCCTGATTTCACCTGCCTTGCCCGTTTTGGTAGTAATTATGATTGCACCGTTTGAAGCTTCCTGTCCATACAATGCAGCTGCGGCAGCGCCTTTAAGCACAGTTATGTTTTCAATGTCATTCGGATTTATTTCCGCTGCCTTGGACGCACCACCAGAAATGTGCATACCATTCAAAATAAAAATAGGTTCATTATTCTGTGCAGGATTGATAGAACTGATGCCCCTGATCAGAATTTGTGAACCGGCAGATGGTGAACCTCCTGTGCCTGAAACCTCAACACCTGCAATTTTACCCTGAAGCGCATCAACAAAATTTGTTTGCCGGCCTTCATTTAAATCCTCTGAATCCACCGATTGAACAGCAAAATTTAATCTCCGCTTTTCAGAACGGATCCCCATCGCTGTTACTACAACTTCTTCCAGCCCAACTACATCTTCATTTAATACAACATCATGTGTGGGCTGATTATTTACCGGCACTTCAAGAGTCTGGAATCCCACAAAGGAAAAAACAAGTGTAGCATTGGGTGCAGCTTCAATAACATAAATACCGTCGACACTGGTGACGGTACCATTCATAGTGCCTTTTTCAAAAACATTTACTCCGGGAATAGGTTCTCCCGAAATATCCCGCACCTCGCCTCTGATTTGAATTTTAGTATCCTGGTCAACTGTCCTGATCTCTGTTCCTGATCTTCCTTCCGGCACAAAAGTAGCCTGAGCAGGCTGTTGCAGAAAAATCATGAATAACAGGAATGCCAGCAAACCGGGAACATTAGAATAAAGGATATCCCCTTTAAGTCGTAATTTTTGTATCATGTAACATAAGTTTTAGGTGATAAATCACTCGATATAACTTGTTCGACAAAGGCCGGAATGACACTCCGGCCGATGATTTAAATTTTTAACACCACAATTTAAGAAAATTCATCCTTATAAAGAATGAATTTAAACAGGTATTGGTAAACCATTTTTGGTAATAGTGAAAATCAGGTACATGCACGAAAAAAAAAGATAAAAGACTGAGAGAAAAAATGAGTATTATATAATAAATATATTGATCCTGAATAAAAATAAAGGATTAAAATATGATGATAAAAAATCTGCAGCTGCATTAATCATCATGGAGAAAT
Source organism: Bacteroidota bacterium (assembly GCA_023412195.1). Lineage (GTDB taxonomy): Bacteria > Bacteroidota > Bacteroidia > Bacteroidales > Prolixibacteraceae > Mariniphaga. The sequence goes on from JAEYNZ010000095.1 coordinate 12,864, forward strand.
TATGACAAATAATAATTAAAGTCACTTTTGATTCAGTCATAATTCAATATTAATTCAATATAAATTCAAATATAACTGAGTTTATATTGAATTAATATTGACTTTAAACTGAATTTACATTGAGTTTAATTATAAGATGGTCCTGCTGTAAACGTTTCTTGTGCAAGCGAAATTCTATTCATAATAACACAAAAGCAGCAGGGGCCTGTAATCCAAAATAAAAGAACCGCACTGTATGGAAGGACGGTTCTTCATAGCATTATTTTCAGTTGCTGTTATCTGACAATCAGCTTGTGTGAGAAGTCATTGCTGAATCGGGATTTAATAAGATACATCCCCGGTTGCAGATCATTTACTTCTATGTAATCATTTTTGGATTCTATCAGCCTGGATTTTAACAAGCTGCCTGCAAGGTTAAATATGCCTATGTGGGTAGGGCGTTGAACACTTACAAAAACTCTGTCGGATGCAGGGTTGGGGTAAACCCTTACATCTTCCATGCCGGCAACCGGATTAACACTGGTTGCAACTGTTTCCAGGATGATGTTATAGAGGATCAGTCCGTTGCCGGATGAATACAGGTAGAGGGTTGTAGGTGCATCGGTATACACATGCTCCAGCCTGGCGACTTCTGAACCTGAAACAGGAAGAGTTATCAGCACTGAATCAGGATTACCCGGTGCCAGATGAAGTTCACCTCCATCTTCACCGGCAGCCCTGGCTATTATGACAATGTTGGTATTGCTTTCAACTTCGAAAGCAAGTACATTGCTCTCAGGCTGTCCATCCAGATCAAAAATTCCTTCGCCTTCCAGATACAGTCCATGGGTGTAATTCGCATCTTCAAAATCCTGCGCATCTTCAGAAATATTTATCATTCCTTCATTTGTTGCATAGATGGTCAATCCGTTCACTTCAGTGAGGCTGTCAAGTTGTCCGAGGGCATTAAAATCCGTTGAGCTGAAGTTCCATGTTCCGTCGGCCAATATTGTGGTGTCGGCATCTAAAGTAAGTTCAAAAGCTGCAATGCCATTGTTGGGAACCAGCACAAACATCAGAACCCGGTCATCCTGAACGTCCACGTCCATTGATGATGCATACGTGCTGTTCATGTTTGTACCCAGGCCTCTTTCAGGAAATACAGCTACCGACTCGGCTTCTTCAGCACCTGTTTGAGTCATTCTGAAAAGCTGGAATGAAGCTGCGGCAGTATCACCATGTGCCAGGTGGCCAGATGCAGGTACGAGCAGGAAATCTTCATTCCGGAAGGTAAAGAAGGCTAGTCCTGATACGTTTGTGGTTCCCGGACGCACTTCTCCCCTGAAGGTCTGAACGAGTTCCCCCTGCATGTTGTAAAGTGCAGGATAGGTATTATAACCGTCGGCCCAGAAATGATTCCCGTCAACTGCATGCAATGTTGGTGACATGCCCAAACTCACGTATGAAAGGGTATCACCGGGAATGGTATCCCCCGGCAGACCGGTATCAGGAATCGTATCATTTGGTCTGGAATCATTTGGAATCCCCCCATTGTCAAATGAAGGATAGATTTCCTGCAAAACAATTCTTTGCGGGACAGAATCAGCTTGTCCGTTCTGTACATTCCACCTGAAAATCACCTGTTCCTGAGCATTGGAATTGGCATCAGCCACCAGGATATAACCGTTGCCCCCATCTCCAACTTCGCCGAAAACCGTAAAACCATCGCCCAGGGCGTAGGTTGTCTGCTGATTTACATTGGTGGTATCAGATGTATCCTGCCACTCAATTAAGGTTGAGAAACTGTGGTTTCCAAGCGTATCCATTTCCAGAAGATAGATCCGGAAAGGTTCATCGATTGTTCCGGAAGTCTGGTTCGATAACAGAATCTGTCCGGAATCGGTAACCGCAATGTTATGCACTGTGAGATTTCCACTGTTGAACACAGTGGTATCAATTTCAATTGAATCAACAGGCATTCCGGTTTCTGCACTCAGAATCCGTACAACATGCGGAGTGTTTTTTCGGGAAATTACATATAGCATTCCATCATGGTGAACTAATCCGTGTTCCGTCATATCGCCCATCCAGGAAGGTACTTCTCCACCTACAGGAATTCCTGTACTCCAGTCAGCAGAGCCAGCCATAGAATGCTCCCAAAGGGGTTTTACAGCAGGTTGCTGCGCATATACCATTGCACCAGCCACCAGTGAAAATAAAATAAGGGAAATTTTTTTCATGTTCTTGAATTTAAGAGTTAACATTTAAAATATGGAATCTCAAAACAGTTTGTTCAATTCTGTTTCACAGGTCAGGATATTGAATAAAAACAGTGTGTCGTCAGACTGTTGCGGGTTTGAACTCAATCGGGGTAAAATTTAAAAAGTAACAGTCAGCAGAGAAAAAAAGTTTAGGCAGATTTTATGCCCGAAGTTTTGATCAAATGAAAACAAAAAATCTTTATTAGCATTTTTTCCCACAAGGGCACTAAAAAGAACTCCAAAAATTCTCAGCGCCTCAGCGCCTCTTCGGTTCAAAATTCCTCTTAAACACCGAATGGTGGTTTTCCAATCTAAAGGAAATTCGAGAAGAGTATTTATTCCTTTAATTCATAAGCCGCCATGATAACAGGAGCAACTCCTTTCGGGTCATTGTCGATTTGTTTTTCCGAAATATAATATTCATAATCACCCATTCTGTATGGATTCCCGCCAAGACCACAGGCACCGCAGGTTTGTGTCAGTACAGGGTACCCGTCATCGCCTTCGGTTACGAGAGTTTTTGTGAGACTTTGAAATGACTGCTGTGCAATTTCATAATATACAGCTGGCAGATATCCATTTTTTGCACCCTTAGCAAATGCGTAGATGATCATTGCAGAACCGGAGGCTTCAATATAGTTGCCTTCACGCCCTCCCATGTTGAGTACCTGGTACCATAATCCTGTTTTTTCATCGCGTACGTTCATTACTGCCTGGCTAAGATTATTCAGTATTTCAATCAGTGCCGGCCTTCCGGGGTGTGTTTCCGGCAGATAGTCAAGCACGTCGACAAGTGCCATAAAGTACCAGCCAGTAGCTCTGCTCCAAAAATGTTTCGACTGGCCGGTAACCGGATTACACCACAGTTGTTCCCTGCTTTCATCCCATGCGTGGTAAAGCAGGCCGGTATTCGCATCAAGTGTATTTTCATAAATATGCTCAATCTGAAAAACGACTTCATCGAACCATTGAGGCTGATCGAACATAACGGCATATTTTGCAAGAAAAGGAGAAGCCATATAAATGCCGTCGAGCCACATCTGCCAGGGGTAGCTTTTTTTGTGCCAGTAACCATTGGACTTTGTCCGGGGATGATTTTCCATCTGGTTAACCAGTGTTTCTGCTGCCGTTTTATATTTCTCTTCGCCCGTTCTTTCGTAAAGTACGAGCATATTCAACCCGGGCCTTACCCTGTCGATGTTATAGTCTGAAAGTTTGTAACTTTCAATAGTTCCGTCATCTTGCACAAAATAATCAATATAAGCCTGCATGTATGCACTGTAACGGGGGTCGAATTCTCCCAGCAGGTCAATGGCTGATCCAAGCAATGCATAATCATATTCATATTTGGCCTTATCACGGTCGTAGTAAATCAGGCTGTCGCTGCGATGCATTACAGCATCGGCAAATTTAACTGCCCATACAGGTTTTACTTCTTTTTCATCCGGCATTGAATTGCATGCTGAAGTAAAGACTATGGCTATAAGAATCATGAAGTACTTCATATTATTAAACATTAGTGTCCGGTTAATATTTGAGATTTCTCCCTACGGTCGAAATGAAGGTGTTTTCAGAAGTTTTATTTTGGGAGGGGTAGGTTGGCAGCGAAGCCGCCAACCTACCCCTCCCAAATATATAACTAATTGATTGTCATCTCGAACGAAGTGAGAGATCTCAAGATTCAATGGTTTAATAGTTTTACCGGACAACATTAATTATCAAATTTAGAAAATTCCAAATTAGAAAAAAAAAGTTAATTATCCTGTTTAATCTATAACAGAAGCATTTCCTTTAACATGAAACACAAAAAATGCCATCCCATTGAAGAGATAGCATTCTATTGTATTTATACCTTGAATACATGATATCAGGCAATTTCATTTACATGGTTTTAATTTCAGTTACAAGTTTCTGGAGTGAACTTTTGGCATCTCCAAAAAGCATCCTGGTTTTATCGTTGAAGAACAATTCATTTTCTATGCCTGCATAACCTTTCCCCATACCCCGTTTCATAATGATGATATTTTTAGCCAGGTGGGCATCGATGATGGGCATTCCATAAATCGGGCTTCCCGGATCATTATAGGCAGCAGGGTTAACAACGTCGTTGGCACCTATAACGATAGCCACATCAACATTTGGCATATCCGGGTTAATATCATCCATTTCAACCAGTTTTTCGTAGGGAACATCAGCTTCAGCAAGCAGAACATTCATATGACCGGGCATACGTCCTGCCACAGGGTGGATGGCATATTTTACATCAACACCTTTGTTCTCCAGCAATTCATCGAGTTCCTGCGCAATATGCTGTGCCTGGGCAACTGCCAGTCCGTATCCCGGTATGATCACTATTTTCTGTGAATAGCTCAGTAAAACAGAAGCATCACTGAGGTTGATTTCCTTGATGATACCCTGTTCACGGTCAGCAGAAGAAACTCCACCACCAAAAGAACCTATAATTACATTGATCAGTGACCGGTTCATTGCCTTGCACATCAGGATTGTAAGAATCATTCCGGCAGCTCCTACAAGGATACCGCCCAGAATCATAGCCTGGTTGTTATAGATAAAACCTGCCATGGCAGCTGCAATACCTGTGAAAGCGTTTAGCAGCGAAATGACAACTGGCATGTCGGCACCACCGATTGGCATTACAAACATGACACCGTAGATGAGTGACAAAGCCAGAAGGGAATAAATTGCCCATGTCATTTCTACCGGTGGGTTAGGGGAGGCCACAATGTAAGCTCCCAGTCCAATGGTAACCACCATAAGCACAAGGTTCAGGTAAGTCATAAATGGCTTCATGATGTCACCCACTTTTCCATCGAGTTTACCGTAAGCAATCATACTTCCGCTGAATGCAACAGCACCGATGATCAGGCCAAGCACTGTAACTAATATTGAACCTGCATCGCCGGCCACAGCATTTGGGTATTCCAGCAGGGCAACGAGGGCAGAGGCAGCACCTCCGGTTGCGTTAAACAAGGATACAAGTTGCGGCATAGCTGTCATCTTTACCTTGCGGGCAATGATCCAGCCAATTGCAGCCCCTACAGCGATTGCAGCCACGATAATCCAGATATTGGTTATTGAAATTGCATTGCCTTCGCCGTCACGGTGAAGAATCAGGGTTGTAACCATGGCCAGTGCCATACCTGCAAAGGCCCAAAGATTTCCCCGCCGTGCAGTCAGAGGGTGTGAAAGCATTTTAAGCCCCACAACAAACAGAAGTGCGGCAACCAGGTAGCTCAATTCGAGAATGGTGTCGCCTGTTGTATATTCTGTTCCGTTTATTATTCCAAGTACTTTGTTCATGATTTCCTGCTTTTTTTCTTTTTAAACATTTCGAGCATTCTGTCGGTGACAGCAAAGCCCCCAACTACGTTAAGAGTGCCGAACATCAGGGCCAGTATTCCCAGAATGAGGTCGAGCGAAAAAGATGACAGGTCTGCATGGCCGACAAGGATTATCCCTCCGATGATGATTACACCGCTGATTGCATTTGCACCCGACATTAACGGTGTATGCAGCACTGCGGGTACATTGGAAATCACTTCAATACCAAGGAAAACAGATAATGCAATAATAAAAATCTCCTCCTTGTATTCGAAAAAAAACTGTAAAAATTGTTCCATAACCGGTTGTTATTTGGTTTCAATTACTGATTTTACCCTTTCATTGTATAATTCACCCTGGTGTGTGATACAGGTCCCTTTTACAATATCATCACCAAAATTCAGCAGGAATTCACCTTCTTTACCTATCAGAAGTTTCAGGAAATTCAGCACGTTCTTTCCAAACATGCGGCTTGCATCGAGGGGTGTTTGTGCCGGATAATTCGATTGGCCGATCACTGTTACCCCGCTGTGAACAATGGTTTCATCGTTTTTAGTTACTTCACAGTTACCACCTGAAGAAGCAGCAAGGTCAATGATCACAGAGCCCTTTTTCATTTTCTCCACGGTTTCACGTGAGATCAGAACGGGTGCCTTTCTTCCGGGTATCTGGGCAGTACATATTATCACTTCCGATTTAACAGCCTGACTGTTGATTGCCTCCTGCTGCCTTTGTTTATATTCCTCGGTTTGCTCAACAGCATAACCACCGGCGGCGGCATCTTCAGTGGCACCTTCCACTTCAACAAATTTGCCGCCAAGGCTTTTTACCTCTTCTTTTACTGCCGAGCGAACATCAAAAACATAAACCTGTGCTCCAAGTCTTCGCGCTGTAGCTACGGCCTGTAGTCCTGCAACCCCTGCACCCAATATAAGTACATTGGCGGGTTTAATGGTACCAGCAGCAGTCATGAACATCGGAAAAAAAGTAGGTAATCTCAGGGCTGCTTCCAACACAGCCTTATAGCCTGCCACTGTAGCCATTGATGAAAGGATATCCATAGCCTGTGCACGGGTGGTGCGGGGAATGGAATCGAGGCTGAAAGTAGTGATGTTCCTGCTTTGAAAGGTTTTTACCAGTTCATGATCCCATAGCGGGTTAAAAGCGCTGATCCATATCTGACTGCTTTTTATGCTATTGAGATCTGCTTCTGAGGGAGGTTGAATTTGTAAAAGCACTTCAGCTTTTTCGAATATTTCACTTCTGGAGACTATCCGGGCACCAGCCTCTGAATAAGCACTGTCGGGTGCAAATGCTTTTACACCGGCTGATTGTTCAACCAAAACTTCGACTTTAAGATCTGTCAGGTTTTTAACAATTTCAGGGAGCAGCGTAACACGTGTTTCTGTGCCATGCTCTTTTAATAAACCAAGAATCATATAAAATTGATTTAGATGAATGTGGCACAAAACTAATAAATTAAAATAAACGTTAACGTTAACGGAAATTATTTTTTACAAGATTTTGTCAAAAATTCAATGGAAATGTTTTTCAATAACCTGAAGAAGTTGTTCTTTACTGAAAGGTTTTGAAATGTATGCATCGCAGCCACTATTGAGTGCCTTTTCCTTGTCGCCTGACAAAGCATACGCAGTCTGGGCAATAATAAACACGTCCTTATTGCTTTGCTTCATTTTTTTAGCAGTCTGATACCCGTTAAGCCCCGGCATTTTGATGTCCATGAGCACTATATCGGTTTCAGGAGATTTTTCAAGGACTTTAAGTGCTTCAACACCATCGGATGCAAACAATATTTTTTTGCATTCATCCTTTAAAAGTTCAGAAAGGTAAAGTTTTCCTATGACATCATCTTCAGCCACGAGGATAGTCAAATCCTTAAGTACTTCCTTCTTTTCAGATTCACTGATGTCATCTGATTTTTCGATCCGCACAGCATGTTTATTTTTTACCGGGATTGTAAAATAGAACCGGCTCCCTTTCTGAAGTTCAGACTGAACCCAGATTTTACCACCCAGCATATCGATGTAACCTTTTGCGATGGATAATCCCAACCCAGCACCTTCATAGGGCCTCGACAGGCTTACATCAGCCTGTACAAACCTGTCGAATATTACCTTTTGCCTGTCTTTTTCTATTCCGATACCGGTATCTTTTACAAAGAATTCGATTTGATTCAGATTCATCCGGTATCCGATATCTATTCTTCCTGAGGAAGTATATTTTAGTGCATTTTTCACAAGATTCGACAGGATGCTGTTGAGTTTATCATAATCGGTCTCAATACGTGCGATTTCATACGGAAGAGGCCTGTGCAAATACATTTCCAGTCCTTTTTTTGTAGCTTCCGGACGGAACAAATGATTAATAAATTCGAGAAGTTCATTGATATTCACTTCTGAAATATCGAACTCCATGGTACCTGACTCAATCTTTGATATTTCAATCAGATCGTTGATCGTACTCAGCATCCGCTCACTGCTCTTTTTGATAATGTTGATGTACTTCTTCCTGTCTTCACCTCGCAATGACTGTTCTTTCAATAAATTAGTGAAGCCAATTATCCCATTCATCGGGGTCCGGATTTCATGACTCATATTTGCAAGGAATGCTGATTTAAGCCTGTCGCTTTCCTCTGCCTTTGCTTTGGCAAACAAAAGATCTTCAATCATTTTTTTCTCTTCAGAAATATCTTCCATTACTGCAACAAAATGGGTAATGTCTCCCTTTTTATTCAAAATGGGAGAGATCACAGTTTCCTGCCAGTAAATCTCTCCATTTTTCTTCCGGTTCCTGTATTCTCCAGACCAATCGTTACCACTGGAAATAGTTTTCCAAAGGTTCTCATAAAATTCCTTCGCCTGCAATCCCGATTTCAGCACGGATAAGGTTTTTCCTTTTACTTCAGAAAACGTGTATCCGGTCATAGCCGTAAAAGCTGGATTTACGTATTCGATTTTTCCCTGAGGATTTGTAATTACGATGGTTATGGGATTTTGGTCTACAGCACGGTTCAGCAGCTGCAGTTTTTGTTCGGCCACCTTTTTATCAGAAATATCATGAATGATGATATGGAGCAGTTCCTTCTTGTCATTGTGAATGTTGCTGCTGAAGATTTCCACATTTACAGGGGTCCCGTCAGCCTTATAATGAGTCGATTCAAAGAAGACATTTTCAGGATTTCTGGCAGCTTTTAATCTTTCAATGAATTCATCGGATGGCATCCTGTTGATTTTCGAGAGATTTGTTTGCTGTAGTTCATGAGCCGGCAAGCCATAGAATTTAACAGCAGCTTTGTTGGCTTCTACAATATCACCTGTTTCAGGATCGATTATCAGCTTGACTGCAGAGTGATTCTGGAAAAGCATCCTGAGTTTATTTTCAGTGTCTTTCAGCCTTTTTTCAATATTTTTTTTATTTGTAATGTCACGCAAAATACCTTGCGTAAATTTTGTTCCTTTGAACTCGATATGAGACAGAGAAACCTCCACTTCCTTGTTCAGTCCATTTTTAGTTTGGGCCGTAAATTCAAACCTGTAAGATTTTTTGCCTCCTGAAGGCCATTGATTTAATTTTTCCGCAAGAATATTTCTGTCATCCGGAGCCACCAGGTCCATCAGGTCAAAATCCGGATTGCGGGTTTCCATAAATGAGTAACCAAGCATGGTTTCAAATTCCGGATTTACAAATTTTACAGAACCGTTTTTTAACAGAAAAATTGCACTGGCTGAATTTTCTATAAGTTTAATGTACATTTCTTCACTTTCATCCATCAGATCCTCCATTTCCGTTTCCTGGCCAAGCTGGCTGTTTATACCGAGGGTATTCTGAATAACGCCCGGTAAATGCTTCAGCTGATTTTTAAGTATATGTGCATCGGCACCCGATTTGATGAAGTTATAGGCAACACCATCTTTAACAGGGGAAACCAGAAATATGAACGGAAGCCTGTTATTATAAGATTTTGTAATATTTAATGCCTCTGATCCGTCGAAAGAATTCATCAGGTAATCAGAAATAACAATGTCAGGTGAAAAAACCTGCAATTCATTGATAAATTCCTGTTTATCTTCTGTTACTCTATATATGAATTCAATCCCGCTTTTTTCTATTTCCAGTAATGCTTTTGCAAGAACTGTCGGTTCATTCTCAGCAAAAAGAATCCTGATGGATTGATTTTTAATGTTCATTTCCAAATATTTGTCCTTGCGGCAAAAATATCAATTATATAGCTGCCCCGGTATAACGACTTAACAACACAACCTAAAAACAAAACTTTCAAAAAGCCGAAATTGGGATTTTAAAAAAACATATACCAGAACTTTAATCCCATATGAAAAATCACTACATTTCTTGCTGTTCCAAAGTTTTCAACATCTAGCTAATAACTTTTCAAAATGTGTTTTGTTCACAGGTAGAAAACTTAAGTGCATCGAACTTAAAAAATCTTTTAACCTTTATTAAGAATTTTTTGACGATGGTGCAGGTTTAAGGGTATCATTAACTACTCCACTTACCATGAATGTTTCTGCAATTAAGGCTATTAGTGTTCTAAGCCCGGTAATTTTATCATCATTTAAATGATGCCCGGAATAATCTTCAAACCACTGCTGCAGAGGAAGAATGCCTGCTATTTTATAATCCCAGGCAAGTGTTGGCACCTTATAAAAAAACTGCTTTTTATTGATCCATAACTTTTGTGATTCACATTCATAACGGTATTCAGAAGGCTCAATCACATTACTGCCGGCTACAGGAAATTCTGTTTCAAAATTAAAATTTCCGGATAAGCCTCTTGAATGCATTCGGATCAGCATTTCACCCAGTCTCTCCAATTTCCAAAATACTTCAGGGTTTCCATTAAAATGAAATTGTGAGAAATCAACCTGAGAATGAGAATTCCGTTCTGTTTCAAATATTGATGAATGAAGAATGGCATAGAGGAAATTCCGGAGGTGCACATTTGAAAACACAGTTCTGAATTCAGGTCTTACTTCCAGATTTTCAGCCATACACACATTTCCACGGGGAACGATTTCGGGAACATATGCAAGATTCAACTGCTTGGCCAGCAGATGAACGGAAGAGCGGTCAATTGTCAACAGGTATGCAGGCGGTCTTTTAGTTCCTCCATATACCTGCAGATAAACTGTGAAGTTTATTTCTTTGGGGTCATCCATCCATCAGATATATTATAAATCCTGTTCTACTCCTTTTAGCGAAAGCTGGATTCTTTTTCTTTCCAGGTCAATTTCCTTTATCCGGACCTTCAGGTGCTGGTGTAACTTTACAACTTCATTGGGATCGGAAATAAACCGTTCAGCCATTTCTGAAACATGTATTAATCCTGATTGTTTGACTCCAATATCTACGAAAGCACCGAAGTTGGTAATGTTGTTTACGATTCCAGGCAAAATCATTCCCTCCTTCAGATCGTCAATAGAAAAGATTCCTTCCGCAAAATCAAAAACTTTTACAGCTTTGCGCGGATCACGACCTGGTTTGAGCAGTTCGTTCTTTATATCCGTTAGTGTGGGCAGGCCAACCCCGGATGAAACATACCTTTGAAGATCAATTTTTTCAACAAGTTCGTTATTCTGAACGAGTTCCTTTACTTCACAATTCTGATCAGCAGCCATCTGCATCACTATATGATAGGATTCAGGGTGAACAGCTGAATTATCCAGCGGATTTTCACTTTCAGGGATGCGCAAAAAACCTGCAGCCTGTTCAAAGGCCTTTGGCCCAAGGCGGGAAACCTGCTTTAGTTCTTCCCTGGATTTGAACAGGCCATTGGTTTTACGGTATTCAAAGATATTCTGCGCCAGTTGCGGACCTAAACCTGAAACATAGTTTAGCAGGTGTGTACTGGCGGTATTCAGGTTAACACCGACGGAATTAACACTCAGCTCAACCACCGAATCAAGGCTGTCTTTCAGTTTCTTCTGATCTACATCGTGCTGGTATTGTCCAACACCTATACTTTTGGGATCAATCTTTACCAGTTCAGCCAGGGGGTCCATCAGACGGCGTCCAATGGATACTGCGCCGCGGACAGTTACGTCATACTGCGGAAATTCCTGTCTTGCTGCCGAAGAAGCAGAATACACGGAAGCCCCGTCCTCATTAACAACAAAAACCCGCACATCACGGTCGAACCGCAAACGTTTAATAAAATCTTCCGTTTCCCTTCCTGCAGTACCATTTCCTATAGCAATTGCTTCTATCTGGTAAGCACCAACCATGGATGTAAGCTTTTTGGCAGCCATTTTTTTATCATCCTGAGGCTTGTGGGGATAAATGGTCTCATTGTGCAGAAGGGAACCCTGCTCATCCAGACAGACTACCTTGCAGCCCGTACGGTAACCCGGGTCAATAGCAAGTATCCTTTTCTGCCCAAGGGGAGGGGCCAGCAGCAACTGCCGAAGGTTTCCTGCAAAAACACCAATGGCATCAGCATCGGCTTTCTCTTTTGAAAGGCCTGCAAATTCAGTTTCTATGGAAGGTTCAATCAGCCGCCTGTAACTGTCCCTGATTGCCAGTTCAACCTGTCTGCCTGATTCGTTATCACTTTTAATGAAGAAACGATTCAGGTGTTCAATCGGTTTAGCCTCTTCAGGTTTAACTGAAACACGAAGGAAACCTTCTTTTTCTCCTCTTCTCATTGCAAGCAGCCTGTGCGAAGGGCATTTTTTCAGCAGCTCATTCCAGTTAAAATAATCACGGTATTTAGCGGCCTCTTCTTCCTTCCCCTTAACCACTTTTGAAATGATAAATGCCCCTTTTTCAAATTCCCTGCGCACAATATTTCGTGCTTTTTCATTTTCAGATACCCATTCAGCTATGATATCGCGGGCTCCGTTCAATGCTTCTTCGGGAGAAATCACATCATCATTCAGAAACTTTACAGCTCTTTGTTCAGGATTGGGTTCCAGCTGCTTCATTATAATCCGTGCAAGAGGTTCCAGTCCACGCTCACGGGCAATTGTAGCCCGGGTACGTTTTTTTGGTTTGTAAGGAAGGTAAATATCTTCGAGTTCTACCGGATCGTAACAATTCGTGATCCTTTCCTTAAGTTCAGGAGTAAGTTTTTCCTGTTCATCAATGGTTTTAAGAACGGTTTCTTTTCTCTTCTCCAGTTCAGCCAGTTTTTCTCCCTGCTCTTTGATTTTAAGCACCTGCACCTCATCAAGGCTTCCTGTACGTTCCTTGCGGTATCGCGAGATAAATGGGACAGTGGCCCCTTCATTTAATAATTCGAGGGTGCTTTCAACCTGTTCCTGCCTGACTCCAAGCTGACCGGCGATGATTTCTATTGTTTTTGGATTCATTTAACCAATGATTATAAAGGAGCAAAGGTAGAAAAGATATTTTTAAGTAAATGCCGGGGTCCACCTGAAGCGCAACACATGTAAGGCTGGAAGAACAAAATACTAATTTACCAAAGGATCAACAAAAAATCACTTGCATGTATGGAAAGCCTGCCAGACAATTGTTTTATTTTTGCCCTTTCACAATTTACTTGTATTTTTGGGGCTCAATGCAAAAAATAATTTGAAGAGATGATGTTTGAAAATTTATCAGACAGGCTGGAGCGGTCGTTTAAGCTGCTAAAAGGACAGGGGAAAATTACAGAGATTAACGTAGCTGAAACCCTTAAAGAAATCCGTCGTGCCTTGCTCGATGCCGATGTTAATTTTAAAATAGCAAAAACCTTTACCGATGAAGTAAAGGAAAAAGCCATAGGCCAGAATGTACTTACTGCGGTAAAACCCGGTGAGTTGATGGTAAAAATTGTTAAGGATGAACTGGTGAAGCTTATGGGTGGCGAATCGGCAGGCATTGACCTGGGCGGTTCTCCTTCTGTATTCCTGATGGCCGGATTGCAGGGTTCTGGTAAGACAACGTTCTCAGGAAAGCTGGCAAACATGCTCAAGAGGAAACGTGGCAGGCATCCGCTATTAGTGGCTGGCGACGTTTATCGTCCGGCTGCTATAGAGCAGTTAAAGGTGTTGGGAGAACAGATCGGGGTTCCGGTGTATACTGAAGAAGGGAACATGAACCCTGTTGACATTGCACAATCAGCCATAAAAGAGGCCAAAAGAAAAGGCTATGATGTGGTGATTGTGGATACCGCCGGTCGCCTTGCCATTGATGAGCAGATGATGAAGGAGATTTCAGCCATCAAAAAGGCTGTTAATCCAAATGAGATCCTTTTCGTGGTTGATTCCATGACAGGTCAGGATGCAGTTAATACTGCGAAGGAATTCAATGATGTGCTTGATTTTGATGGTGTAGTGCTTACCAAGCTGGATGGTGATACACGTGGTGGAGCTGCCCTTTCAATCAGAAGGGTAGTGGATAAGCCCATCAAATTTGTGGGTACAGGTGAAAAGCTTGACGCCATTGATGTATTCTATCCCAACAGGATGGCCGACCGTATTCTTGGTATGGGTGATATTGTGTCACTTGTTGAAAAGGCACAGGAGCAGTACGATGAAGAGGAAGCCAGAAGGCTTCAGAAGAAGCTGGCAAAGAATACATTTAATTTTAACGACTTCCTGAAGCAGATCCATCAGATTAAAAAGATGGGCGATCTGAAGGATGTTGTTTCAATGATCCCCGGCATGGGTAAGGCCATGAAAAACCTGGATCTGGATGATGATGCATTTAAGCACATCGAAGCCATCATTTATTCAATGACACATGCAGAACGTGAAGACCCTGCCCTGATCAACGGAAGCAGGCGCAAAAGGATTGCTGAAGGCTCAGGTACCAATATACAGGAGGTGAACAGGCTGCTGAAACAGTTTGCTGAAACCCGGAAAATGATGCGTATGGTTACCCAGGGTAAAAATATCCAGCGTATGATGGGCAGCATGAAGCAACCCGGTGGGAAGTTCTGATTAACGGGAAAAAGTAACAAACAATCTTATTATAAAACTAAAACCAGCTAAGAAATAACATTTGCCCATGGAACTGATAGACGGAAAAAAAGTCGCAGCAGAAATGAAACAGGAGATTGCTGCCAATGTAAGGGAGTTGAAATTAAAACTCGGCAGGGCTCCTCATCTGGCTGCTGTTCTTGTAGGGCATGACGGTGGCAGTGAAACTTATGTTGCCTATAAAATCAAAGATTGCGAAGAAGTTGGTTTCAAATCATCACTTTTTAGATTCGAAGATGATGTTACTGAGGAAGAATTACTTGCAAAAGTAGAGGAACTGAATAATGATGAAAGTCTTGATGGATTCATTGTTCAACTGCCTTTACCCCGTCAGATATCCGAGCAGAAAGTTATTGAAGCAATTAAACCAGAGAAGGATGTTGACGGATTTCATCCTGTCAATGTAGGACGGATGGTAATAGGACTGCCTTCCTTTGTTTCAGCTACACCGTTTGGGATCGTGCAGCTCCTAAAAAGATACAAAATAGAAACCAACGGGAAGAATTGCGTGATTGTTGGCCGCAGCAATATAGTCGGGCGTCCGTTAAGTGTCCTTCTTTCTCAAAAAGCGGTCAATGCAACTGTTACTGTAGCACACAGCCGTACACAAAACCTGGAAGAGATATGCCGGAAAGCGGATATACTTGTTGCTGCCATCGGAGTGCCGGAGTTTGTAAAGGGCAATATGGTAAAGGAAGGTGCTGTTGTAATAGACGTAGGAACAACCCGTGTAAAATCCGAAGCTACCAGATCAGGTTATAAGTTAAAGGGAGATGTCCTTTTTGAAGAAGTGGCTCCAAAATGTTCCTATATAACCCCTGTTCCGGGTGGAGTAGGACCTATGACACGAGTGGCACTGCTTTATAATACATACATGGCAGCTGCCGGTAAAGTATCATTAGCCTGAATTCATAAGAAAGTTTACCCCAAATTAATGATCGGATAATAATTTATTTTCTATTTTTGAAACCTATCCATTATTCTAAAAAACCAAAATTCATGGAAAGTATTGATTATAGTGAAGAAAGGAAAGTTGCAGAAATCTATTCCAAAACCATCAGGGCAGGCAAGAGAACCTATTTTTTTGATGTAAAAAGCACCCGCAACAACGAGTATTACCTGACAATTACTGAAAGTAAAAAGAAATTTGCCGATGACGGCAATTACAGGTACGAGAAGCATAAGCTGTTTCTATATCCAGAAGATTTTGACAAATTCTCTGAAACCTTTGAAGAAATCATTTCTTACATAAGGGAAAACCAGCCAGTTATTACTTCAGATACTTTAGTTGAATCAGAGGCGGAAAAGCCAATAACAGATGAAAATTTCACCTCTGTTGAGTTTGAGGATATTTAAGTTATGAATCAATTTCGCTGAGTTCGAGCCAGCGCAATTCCTTTTCATCCGACAGCACTTTAAGCCTTACCAGTTCTTCTGATTTCTGGTGAAGTTCTTCATGATTCAGAATACCTGAACTAAGCTGGTTTTCCAGTTGGTGTTTAAGCTGTTCTAATTGCGCCAGCTCGGCTTCCAGTGCTTCTATTTCCCGTTTCTCTTTGAAGGATAGTTTTCTTTTAATATCCTTTTCTGCATTTCCCTGAACAGGAGGATTTACCTTTACCGATCCCTTTTTAACAGTCTCAGGCTTTTCCTGATTTTCCAGATGATTGCGGTAGATGGTATAATTGCCCGGAAAATCGTTTATCACACCATTGCCTTCAAACACAAAAAGATGTTCAACGATCTTATCCATAAAAAACCTGTCGTGTGATACTACAAGAACACATCCTTCGAATGCCTTCAGGTATTCCTCCAGCACATTCAGGGTAAGAATATCCAGATCGTTGGTTGGCTCATCCAGGATAAGAAAGTTGGGATTTTGCATTAACACAGTACACAGGTACAATCTTCTTTGCTCCCCACCGCTCAGTTTGCCAATGTAATTGTATTGGGTTTCCGGAGGAAATAAAAAGCGGGTCAGCAATTGAGAGCTGGTCATGCGGGAGCCATCTTCAAATACAACAAATTCAGCGATTTTGTTGACAGCATCAATTACCCGTTCCTGGGCATTGAAGGAAATACCTTCCTGACTATAGTACCCGAATTTAATGGTTTGTCCGGTTTGAATGTTTCCGCTGTCCGGAGTTATTTCGCCTGTAATCAGTTTCAGGAAAGTCGTTTTACCTGTTCCGTTTTTACCTATGATGCCTGCCTTTTCATATCGTGTAAACTTGTAAGTGAAGTTTTCAATTAGCTTCACTCCCGGATAGGATTTGGAAAGATTTTCAATTTCAATAATCTTTTTTCCCAACCGGGCAGATTTAATATTCAGTTCTACGTTATCCTCGTTAATTCTTTTGTTTGCCTTTTCCTCCGTTTCATAGAAGGAATCAACGCGGTACTTTGCTTTGTGGCTTCTGGCTTTTGGCATTCTGCGCATCCATTCAAGTTCAGTACGCAATATATTCTTCGCCTTCGCAACCGATGCCTGTTGCATTTTTATACGTTCGCTCCTTTTTTGCAGAAAATAGGAATAATTGCCCTGGTAGCGGTAAATCTGGTTGTCATCCATTTCAATGATTTCATCGCACACCCTGTCGAGGAAATAGCGATCATGGGTTACCATGAGCAAGGTTGACCGGGTCTTTCCAAGATAGGCTTCCAGCCACTCAATCATTTCCAGATCAAGATGGTTGGTAGGTTCATCAAGGATCAAAAAATCAGGGCTTTGCACAAGCACTTTTGCAAGTCCCAGCCTTTTTTGCTGTCCACCCGAAAGATGCTTAACCTTTTGTTCATAATTATTGATTTTCAGCTGTGTGAGCACTTGCTTTACTTCAACTTCAGCATCCCATGCCTGCAGTTTATCCATGAGTTCAGATATTTCAGCAATTCTCTTCTGATCGTTACGGGCAACTGCCAGTTCAAATTCTTTGACAGTCCGAAGTTTTTCATTATCCGAGTTAAAGACTTCTTCTATGACTGTATGCTCCTGATTAAGATTGGGAATTTGCTGGAAATACCCGATCCTGATGTTATTGGTTACAATAACCTGTCCGCTGTCTGGAGTCTCTTTTCCCGACAAGATGTCAAGAAGGGTAGATTTTCCTGCACCATTGCGTGCAATCAATGCTACTTTTTGCCCTTCAGAAACAGTAAATGAAATATTCTCGAAAAGCATCAACTCTCCCCAACGCTTAGAAAGATTTTCTGCCTGGATATATGGTTTCATATAATTCATTATTTCGGCAAAAATAGCAAATTAAAGGTTAGTGGCGGGTTTGAAAATGAGGATGCGGGTTTATCTTCACATTTCAGAAGTAAACAGCACCGGCATGGCATACATTTTTATGCTGTATCCCAGAGATGCATTCCACCTTCAAATTTAAAGTGAGGTATTAAGAAAAAAATCACTTATTTTGAGAAAAAAGTTGAACTATGAGAAAGAAGGAACTATTCCAAAAAGTAATGGCATACTTTGAAGAAGCAATTCCTGTAGCTGAAACAGAACTTGAGTATGAGAATCCGTTTCACCTGATTGTGGCAGTTATCCTATCAGCACAATGCACCGACAAGAGGGTTAACCAGATTACACCAGCCTTGCTTAAACAATATCCTACCCCTCAAAAGATGGCTGAAGCCGAACCTTATGAAGTATATGAATATATAAAAAGCTGTTCATATCCCAACAATAAATCGAAGCACCTGGTGGGAATGGCCCAAAAGCTCATGGAGTTGTTTGGTGGAGAGGTCCCCCACGATGTTGATGATTTACAGAAGTTGCCGGGAGTAGGCCGTAAAACAGCGAATGTTATAGCCTCAGTTATTTTTCAAAAACCTGCCCTGGCAGTCGATACTCATGTGTTCAGGGTATCTGCAAGAATTGGTCTTTCTACCAATGCGAAAACACCCTTTGCCACTGAAATGCAACTGATGAAACACATTGCCCCGGAGCTGATTCCAAAGGCGCACCACTGGCTCATCCTCCACGGACGGTATACCTGTATTGCACGAAAACCAAAATGTGAACAATGTGGACTGACAGATGTGTGCAGGTACTACAGGCAGAATGTTCTGTCAAAGAGGCAGCATGTTCCTCCGGATGTTTAGACCAGCAAAAGAAGACTGACCGCCATAACAACCATCCCGGCAATTAAACCATAAATTGCCCAGTGGTGTTCTCCATATTCTTCAGCCGATGGCAAGAGTTCATCAAGTGAAATAAATACCATAATACCCGCCACTGCAGCCATTGTAGTACCCATAATGATGCCTGAGTTGCCTACTGTAAGGTAGGGCATCAGAAGGAAGTAGGCAAGCAGGGCACCTACCGGTTCTGCGAGTCCTGAAAGGAACGAATAAAAAAAAGCTTTTTTTCTGCTGCCGGTGGCATAGTACAAAGGTACTGATACGGCAATACCTTCAGGTATATTGTGAATCGCAACCGCAATGGCTATGGCAATCCCGACAGCCGGATCGTGCAATGCACTCACAAAGGTGGCAATTCCTTCAGGGAAATTATGTATGCCAACTGCCAGGGCGGTCATAATTCCTATCCGGTACAGTTTGTGGTTCCTTGCCATGCTTCCGGATTTGTTCATGTCTTCCACAGTCCGCATTTCATGAGGGTTCTCATAAGAAGGAATGAATTTATCGATTAACGCGATCAACAAGATTCCTGCAAAGAATGATGAAATGGTATACAGGGTTCCATCAAATTCTCCAAACTTTTCTATAAAAGTATCTTTTGCTTCTGTAAAAATTTCTACAAAGGCTATGTAAATCATAACCCCTGCTGAAAAACCCAGAGAAACTGTCAGTAGTTTTGTATTTGTAGAACGGGCAAAAAAGGCAATGGCACTCCCGATACCTGTAGAAAGACCAGCAAAAGCGGTTAAAAGTAAGGCGAATTCAGCATTTCCCATAAAAACTCATTTCATAATTCAAAATTAGTAATTTACCACTGAAAAGAAGCTGTAACATTTTTTTAAAATTAAGATTCAGAATATTAATTAACTATAAAATAATGACACCCTGAAACTAAATTAATCCGCTGTGTTCTTTTGATATTTTAGTAATCTTTCTACTTTTGTTGCTTTTCAAGTTAAACTTAAAGCTCAAAGTTATGGCATATAAGATTTCTGAAGAATGTATTGCATGTGGTACATGTATTGATGAATGCCCTGTTGACGCTATTGCTGAAGGGGATATCTATGTAATTGACCCCGAACTTTGCACCGACTGTGGTTCATGTGCTGAAGTATGTCCGGTGGAGGCTATTTCGATAGACGAATAATCCGGCCTAAATAAAACTCCAGGAAAGCTTGTCATTTATACTGACAGGCTTTTCTGATTTTATGCAATCATACTTTACAAATTCGTTCCGTTAAAATCCATTCAGGTCCATCAACACGGTAGGTAGGAGCAACAGGAAGCCAAGCAAAAACAAGATCAAAATAAATGGTGCTACCCATCTGAACCATTTCTCATAAGGAATGCGTGCAATTCCAAGAACTCCAATCAACACCCCTGAAGTGGGGGTTATCATATTTGTAAATCCATCTCCCAGCTGAAATGCCACAACCGTTGCTTGGCGTGAAATGCCAATCAGATCGGAAAACTGCGACATCATAGGCATTGTCAGTGCAGCCTTACCAGAACCGGAGGGAATAAATATGTTTAGAAAAGTCTGTATGACATACATTACACTAATTGAGCCTACCTTACCAAGGTCTTCCATAGTTTGGGACAAGTAAAAAAGGATGGGGTCGATGATTTTCCCATCTTCAAGTATTACAACAATTCCACCTGCCAACCCAACAACGAGTGCTGCTGAAAGAATATCGCCTGCCCCGGCAATAAATGATCTGGTGATATCATTGGCGGTTTTGCCTGAAGCAATTCCTGAAAATATTCCCAAAACAAGAAACAGGGTGGCAATCTCCATTACATACCAGCCATAGCCCATTACCCCGATAATCAGGAACACAATGGTAAACGTGAGCAGGCTCAATATAAAGTAGTGAAATGATCTGCGCAGCGTAAGAAATCCGGATATAATGAAAATTAAAGTAGCAACAGGTACGGCCGGCAGAACAACTTCCTTATTGCCTATTTTCATGGCACTGATGGGATAAAACCAGGAGAATAAAAGCAAGGATATGGAAAGTGTAATAAATGCTACCCAGGCCCCCCGAGGTACTGAGGGAACAAACACCGTCTCCTCGGCAGCATTTCTCTGCCTCCAATATGCATCTTCCTCGTATACAGGTGATTTTTCAGGATTCTTGTGAATTCCTGAAGCATATCTTAGAATAAATGTAAACCCTGCGATATTGATAATAAACCACATGAACAACCGGTATTCAATGCCTGAAAACAAGGGAATGTTCGAAAGTCCCTGTGCTATACCCACAGTAAAAGGGTTCAGAAAGGCACCGGCAAAACCCAATGCAGCTGCCACAAAACATAGCGATACTCCAACTATGGAATCATAACCCATGGATATAGCCAGCGGGATAAAAATTACTGTAAACGCTATTGTTTCTTCGCTCATCCCGAACACTCCACCAAATAAGCTGAATATGAACATGATCCCAACGAGGATGATATTGTTGACGCCCAGTTTACGGAGCAACCGTGAGTGTTCCCACTTCTTTGAAAATTTCAGAAAGGAATAAATTCCAATATCGATCGACCTGCTTTCATTCAATATCCAAAACGCTCCGCCAATCATGAGTATAAAGGCAATGATACCTGAAGTATTCACAAAACCTTCAAAAAAAGCTGAAAAAACCTGCCATGTCTGAGGCTGATTATCAACATACTGAAATGAACCGGGCTTTATAACCTCCCTCTCCACATCGTTCACCACTATAGTCTCGCGCTCAAATTCTCCTCCGGGAATAACCCAGGTTCCAATGGCACAGAACACGATCAGGGAAAAGATGATCACATAGGTATGCGGTATTTTCTTTAGCATGATTTAAGCTTTTAAAAAACAAAAATTGGACACAATATATGCGACTCGAAAATAGAAGTTTTTCCTTTATTATGAATTAAAGCAGAAGTAACTGTAACTGCAAAATTAAGTATTTGAAAAAAAGCTGCAATATTAATTTGATTTCCGAATCAAAGTTGTAACTTAAAGAGATTTAATTTCTTTGATGATGGTGAACAAACACTGTTTAATATGCAATAAATTAAGATATTAAAATGAAGTTGCTGCTTGAAAATATAAAAGAACTGGTACAGGTGGAAGATAACCCCAGGCCATTTGTAGCCGGCAAAAATATGGCTGAAATCAAAACCATTAAAAATGCTTTCTTAATAATCAGGGATGAACTGATACAGGATTTCGGTCCGATGGACAAGCTGAAGGACGTATATAAAGACGATGATTTTCTTGTTGAAATAGATTGTACCAACAGGCTGGTTTATCCCAGCTACTGCGATTCACATACACATATTGTTTTTCCTGCACCACAGGAAGCTGAGTTTGTAAAATGTATCCGCGGACTTTCAAACGGAGAAAGTGCCCGCAGGGAAGATGGAATTTTATATTCCGCCCAATTGTTGCACCAGACTTCCGATGAAAAACTGTACGATAGCACCATGCTCAGGATCGATGAAATTATGAAAACCGGTACCGGTGCTGTAGAAATAAAAAGTGGCTATGGCTTATTCCCTGAAGATGAATTCAGGATGCTGAATATTATTAAAGAAGTCAGGAAAAGCACTCCTGTATGTGTTCGGGCAACATTTCTCGGGGCACATGTAGTGCCTGCTGAATATAAGCAGAATGTGTCGGGTTATGTCGATCTTGTGATCAATGAAATGATCCCCCGGGTTGCAGGAGAAGAACTTGCTGAATTCATTGATGTTTCCTGTGATACGGATTTTTTCTCTGTTAAAGATACAGAAAGAATACTGATGGCTGGAATCAAGTATGGCATGCGCCCTAAGATCCATGCCAACGAATTTGCCATATCGGGGGGAGTGCAGGTAGGTGTAAAATACAATTCCCTGTCGGTAGACCACCTCGAACAGATCGGCATTGAAGAAATAGAAGCCTTAAAAGGCAGTGAAACCATGCCTACAGTCCTGCCCGGGGTATCATTTTTCCTGGGAGTGAAAGGTGCCCCTGTGCGCCAGATGATAGATGCAGGTCTGCCTGTTGCAATGGCTTCAGGATTTAATCCTACAGCATCGCCCAGCGGTAACATGAACTTCATTGCCGCCCTTGGATGCATAAACTATAAAATGCTTCCCCAGGAAGTTATCAATGCAACTACATTAAATACTGCATATGCAATGGGCATAAGTGACAGGCTTGGAAGCATAGCCCGCGGAAAAACTGCAAATGTTTTTATTACTTCCGACATACCGGGCATCGAATATTTACCTTATTCCTTTGGTTCAAACCTTGTAGAAACTGTAATTTTGAATGGTGAAGTTCAGGCGATCTGAACCTGTTGTTTTTATTACAGAATATGACTGACAAATAAAGATGGACCAGATTTTAGAATGTGTTCCTAATTTCTCTGAAGGCAGGAATCCCGCAATTATACGTGAAATTTCTTTTGCCATTGAAAATGTTCCGGGAGTTAAACTTCTGGATGTATCATCAGGAAGGGCCACCAACCGCACGGTCGTTACTTTTGCCGGAGAACCTGAGGCAGTTGTAGAAGCTGCCTTCAGGGGCATTCAAAAGGCTTCACAGCTGATCGATATGCGCAAACACAAGGGTGAACATCCAAGATTTGGTGCCACCGATGTTTGTCCACTGGTACCTGTAGCAAATATTTCGATGGAAGATACCATAAAGTATGCTCTTCAACTGGCAGAAAGAGTCGGCAATGACTTATCTGTACCTGTTTACTGCTACGAATATGCTGCCTCCTCTGAAGAGAGACGCAGCCTGGCTTCATGCAGGATGGGCGGGTATGAAGGACTTCAAAAAAGATTGCTGACGGAAAGGTGGAAGCCTGATTTTGGTCCGGACCTTTGGTCGGAGAAAGTGGCTAAAACAGGCGCTGTGGCCATTGGTGCCAGGAATTTTCTAATTGCATACAACATCAACCTGAATACAACTTCTACCCAAATCGCCCAGTCTATTGCACTTGATGTAAGGGAATCGGGCCGGCTGAAAAGGGAAGGCGGCACCGGCACAGGAAAAGTATTGACTGATGATAACGGCAATCCACTTCGGACACCTGGACCCTTAAAAAAAACACGGGCCCTGGGCTGGTTTATAGAAGAATTTGGCATAGCACAGGTTTCGATGAACCTTACTGATATTTCTGTAACCCCGGTTCATACAGCTTTTGAGGAAGTGGTTGCAAAAGCAGGGGAGAGGGGGGTACGTGTAACCGGATCTGAACTCATCGGTCTGATACCATTGCAGGCAATGCTTGATGCAGGGAAATATTTCCTGCATAAGCAGAAACGCCCTTCAGGTGTCCCTGATGAGGAAATCATCAAAATAGCGGTCAGATCATTAGGACTCGATGAACTGCAGCCATTTGAACCCGAAAAGAAAATCATCGAATACCTGCTCAGGGAAGAGGAAGGGAAAAGGCTGACAGATAAACCCCTTGCAAAGTTTGTTGCCGATACTTCCACCGAATCACTTGCTCCGGGCGGAGGTTCAGTTTCTGCGGCAATCGGAGCCATGGGAGCTGCACTTGGAGGCATGGTGGCTAATATGTCAGTACAGAAATCAGGTTGGGAGGGCCGCTGGAAAGAGTTTTCAGATTGGGCAGAAAAGGCAGCAGAGTTATACAAATTGATGCTTCAGTGTGTTGAGGAAGATGCAGAAGCCTTTATTAAGCTCAACCATGCCATGAAATTGCCGGATGCCGGTGATCAGGAAAAAAAGTTCAGAGACGAATCAGTAAAAGCTGCATCTGCCGAAGCCATAAAGGTGCCCCTGAAGGTGATGAAACTTTCATTCAAATCATTGGATGTACTGCAGGCTATGGTTGAAACCGGAAATCCAGTCCTGGTCACTGATGCAGGTGTTGGTGCAATAGCTGCCCGGGCCGCTATTGAAGGTGGTTTTCTCAGCGTTAAAATCAATGCAGTAAATGACCCGGATAACCCTGACATTTATGAAATACTCAAACAGGCTGAACAATTGTCAATTGCAGCCCGTAAAAAAGAATCAGAAATCCTCCGGATAACTGATGAAAAAATAGAAGGATTAAAACAACCGGGGTTTTAAACCAAATGAATTGTTCTTATGCATAACGTTCCAGACGGGAGAAAAAGAAATCTGCTTCGAGTAAGGCATTTTCATCACTGTCTGAACCATGAACGGCATTTTGCTGAAGATTGGTGCCATACAACTTGCGGATTGTTCCCTCTGCAGCGTTTTCCGGATTGGTTGCACCTATAAAATTTCTGAAATCCTCCACAGCATTTTCTTTTTCAAGTACCATCGCCACAATGGGCCCTGAACTCATAAATTCAACCAGTGAATCATAGAAGGGTTTTCCTTTATGAACTGCGTAGAATGCACCTGCCTGCTCAGGAGTAAGCTTCGTCAGTTTCATCGCCCTGATCTGAAATCCTGCTTCTGAAATCATCCTGATAATTGCACCAGCGTAGTTCTTTTTAAACGCCGTAGGTTTTATCATTGTGAAAGTCTGGTTACCCGTCATCATATCTGATTTAAAATTAATGTAGAACAATATTAACAAAATTTGATGAATTTGGATTTTGAGCGCATAGCAGATTTCGTATCTTTGTCCATTCAAATTTTTTAGGTTTTGAAAAATACTGTAGATGAGGTTTTTAACTCTTTAGCGGACTTATTCCGGTCGCAACACCGCAATATCGTACTTGTAACACATGAAAATCCTGATGGTGATGCCATTGGGTCTGCCATTGGTTTTGGCGAAGTGTTAAAGAACTACGGGCATGAGGTCCGGATTGTGGTGCCTAACGCTTATCCCGATTTTCTTAAATGGTTTTCTACTGAAATAGAAATTCTTGTTTACGAAAGAAAAAAGAACCCGGTAAAGAACATTTTTAATAATGCAAACCTGCTGGTATGCCTCGATTTTAATGAACCCAAAAGAGCGGCAAGGCTTCATAAGAAACTACTGGAGTTTTCCCACACCAAGGTGCTGATCGATCACCATCCCGATCCTAAATACTTTTGTGATTACACCGTGTCTGAACCCCAATACAGTTCAACTGCAGAACTTGTTTTTGATGTCATAAACCGCATAGGAATGGAACAGTACATGAACCATGATGCTGCCGAAGCTTTTTTTGCTGGTATTATGACAGATACCGGATCGTTTAGCCATAATATTTCAAGGCCTAATACGTTTCAGGTTGTAGCCAGGTTAATGGAATGGGGGATCAGCACAGAGAAAATCCATGCTGCGGTTTTTCACAATTTTTCGGCACACCGTATGCAACTTCTCGGGTATGCCCTGAATAACAAAATGGAAGTATTTCCGGAATACAGGTCAGCAGTTATCTGGCTGTCATTGGAAGAACTTGAAAGATATAAATTTAAACCGGGAGATATAGAAGGTTTTGTAAACTATCCGCTTGCAATACGCGACATTGTATTTTGTGCATTGTTTATAGAAAAGAAAGACTTTATAAAGGTTTCATTCCGTTCGAAAGGAACTTTCCCGGCCAATGAATTCTCGAGGAGTCATTACTCGGGAGGCGGGCACAAGAATGCTGCCGGAGGAGAAATAAAATCAACGCTCGAAGAAGCAGTTGAAAAATTCAGGCAACTTTTAAGAGAGTACAGGCATCTATTAAAGGAAACAACAATATAATTGAAGATAAATATGAAAAATAATGTATTAATGCTACTGGGAATGGCTGCTTTTGTTTCATTGCTGGCAACTTCTTGTCTTAAAACGGATGATGATCAAAAAACCTATTCCCCAGAAGAAGAAATTGCGCTACGGAATGCATATATAAATAATTTGATCAGTAAGGGACACGATGTAGATACAACTGCCACCGGTATTTATTATGTTGTTATTGAAGAGGGGACAGGTGACTTTGCAAAAGCCAAAGATACGCTGACTGTGGGTTATGCAGGATATTATATTGATAATGTAATGTTCGACACTTCAGAAATTCATTTTCCCGACGGAAAGATGACTTTTGTACTTGAAAGCCAGCCTATGATTCCCGGATGGGATGAAGGTATGAAACTGATGAATAAAAATGCAAGGGTTCAGTTTATTATTCCATCTGAAAAAGCATATGGAAAAGATGGGTACGGCTCCGTTCCACCATACCAGACCTTGATTTTTGTCGTCAAAATGTTTGACATAAAACCTTTTTAATATCCATTTTTAATCAGATAATTCAGATGAAAAGCATCATACCCGTATTTTTAGTTGTAATTATAAGTTCTCTGTTTTTTTCCTGTAAGGAAAACAGCCTTGAAAAACAAAGGCAGGATGAATTGAAAAAACTGAATGAATTTATGCGTGCCCGTTATGCAGGGCAGGAACCAAAATCCTCAGGATTGTATTATTTTGTATTAGAGGAAGGAACAGGTGATTCAATAAGAATTGGCGACAGAGTACAGATTTTTCACGAAACCATGACACTTGACAGCGGTTATATCGGCCATTCCGGGCCGTATGAAGCGCTCGACCTGGTTGTACTGCACCCAAACCAGCTTACTTCATCTGCTCAATCTGTCAGTAATCTCCGAGGGCTTCATGAAGCACTTACATACATGAAAAAAGGAACAAAGGCAAGACTGATCTTTAACTCATATCTTGGATTCGGGCAATACGGTGTTCCCGGTATAGTACCCGGATTTACATCAGTCATTATGGAAGTTGAAGTTTATAAACATTTTCCGGTACCAACAGCACCAACAAATGATTCAGGAGAATGAGGAATGGGTGCCACTTGTTGATGAAAAGGGGAATATAACAGGAAAAGCCCTGCGAAGCATTGTACATAACGGATGCAGATTGTTACATCCTGTGGTGCACATGCATGTACTGAATGAGACTAAAGAATTATTGCTGCAAAAAAGGCCACTGTCGAAGCTGATACAGCCCGGAAAATGGGATACTGCTGTAGGAGGGCATATATCATCAGGAGAATTTCCTGCAGAAGCTCTCAAAAAAGAGGCTTATGAGGAAATGGGACTGAAAAATTTCTCTGCTGTTTTTCACAAGTTATATGTGTGGGAATCTGAGGTGGAAGCTGAACTTGTCTATCTCTTCAGTACATCTGATTATCATTCTTTTCATGTACATACCGATGAAGTTGATGATGCCCGCTTCTGGAATCCTGCTGAAATTGAATCCAGCCTCGGTAAAGATGTGTTTACTCCCAACTTTGAATATGAATTCAGTCTGCTGAAAGAACTGGGTGTATTGACTTCAACAGAATCAGTTTAATATCCTATCAGAAAAACCACCGGCTGTTTATTCAGGTCGGGAACCTTCTTTTTCCATTGCCCCACTGTTTGAGTGGATACCAATTCTTCTTTTCCTGTAATATCTGCAGCAATGCACAGAAGGGTAGAAGGAGAACAGGTTTTTAAAATATCAGCAAGCAATGCATTGTTGCGATAGGGTGTTTCAATAAAAATCTGGGTTTGCTTTTCTGATACTGCTTTCTTCTCCAGTATGGATATTGCCCTTGAACGTTCAGGACTTTTAACAGGCAAATAACCATTAAATGCAAAATTCTGGCCGTTCATGCCTGAAGCCATCAGTGCAAGTAAAACAGAGGATGGACCAACGAGAGGCACTACCCTGAATCCTTTCTGATGGGCAATTCTAACTACATCGGCACCCGGATCGGCAACGCCGGGGCATCCTGCCTCCGATACAACGGCCATGTTGTGCCCCTCTTCCAGAGGTTTAAGAAATCCTGACACATCTCCCGGAAGTGTATGTTTATTCAATTCAAAAAAAACAAGTTCTTCGATGTTGATCTCACGGTTTACATGTTTCAGAAACCTGCGGGTTGTCCTCAGATTCTCAACAATAAAATAACGCGTACCGGTAACAACAGAAAATATACGTGCAGGCAGTACCTGCTGCCATTCGCCTTCGCTCAGTAAATTTGGAACAAGATACAGTTCTCCCATGCCTGTTTTTTTTGTAAAATTAAAGATATTCGTGGTTTCACAACCTCTTTTGTTAATTTTGCAGGATGCAGGTTAATGGAAATTTTCATATAAAGGCCACTTTTCTCGGCACAGGTACATCGCAGGGAGTGCCTGTTGTAGCATGCGACTGTCATGTATGCAGGTCGACCGACAGTAAGGACCAGCGGCTGCGTTCTGCTATGCTGCTCCAGGTAAACGGGCAAAATTTTGTGATCGATGCCGGCCCTGATTTCAGGCAGCAGATGCTGAAAGAAAAAATCAAGACCCTCAGGGCTATTTTGATTACGCATGAACATGTGGATCACATTTTTGGACTCGATGACATCCGCTCGTTTAACTGGATACAAAAACATCCTACGGATATTTATGCCGAAAAAAGGGTGCAGGATTCCATTAAGAGGATCTTTGACTATGTGTTTACGGATTCTTCCTATCCGGGAATTCCTAAAATGGATCTGCATCCCATCCATGACGAGCCTTTTATTATTGATGGAATTGAATTCATTCCTGTCAGGTGTTTTCATCATAAACTGCCAGTGTACGGATTCAGGGTAGGGGGGTTCAGCTATATTACCGATACAAATTTTATTGCACCTGAGGAACTTGACAAACTCAAAGGTTCCAGGGTTCTGGTTATAAATGCCCTCAGAAAGGAAAAGCATATTTCGCATTTTAACCTCGACCAGGCCCTTGAAGTCATTCAACAGGTAAACCCCGAAAAGGCATTTCTCACCCATATTAGCCACGGTTTCGGAAGGCACAGTGAAATCCAGTCGTGGTTACCAGATCATGGTTTTGCTGCCTTCGCCGGACAATCTGTCGACATAGGAAATGAAGTTTCAGTCTCAGTCTGAAGATTCCTTAACTTTTTTCAGCCAGGGCAGAATAATAATTGTAACTGAAATAAAGTAAACTGCCCCTGCAAAAATAAAAGCCATATTTAAACTGATGTGATCGATCATCCAGCCCAGTACCGGACTTGTAACTGCAAAAAAACTGCGGATAATCAGGTCACGTGTCGACAAGACAGTCGCCCTCATGTTGCTGGGCGTATATACGTTCAGATAATGTTTGAAAACAGGGGTGGCAAATCCCCGAACAACATAAAACAGGAAAAGAAAAATTATCCCTTCGCGCACGATGGCAAAGCCTGAGAAAAAATAACCCAGTGAGATCATGACAATGATGAAAAGGGTTTCATGAAGCCTGCTGAACCTTCCTGCCAGTTTAAATGCAAAGGCCGATGAAACCCCTGCACTCAGGTTTAATGCCGTCCATGCCACACCGAAAAACTCAACAGGCATTCCCACCTCCTTAAAAAAAGGCTGGACGAGCCAGGCAAATGTAAGGGTGGCACTTCCCGTAACAGCAGAAAGCAGGATGGCAATCCGCAATTCCTTTTGCCGGAGAATGACGTTTTTAATCTCACGGGCCATGCCCTTCACTGAATGAAGATGGACGCTTGAAGCGATAGGAGGTTCCGATAATAAAAAAGCAGCAGGTACGGCCATAAAAGCGACGAAAAACTGCCCGTAAACCGGTGTTCGCAGGGATATGGCTGCAAGGAAACCGGCAGCAATACCTGCAATGGCCTCTGCAAAATTGCCGGCCGATGAAATTCTTCCCTCATGTTTTACATACTTATCCGTTTGCTTTTCTGCCTTCAGGCTTTCATAAAGCATGGCAGAGTCGGCCCCCGAAACAAAGGAGTGGCCTGCTCCCAGTATGATTTCGGCAACAATAAAAGCCCAGAAGCCATACGAAAAGCTGTACATCAAAAACCCGGCACTCCCGAGAATTGAACCCAGAATCAGTGTTTTCCGGCGTCCCCAGACATCAGCCATCCAACCTGAAGGAATTTCAAGGGCAACTATGGCAAGTGAATAAACCGATTTTAGAATAAAGATTTCCTGCATGCTCAGCCCATTGTCCTGGTAAAACAATACTACGACTGGCATAACCAGGTTAAACCATTTTGAGGTTTTTATCACATACAGTTTACCTATATTCCTGGTGTAGTTTACCATTGCCTGATTTTGAGCCCTGCAAATTTAAGATTCGGAAAATTATATAAAGAAGTGTCCTTAATGTCAATAATGTAATTTTTTTAATTAAATGTAATTTTATTGTGCATTTTATCCATGTTTTCCTTTCTTTTTGAAAGCATATTCTTACTTTTACAAACAATAGAAAAAAAAAGAAGCATGAAATTATTTATTCCAAAAAATTATCGTTCGTTACTAGATGTGAACCAAACTGAACAGGCCATCAAACTCATCAAGGATTTTTTCCAGACCAACCTTGCAGCTGAATTGAGGTTGCGCCGTGTAACCGCCCCGTTATTTGTTAAAAAGGGAACAGGCATAAATGATGACCTGAACGGCATAGAGCGACCTGTTTCGTTTCCAATGAAGGAGATGAACGACCAGGTAGCAGAAATCGTCCAGTCGCTGGCAAAATGGAAAAGATTGGCACTGGCAGACCTGGGCGTAAAGGAAGGTTACGGGTTATATACCGATATGAATGCCATCAGGCCCGACGAAGAGCTTACCAATATCCATTCGCTCTACGTTGATCAGTGGGACTGGGAACGGGTGATTTCAAAAAAGGAACGGAACCTCGAATTTCTGAAGAAGATTGTAAGAAAAATATTTACTGTACTGGTTAATACTGAATCCTATTTATCGGATATCTATCCTGGTATAAAGCCGGAATTGCCTGAAGAAATTACCTTTTTTCATTCAGAGGAACTTGCAGAAATGTATCCTGAACTTACTCCCTTTGAACGTGAAAAAAAGGTAGCCAAACAGTTTGGTGCTATTTTCGTTATTGGCATAGGCGGAAAGTTACCCAACGGAGAAATTCATGACGGGCGTGCACCCGATTACGACGACTGGACAACACCATCCAATAATGGTTACAAAGGATTAAACGGCGATATCATTTTGTGGAATGATGTGCTTGGAAGGGCTTTCGAAATATCATCCATGGGTATCCGTGTCGATGGACCAGCCATGCTGAAGCAGCTTAAGATCAGAGGACTTGAGGAACGGAAAGAATTAATGTGGCACCAGATGCTGTTGAACGGTCAGTTACCGCTTTCAGTAGGAGGTGGAATAGGGCAGTCGAGGCTGTGCATGTACTTCCTCCGTAAGGCACATATCGGTGAAATCCAGTCGAGCCTGTGGCCCGATGAGATGATAGAAAAATGTAAATCCAGCGGCATTCACCTGCTTTAAAAACAGTTTATCGGGAATTTTTTGAACCAGTGAACCCAAAACAGGTTCAAAATTTATATATTTGCAGCGCTGAAAAAAAACAGGCTGCCCCGATAGCTCAGTTGGATAGAGCAACTGCCTTCTAAGCAGTAGGTCATGGGTTCGAGTCCCGTTCGGGGTACAAAAAAATAAAACATGAAGTCGCAATCAATCAGCGACTTCATGTTTTTTAAAGCAACAGCAACAATATTCTTTCTTTTTGAAGGTAGGGTAAATCTGCCAAAATGGATATAAGTTATAAAACCTGTTGTAATTCAAAGATTCAACGAAGATTAAACATTCTGTTTTACCTAGGAAAAGGTAATAATACGCCAGGGCTGTTGGAAACGACAGCCTTTTTCTTTTGTATAAAATCCCTGTTGTCCTGTAACATTGTTAAAACAATGAATTTTTAGATTCTTCACATCGTTCGATATGACAATCAGTTAGTTATGTATTTTGAAGAGGCAGGCTGGATGCGAAGCAGCCAACCTGCCCCTCCCAAACAATAGCTCTGAACACACCGTAATTCCGACTATAAGTAGTAAACTCAAATATTAACAGGACACTCCTGATTTTGCGTGAAAAAAACGTGAAAAAATCAGATTAAATACCTTTCTGCTTCGTACCATGTCCATACCTGTTTCAGATCAATCTCAATGTTAATTCAGTCTTAACTCAAAGTAAATTCAATTATAATCGAATTTACATTGAATTTACATTGAGTTTATATTGAGATTAAATTGAATTTAATCCGGCGGAAGTTATACTCAAACACGGAACGGCCAATAATTTTATATATCAAACGACTGGCAAGGCAGGGTGGGGGTGGTCATCCTTCATGTTTCTCTGGGCGATGGCCAAATTTTAAAATTGACCCCAATACTTCACGTATCAAAATAATAGGAATTTCATCTTTTTTCTTTTTTTTCATTTTGTACCTTTGACCTTAGTTTTAAAACCTGCTAAATGAAAAGAATAGTAATCACATGTTTGGTAGCAACCCTTTTTGCAGGGTGTGCATCAACTTCACAAAAAGGAACTTCGATGGAAGAGAAAACAGAAATTCAGCAAAAGGCAGAGGAATTTGCCCCGGTCAGGCTGACGACCAACCTGGACGTTTTAAGTGCAAAGGAACGGCAGATGCTGCCATTGCTTTTACAGGCTGCCGGAATAATGGATGACATCTTCTGGACAGAGGCTTACGGCAATAAGGATGAGCTGTTGTCAAAGGATATGGATGAATATACAAAAAGGTTTATACGGATCAATTACGGACCCTGGGAGCGGCTCAACAACAATGAACCCTTTGTTGAAGGTGTTGGTACTAAACCGGCAGGTGCCAGTTTTTATCCGGCCGATATGACCAAAGCTGAATTTGAAGCGTGGAATGAACCTGAAAAAACCAGTCAGTACACACTGATCAGGAGAGACGGGAGCGGCAACCTGGTTGCAGTTCCCTATCATGTAGCTTATGAAGCAGAAGTTAAAAAAGCTGCCGGACTGATTGAACAGGCTGCCGCACTGGCAGAAGACCCGGGCCTTAAAAACTATCTTGAAAAGCGGGCAAAAGCTCTTCTTACTGATGAATATTACGACAGCGATGTGGCCTGGATGGAAATGAAGAACAATACCATTGAATTTATAGTTGGCCCGATTGAAAATTATGAAGACCAGTTATACGGATATAAAACTGCACATGAGTCTTTTATTCTCATAAAGGATAAACAGTGGAGCGAAAGGCTTGAGAAGTATGCAGCCCTGTTGCCTGCTTTGCAAAAGGCGCTTCCGGTTGAGGAAAAATATAAAGCTGAAACACCCGGGCTGGATTCCGATATCAATGTTTACGATGCAATATTTTATGCCGGCGACTGCAATGCAGGAAGCAAAACCATCGCCATAAACCTGCCCAATGATGAAAAGGTCAGGGAAGATAAAGGAAGCCGCAAACTTCAGTTAAAAAACTCCATGCAGGCCAAATTCGATAAAATTCTTGTACCTATTGCAGATTTGCTCATTGCAGAAGACCAGAGGAAACATATCAAGTTTGATGCTTTTTTTGAAAATGTAATGTTCCATGAAGTTTCTCACGGACTTGGATTGGGAAATACAGTCGATAAAAGTTCCACTGTTCGGGAAGCGCTGAAAAATATGTACACTTCCATTGAGGAGAACAAGGCCGATATTCTTGGATTATGGTGCGTTTACCAGCTGAATGAGATGGGTGAGCTGGCAGACAAGGACATGATGGATAATTTTGTGACCTTCATGGCAGGCATCTTCAGGTCTGTGCGCTTTGGTGCTGCCAGTGCTCATGGAAAGGCAAATATGATGTGCTTTTACTATTTCCAGGAGGCAGGAGCCTTTGAACGTGACGCGGCTTCCGGAACATACCGTGTCAATTTTGAAAAAATGAGGGATGCCATGTTCGGGCTTTCTGAACTTGTATTAACCATACAGGGCGACGGTGATTATGATAAGGCAGTTCAGCAGATAGAAGAGAAAGGTTTTATCAGGGAAGAACTTCAGAATGACCTGAACCGGATTGGAGAGGCAGGTATTCCACGGGATATTGTTTTTGAACAGGGAGCAGAAGTTCTTGGTTTATAACAGAATTAACTGCAGTGGCATCCTGTTGTCAGGCCGCTGCAGTTAACTTTTTCTTAACAAAATGTTTTCATGAATTTTGTTTAACTTTGTGAGGTGAAAATTTTAAAACACATACCGGTACTCATACTGGGCATCATTTACATGCTGTCGTCAGCCGGAATTGTTGTTTATCAGACGTTTTGTGCATGTACAGGCGACCAGCAGGTTTCACTTTATGTTACCCCGGAAACCTGTGAAAACGAGCATCATCATAAGCATGCCTGCGAAAATGATTCAGACGCTGAAAAAGAATCTTCAACTGATGATTGCGGCGGGTGCAGTGACCATACGGGCAACTGCGGATGCAATGCTCCTATGGTCCGGTTTTTCAAACTGGATGACCGGTTAATAAATGAAAAAGTCCGTTTGGACGGCATTGTCAGTGTTGATGTACCTCTTCCCATCGTTTTACCAGATGATTTTCATTTCACAGAAGAACTGATCGTATCACATAAACCTTATATTGACCCACCGCCACTCAAACCCACTTCACTTGACTTCCTGATACATATCCATCAACTAAAGCTTCATTGCAAAGCTTAAGATTTTTGTTGTTTTCTCCCGTTCAAACGGATAAACGAATTTTTTACACAAATCTTAAGTATGAAATTTATTGGATTATTAGTAATCATGATTTTTCCTTTTATTGTGCATGCGCAGTCAGTGGAAGGGAAAGTATATGGCAATGACAAAGAAGGCAACCACCCGCTGCCGGGTGTAAATATATACTGGAAAGGCACCACTGCCGGGGTTGCTTCAGATGAAGACGGATCATTCAAAATAAATAAAAAGAGCAGTGACCATATCCTGGTTTTCAGTTTTGTTGGTTACGAGAGCCAGGAGGTCCATGTACACAATCTGGCCCCGCTTGAAGTTATATTAAGTTCTGACAATGAACTTGGAGAAGTCCAGGTGGTGCATAAAAACCGCGGCACATATATGTCGGCAATTGATCCGATACATACAGAACGCATCAACGGGGCTGAATTGCATAAAGCCGCCTGCTGCAACCTTGCCGAGAGTTTTGAAACCAATCCTTCGGTAGATGTCAGTTATAATGATGCAGTAACAGGCGCAAAACAGATAAAATTGCTGGGCCTTGACGGAACCTATTCTCTTTTACAGATAGAAAACCTGCCAACCCTCCGTGGACTGGCCACCAATTTCGGGCTGACATTTGTACCAGGCCCGTGGATGGAGTCGATACAGGTTTCCAAAGGTGCAGCTTCCATCATGAATGGCTACGAATCCATTGCAGGACAAATCAACGCCGAATATAAGAAACCCGATTCAAATGAGAAGCTGTTTCTCAATGCCTATGCCGGGGCAAGTGGCCGGCTGGAGTTTAATGGCAACGGTAACATCAGGGTTTACAAGGATAAACTCACTACAGGGTTATTTGTGCATGCATCTGAACTGTCGAAGCGCAATGATGAAAACAACGACGGGTTTCTGGATGAGCCGCTATACAGGCAGGTTCAGGTTTTTAACCGCTGGAAGTATACCAACCATAAGGGTTACATGGCACAGGCTGGATTTACTTTATTGACGGAATACCGCGCAGGCGGACAAACAGGGTTTGAACGTGGTATGTCACCTGTCATTACCAATCCATATGGAATACAGATCGACAACGACCGTATGGAAGGGTTTTTTAAAACAGGTTATGTTTGGCCGAGCCAGCGTACCGCACTGGCACTTTTATCGAATTTTGCAAGGCATGAAACCCGTTCATTCTACGGTTTAAACCGATATGATGCGGAAGAAAGCCGCCTTTACGGGAACCTGGTACTTACCCGCGATTTGAATGCAGCCGCCACGCATACGCTGAATACCGGGGTAAGCTTTATTTATAACGATTTTTCGGAAAGCCTTTACAACATGAACTTTTTAAGGACAGAAGAGGTTCCGGGCATTTTTGGAGAATATACCTTTAAGCCGGGTGAAGATTTTACCTTCATGGCAGGAGTAAGATATGACTTTCACAACATTTTTGGGAACTTCATCACTCCGCGAATGCATTTCAGGTATAACCTGGGCGACCATTTTACATTCCGGGGAAGTGCAGGGAAAGGCTACAGGACAGCCAATGTAATATCAGAAAATAATTTTCTGCTTGCAAACGCACGCCCGCTTCAAATCACGGATGATGTTTTTCAGGAGGAAGCCTGGAACTATGGTTTTGCTGTTGTTCAATATTATACCCTGTGGGACCGGAACCTTCAGATCAATACTGAATTTTTCCGCACGGATTTTATATCTCAGCTGGTGGTTGACAGGGAAACTTCAGCAACCAACATCCTGCTTTACCCGCTGAATGGTAAGTCATATTCCAATAGCCTGCAGGTCGACCTTCGTTATGAGCCTGTTAAAAGGCTTGATGTTTTGCTGGCCTACCGCCACAATGATGTGAAGCAGACGATCGGGGGAGAACTGAAAGAAAAGCCACTTACAAGCCGTTATAAAGGACTTATTACATTCAATTATACAACAAACCTCAAAAAGTGGATGTTCGATTACACTATACAGTTAAATGGGGGCGGGAGGATACCACGTTATCCGGTTGAAGGAATGGACCGTCTGGATTTTTCATCCGATTATTTTGAGTTTCCTTCATATACTGTGATGAATGCCCAGATCACGAAGTACTTCCGTTACTGGAACATATATCTGGGTGCTGAAAACCTTGCAGGATATATGCAGGAGAACCCGGTGGCAGGAGCTGATAATCCATATGGGCCCGACTTCGATGCCACCAACATATGGGGTCCCGTGATGGGACGAAGGATTTATGCAGGGTTACGTTTTACTTTGAATTACGATTAACAGATATAATATTTAAAAACTTTTACAATGAAACAGTTAATTATAGTGGTTTTGATTATGCTGGCCGGCAGTTTTACCAGCCAGCTTTCAGCTCAGAAAAAGGGGAGGGCAGTAGTTTGCTTCGAAAGTAACATGGATTGTGTTGATTGCGAAAAAACCCTGGTTGAATACCTTCGTTTTGAGAAGGGGGTGAAAGATCTTAAGGTAGATCATGCGTCAAATACCATTTTGGTTGAGTATGACGAGAAAAAGAACAATGAACAGGGTTTGGCAAAGGCTGTTGAAAAGAAAGGCTATAAGGCCGGTAAAATCAGCAGGGAGAGGTATGATGAATTGCTTTCTGCAGAATCAAAGGAAGGTCATCAACATAACCAGGAGATTCACCGCGAAAGGAATTAATCGAGGCGGAAACGATATGAAATAGTACCTTGTTGAAAGGCAGCGGCACTTTGATCTGAATTGAATTTAGCCTTCAGGGCTGCAGATCGTGCTTCTGCCCAGAAACGCTGGTCCATGATGGTAGTTCCCCGTGCTCCGGCTTCGGCAGCTGTAACATTTCCATTTTTATCGACAGTAACTTTTACAACAACAATTCCCTGATCGTCGCCCGGGTAAACAGGTATTGGCAATGAAGTTGCCTTACGGTTTCCAATGTCATAAGAGATACCTGAGCCCTGTGTACCCGATCCGCTGCCACCCGCACCGTAAGCACCTGCATTGGGGTCACCGGTGGGAGCACCCTGATTTCCTCCGGGAAATGTAGCACCCTGGCTGCGGCTGTCGACTGTTCCCTGGCCTCCGTCACTTGTACCACCGCCAAAGGCTCCCTGTGCACGTGAATTGATTTCGGCAATACGTCGCTGTTCTTCTTCGCGCTTTTTCTTTTCTGCTTCTTCCTGGCGCTGTTTTTCAAGCTGTGCAAGCCGTTGCTTTTCAATCTCGGCCTGACGCTGCTTTTCTGCTTCTGCAAGCTTTTGTTTTTCAGCCAGCTCCTCGCGACGGCGCTGCTCATTGATCTGACGTTGCCGCTCGGTTTCTTCCTTCCTTTTCTTTTCTGCAGCCTGGATTGCAGCAGCCTCTTCAAAATCCTGGGTCATTGCTTCTTCCTCTGCCTGTTGTGGCTGTGCAGGAGGAGGCGTTACCCGGGGTTGTTGCGGAGGGGGAGTGGTTACCTGTTCCTCAACCTGACGTTGTGGCGGAGGGGTTTCCTGCTGCCGCTGCTGTGGACGTGGCTCTATGGCCCCCACTCCCTGGTTGCTGGTGCCGAAATTTACTAGAATGCCCTCTTCCTCCGGAAAGGGAAGGGGCGTAAAGAATCCCATAAAAATGAGCAATATCAGGATGACTACATGAAAAATCAATGTACCAATAATGCCTCTTTTATGTTTCCTGTAAAAATCCATATCTATTCCGGTGCTGTAGCTGCTATCAGTTTGTATTTGTTTTTCCTTGCAATATTCATAATCTTGACTACTTCTTCCCATGGAACCGTTTTTTCGGCATGAAGGGAAATATAAATATCATCGTTACCAATACCGTACCGATTTTGCAGGAAAGGTTCAATTTCATTAAATTCTACACGTCTGATGCGGCCTTCATCATTGACATAATATTTCATGTCCCTTGTAACAGAAATCGTTGTAATTGGTTTGGCGGCCGTTTGGTTATTGCTTTGAGGCAACAACAATTTTAAAGCATTGGGAGCGACAAGAGTAGAGGTAACCATGAAAAATATAAGCAGCAGGAACACTATGTCAGTCATTGATGACATACTGAAAGATGCATTAATTTTGTTTCTGCGTTTTAATGCCATTTGATCGGATTAAATTGGTTCATTCAACAAATCCATAAATTCCGTAGTAGTGGCTTCCATTTTGAAAACCACCTTTTCAACATTTGCAACAAGAATGTTGTAAGCAAAATAAGCAATAATACCTACAATAAGTCCGGCAACAGTTGTTACCATTGCCTGATAAATACCTGTCGACAAAAGAGTTACATCAATATTGTTACCCGCATTCGCCATGTCGTAAAAAGCCTGGATCATACCCATTACAGTGCCCAGGAAGCCTAGCATCGGTGCACCTCCGGCTACAGAAGCAAGAACAGGAAGGCCTTTTTCGAGCTTTGAAATTTCGAGGTTACCTACATTTTCAATGGCAGCACTTACATCATTCAGCGGACGTCCAATACGGCTGATGCCTTTTTCAATCATCCTGGAAGCAGGATGTGAATTGTGCCTGCAGAGCATGATGGCTTCATCAATTTTACCGCTGGTGATGTAAATCTTGATTTTTTCAAGAAATCCATTGTCGAACTTTCCGGCTTTTTTTATGGCAAAGTAGCGGTCAAAAAAGATATATACGCCAATCACAGACAGGGCTATGATAGGAATCATGATCCAGCCACCTTTAATTGCAAGATCAATAAATTTCGTTGAGATTCCTTCGGGTTCTGCGGCCAGAGTATCATTTGCAAGATCGGCCTGAAGCATCAAAAGTTTAAACATGGATATTTTTCTTTTCTTAAGTTTTTATACAAAACGATCCTAAACATCAATTAGTATCAGGCGCAAAAATAACTAATATTTTCAACTCTTATTATGATCATATTGCTGTATTCATACAACTTATGAACAAGAATCTCTTCATAAAAGGCAGATCAGTGTCCTGCAGTGTTGAAACATTGCCTATAAACTGGATGAACGATGTCAATATAAAATAAGATCCTTTGACAGAGGCACGTGGTGATCAGTGTACAGTTCTAATTTAAATGAGCAAACATTTTCAGAAATCAATTGTAAGAATTATTTACATGATTCAAAAGATGAAGGATATTAGAAAGAATAAAAAGAAAAACAGCAATCATGGTGAAATGAAAAGAACATTGGGAGTAGCTTCTGTATTTGCAATTTGTACGGGTGCTGCTTTCAGTTCAGGTTTTTTTCTGCTTCCGGGATTTGCATCAGATGAAACCGGACCATCTTTACCCCTGGCTTTCCTCGTTGCAGGAATATTTATGCTTCCAGCCATTTTCTCCATTTCTGAATTGAGTTCAGCTATGCCACGGTCAGGTGGACCTTATTTTTTTATGACACGTAGTTTTGGGCCACTGGTTGGAATAATGGGAGCTTTTGGAAAATATGTCCAGCTGGTGTTAAAGGCAGCTTTTGCTTTTGTAGGTGCAGGAGTTTATATCTCACTGATAATGAACCTAAATACAACACTCGTTGCCTTAATATTAATCTTTGTCTTCACTGTCATTAATCTGTTGGGGATCAAACAGGCTGCAACTACAGAAAAGGTTTTGGTTTTTATTTTAATCCTGCTT
The DNA here is from genome assembly GCA_023412195.1 of Bacteroidota bacterium. GTDB lineage: Bacteria > Bacteroidota > Bacteroidia > Bacteroidales > Prolixibacteraceae > Mariniphaga. Next base: position 53,599 of record JAEYNZ010000095.1, read on the forward strand.
TTGCTTTATTTTCTTTTTGCAGGAGTATATCAGATTCTTTCAGACCAACAGCCATTGCAGGAAAGATTTCAGCCATTATTTCCTTCGGGTACTGCCGGATTCATAACTGCCTTAGCTCTTGTATTTGTTTCTTACGGAGGAATGGGGCAGGTTGCAAGTGTTGCTGAAGAAATAAAAGAACCATCGGTTTCAATACCCAAAGGCATGATGTGGGCGCTATGGGTAGCCACATTTTTCTACATTGCCGGTACCATGGTAATGATTGCACTGGTTTCCACTGAAAATCTTCAGGATGATAAAGTTCCTGCTGCAACGACAGCTGAGCAGATCAGCCGGATACCTTTACCGGTAGTTGTGATGGTTGTGGCAGCCCTTGCAGCTTTTGCATCGACGGGCAATGCAGCCATATTGTCGGCTGCGCGGTATCCGCTTGCACTTTCCAGAGATCAGCTTATATGGAAAAAGTTCAGCGATCTCGACAATAAAGGAATTCCGAAAAAGGCAGTTCTGCTTACGGGTATTCTTATTTCAGTCTTGATACTTGTTCTTGATGTTCAGGGGATTGCTAAATTGGCAAGTGTTTTTCTCTTGTTTATATTTTTAGGCCTATGCCTTGCACAGATTATTTTCAGAGAAAGCAGGTCAGATGAGTATCAGCCAAAGTACAAGAGTCCTTTTTACCCATGGATGCAAATCATTGGTATCATCATTTACCTGGTGCTCATTATTGCAAGTGGATTGAAGGCCATCTTATTCGTTGCAGGAGTTATTTTAATGAGCATCCTGTGGTATGTCTTTGGTATTAATAAAACAACCACTTTTTCCGCAGCGATATACCCGCTGCTGCTGCGGATGGGAAAATCAGGTATTCATGGTGGAGCACATGAAGACACTTTATTTAATTCAGTTGTAAAGCGAACCATCTTTCTTGAACTTGATGAACCAGCTTCATTTGGAGGATCCAGAATAAAGGTTTCACATGCTATTAAGGAAAGACCTGGCGGCCAAAAAGAAGAAATTGAGACTTTACTTCAAAAGGAAGTTAAACACTGGGTGCATACCCTAGAAATAAATGTTTCGGTTGCACCCATACTTTTAGATGGAATCGAACAACCTGAAATGATTGTGATGAAAGGTGAAATCAGAATAGACAATCATAAAAGTGACGGACTGATAATTATTATGGATGACAGGAATTCATCTGCCAGGTTATTAAAGCTGACAACAGATCTGGAAGCTTCAATCAGGAAAGAACATTTTCCTGAATCGTGGGGAAAAGCGGAATCGGCTCAAGATATAAAAACCGCATTCTTGCCAGAAAATGATGCCTGATCAGGGCTTGTATTTTAAAAGTACCCTTTTGTCCTATAATTGATATTATGATAAATAAAATATATATAGAAAAAGGAGTGAAATATTCACTCCTTATCGTATTAGTTTACTGTCCGAGTTCCTCGAGCATTTTATTATAGTTGTCCATATCTTTGAGCCTGTAATAAAGGTTTTTCAAAGATTCCTTGGTCATGTTGTCATCAGGCTTCAGTTCGTAGCATTTTTCCATATAAGGCAGTGCCTTTTTGAACCATTCATCGGCTTTTTTAAGTTCAGCCTCATATTCATCATTTTTATTGGTAGGAACAGCATTGGCAACTTCAATCTGTTTTACACCCTCATTATAATATAATGCGCCCATATTATAATATGCATTGAACATGCTTGGGTCTGCCTTAATGGCTTTGTCGTACGATTCAATGGCTTTGGTGTTATTGTTCATTTTCTCGTAGAGAGTTCCCTGGGCAAAATGATATGTAGCATTGTTCGGTTCCTTTTCAATAGCCATCGAAAGATATCTCATGGCATCTTCAGTCTTGTTCATGTTCAGGTAGATCTGAATCATGCTGGTTAACACGACATTATCTTCAGGATATTTTTCGAAACCTTCCTGCAATGTTGTTAAAGCGCCCAGGGTATCTTTCTTCAGCTGGTATGCATTAGCAATCAGGCTGTATGTTCTGGCTTCGTTATATCCGGTAGCAGCAGCTTGTTTGTAGTATTCAATTGCTTTATCATAATTTTCAGCATTATAGGCAGCTAAACCGGCATTAAATATAATGACGGTGTCGATTGCCCCGGGGCTGTCCTGTGCAATGATAGGAAGATCCTGAATAGCAAGTATCTGCTCGAATGAACGCAAAGCTTTGTTATAATCTTCAGCATTAAAAGCTTCTACAGCCTGGTTTGTAAGATCATTTGTCAGCAGGGTCATCTTAACCTTAAGGCTATTGCTGAACTTATTATCTGTATCCAGGTCAAATGCTTTTTTATATGAATTGAATGCTTCAGTTAAAGGATCATCAGATAGCTGTTTAACAGCCTGGTCCTTCGATTGATAAATTGCCTGGTAAATTTCACCCCTTACCTCCCATGTACGTGGCCAGTTTACTGTCTTTTCAGCATTTTCTGCTGTAGGATCAATGGCTTCATTGATGGTTTGCAAGGCTTCATCCAATTTACCTGTATCTTTCAGACTTTGTGAACTCGAGACCTTTGTCCTGGGCGAACAAGCCGCCAGAACGATTATCAGGGCCAGGCTCATTAAAATAATTGTCCTTTTCATTTTTATAAAATTTTAATTTTAAGTTTTTAACAAAAGTATTACGAATAAAAATTTATTCAAACAGTTATATAACAAATTATTCCTGCTCAGGGTCATTTTCTTCATTTTCGTGGATGTCATAATCATCCATATTGTCACCAGGAATATTATCCATCACTTCCTTCTCAACATTTTCATTAACCACACGAGCCACTGATGCAATGCTGTCATCTTCTCTCAGATTTATCAGCCGTACGCCCTGTGTGGCACGTCCAAGCAGAGAAATTTTACTTACTGCAAGCCTTATAGTCGTTCCTGCCTGGGTAATGATCATCAGATCATTTTTGTCTGTAACACTCTTAATTGAAATTAGTTTACCGGTTTTATCGGTAATGTTCAAGGTCTTAACACCTTTGCCTCCCCTGTTTGTAACCCTGTAATCTTCCAATTTGGAGCGTTTGCCATATCCATTTTGAGAAATAACCAGGATGTCTTCATTTCCATTTTGAAGGCAGACCATACCTATAACTTCATCCTGTTCATTTGCAAGTGTTACTCCCCTCACTCCTGAAGCACTGCGGCCCATTGGCCTGACTTTCTTTTCATTGAAGCGAATAGCCTTACCGGAATGTATTGCAAGCATGATTTCGCTGTTTCCGTCAGTCAGCCTGGCTTCAAGCAGCTCATCCCCTTCCCTGATTGTTATGGCATTCACACCATTCTGACGAGGCCTTGAATAGGATTGCAGGGATGTTTTTTTAATCATTCCCTTCCGGGTGGCAAAAAGTATGTAATTATTCTTTATAAATTCCTGATCTTCAAGAGTTTTCACTTTCATGAAAGTTAATACCTTATCATCTGCAGCAATGTTCAGTATGTTTTGAATGGCTCTTCCTTTGGAGGCACGGGTACCCTCCGGTATCTGGTATACTTTCAGCCAGTAACACCTGCCTTTTTCAGTGAACAACAGCAGCGTATTGTGCATGGAAGCAATAAAAATATGTTCAAGGAAATCTTCGTCGCGGGTGGTGCCTCCCTTAGATCCTATTCCTCCCCTGCCCTGCGTCCTGAACTCAGTAAGTGGTGTACGTTTAATGTAACCAAGGTGAGAAATGGTAATGACCATATCTTCGTCGGCATAAAAATCTTCCGGGTTAAACTCTTCAGCATTGGGAACGATTTCTGTGCGCCGCTCATCGCCATACTTGCTTTTTATTTCAAGAAGTTCCGTCTTTATAATTTCCATTCTCAATGAAACATCAGCCAGAACTTTTTTATAGTAATCAATCTGCTGCATAATTTCATCGTATTCCTTCCGAAGCTTATCCTGTTCAAGACCTGTAAGCTGTCTCAGCCGCATGTCGACAATGGCACGTGACTGTATTTCAGAAAGGCCAAATTTTTCGATCAGTTTTTCTCTTGCTTCATCAGGGGTAGATGACCCTCTGATGATGGCAATCACTTCATCAATATGATCACTTGCGATAATAAGTCCTTCAAGAATATGTGCCCGTTTTTCAGCCTGATCCAGTTCATACTGGGTTCGCCTGACAACAACATCATGCCTGTGATTTACGAAATGTTTAATGATGTCGGTGAGGTTCAGTATTTTGGGACGACCATTTACCAGGGCGATATTATTTACGTTAAAGGCAGTTTGGAGAGCAGTGTATTTATATAATTTATTAAGCACTACATTGCTCATTGCATCCCTTCTCAGATCGTAAACCACACGCATGCCATCGCGGCCCGACTCATCGTTTACATTTGAAATTCCTTCAATTTTCTTTTCATTAACCAGATCGGCTGTTTTCTGAATCATCTCAGCACGATTAACCAGATATGGAATTTCAGTGACTACAATTTTTTCCCTGTTTCCCTCATTTTCAATATGAGCCTTTCCGCGAAGGACGATTCTTCCTCTTCCGGTTTCAAACGCCTCCCTGACACCCTGGTAACCGTAAATAATTCCACCTGTCGGAAAGTCAGGTGCCTTAATAATTGTGATAAGGTCATCCATTGATATGTCATTGTTGTCGATGTATGCTACAATGGCATCAATGGAATCTGAAAGGTTATGAGGGGCCATATTTGTGGCCATACCAACTGCAATGCCCGATGACCCGTTGATAAGCAACTGGGGGATTTTGGTTGGTAAAACCGAAGGTTCTGTTAATGATTCATCAAAGTTGGGTTGAAAATCAACAGTGTTTTTATCAAGATCGGCCAAAGTTTCTTCTGCAATCTTACTCATCCTTGCCTCGGTATAACGCATGGCAGCGGGGCTGTCACCATCTACCGAGCCGAAGTTTCCCTGTCCGTCGATCAGTGGATAACGCAAAGACCAGGGCTGAGCCATCCTTACCATTGTAAAATAAACCGATGAATCACCATGTGGGTGATATTTCCCCAGAACTTCCCCTACAATTCTGGCTGATTTTTTATATGAGCGGTTTGACAGTATTCCCAGATCATACATGCCATAAAGTACTCTGCGGTGCACAGGTTTAAATCCATCCCTAACATCAGGCAAAGCACGTGAAACAATAACTGACATCGAATAATCGATGTAAGCCGATTTCATCTGGTCTTCAATGTTAATCCTGATTATTTTTTCTCCTTCACTCATTATGTCATTCTTTGTTAATAATTTCCTTTTTTAAAAGACCCACAAAAATAGTAAAAATCATCTGTCAAAAGGACATGTTTAGGTTTGAAATGTGAATCCAGTATGCATAAGATATCAACAAATTAACCTCAGAGGTATGATGAAAACTGATATTTCGTAAAAACTTCACATAAAATATGACATATAGGTTCGGGAATTTGACTAATTTAGTACTCCAAACCTTTAGGAATAATTTTTGTAATTGGAAGGATAAATTTATAATTATGGATTCTCAATTTTCACCAAGAATAAAAGATATCATAGGTTACAGTAGAGAAGAAGCGATCAGGCTTGGCAATGATTATATTGGCCAGGAGCACTTGTTTCTCGGGATTTTGAGGGATGGTGAAGGTATTGCCACTGAAATTCTCGAGAATATGGGTGTTAATCTGGCAGATCTGAAAGTGATGATTGAAAATAAGGTCAGAAATGAAAAGCCATTAAATGTCAAGGCCGACCTGATGATGCTAAAATCGACTGAGAAGACCCTTAAACTGGTATATCTTGAAGCACGCTGGTTTAAGAGCCCAACTGCCAACAGCGGGCATCTTTTGCTGGCTATTTTAAAAGACAGCGATAACATAGTGACACAATTGCTTGTTGAATTTGGTGTAAACTATTACATCATTAAATCGCAGTTAAAAGATTATAAAACACCTGAATCAAGATCAGATTTTCCTGAAAGTGAAGATGATGAAACAGGAGGTGCATTTTCAAGAGGTCCAGGCGGAAGTCAGGGGGCTAAAAAAGGTGCAACTCCAAAGTCAGATACTCCGGTACTGGATAATTTTGGTATTGATATCACTAAACTTGCAGAAGAAAATAACCTTGATCCAATTGTAGGAAGGGAAAGAGAAATTGAACGTCTTGCACAGATTCTGAGCCGCAGGAAGAAAAACAACCCTATCCTGATTGGGGAACCAGGTGTCGGTAAATCAGCCATTGCTGAAGGACTGGCATTGCGTATTATTGGAAAAAAGGTATCACGTATCCTGTTCGACAAAAGAGTTGTCAGTCTCGATATTGCATCCATTGTTGCAGGTACAAAATACCGCGGGCAGTTTGAGGAAAGGATGAAAGCCATTTTGAATGAGCTCACCAAGGTCCACAACGTAATTCTTTTCATTGATGAAATACATACTATTGTGGGAGCAGGTGGTGCAACAGGCTCGCTTGATGCAGCCAACATGCTTAAACCCGCTCTCGCACGGGGTGATATTCAGTGTATAGGTGCAACTACCCTTGATGAATACCGTCAGCATATTGAAAAAGATGGCGCACTGGAACGACGTTTCCAGAAAGTGATGGTTGAACCGACTACAGTTGATGAGACCATTGAAATTCTTACAAACATTAAAAGCAGATACGAGGATCACCACAATGTGACCTATACACCCAAGGCCATTGAAGCCTGCGTTAAGCTGACAGCCCGGTATATATCCGACCGCTTTCTGCCTGATAAGGCTATAGATGCATTGGATGAAGTGGGATCAAGGGTGCATATTTCCAATATTAATGTTCCTGACAGGATTGTTAAGCTTGAAGAGAAAATTGAGCAGACTAAAGAAGAGAAAATTGCTGCTGTAAAAAGTCAGAATTTTGAGCTTGCTGCCAATTTCAGGGATAAAGAAAAGAACCTGCTTCTTCTTCTTGAAAAAGAGAAGGAAAACTGGGAAAAAGAAATGATTAATCACCGGGAAATAGTTGACGAAGATAAAGTGGCCGAAGTTGTTGCCATGATGTCAGGTGTTCCTGTTCAACGTATAGCCCAGGCAGAAGGAAAACGTCTTATGCATATGGAACAGGATCTGAGATCGAAGGTTATCGGACAACAAGAGGCCATTCAGAAGATTGTTAAGGCAATCCAGAGAAACCGTGCGGGCTTGAAAGATCCTAACCGTCCTATAGGCTCCTTTATATTTTTAGGACCTACAGGGGTTGGTAAAACACAGCTTGCAAAAATCCTGGCCTTGTACCTTTTCGACAGTATAGATTCACTCATCAGAATCGACATGAGTGAATACATGGAAAAGTTTTCTGTTTCAAGACTTGTAGGTGCTCCTCCCGGATATGTAGGATACGAAGAAGGCGGACAGCTTACAGAAAAAGTAAGAAGGAAACCATATTCAGTAGTATTGCTTGATGAGATTGAAAAAGCACATCCCGATGTATTCCATATTTTGCTCCAGTTGTTGGATGAAGGACGCCTGACCGATAGTTTGGGCAGAAGTGTAGACTTCAAAAACACGATTATCATTATGACATCCAACATTGGTTCCAGGCAGTTGAAGGACTTTGGAAGAGGAGTCGGATTTGCTGTAAATCAAGCCAATATATCGGATAATGAGCATGCAAAATATGTTATTCAGAAGGCATTGAAAAAAGCCTTCGCACCTGAATTCCTTAACAGGATAGATGACGTTGTGATGTTCAATCAGCTTGAAAAGTCACACATACACCAGATTATTGACATTGAGATCAAGGATCTGTATAACAGGGTTGAATCGCTGAACTATAAACTTAAAATATCTTCGGCAGCCAAAGATTTTCTTGCAGAAAAAGGTTACGATCCTCAGTTTGGTGCAAGGCCTCTGAAACGGGCAATACAAAAATACCTTGAGGATGAAATGGCAGAGATTATTATCAAAGCATCCATTACTGAGGGTGACACCATTTCAGTTGGACTTGACAAGAAAAATGATAAGCTTTCAATCCGGATACTTTCAAACAAGAATGAATTAAGTAATTAATTTAAGATACCTAAAAAAGCCTGGTTTTTCCAGGCTTTTTTTATGGCATGAATTTAACTGCAAGCAGGCAGACATCATCAACCTGGGATGTATTTCCCTGAATGAAATTTAATGATTCCACTACTTCCTTAGGGCTTTTACCCTTCATCTGTATCAGGTTTTCCTTTATAGTTTGATCATTAACAACATCGGAAATTCCATCGGTGTACAGAATGATCATATCACCTTTTTCAAGGGAAACCTGGTCATATTTGTACGCCTTATCAAGATACAGCCCCAGTGGCAGGCCATGAGTAGAATTTAATTCCTCGATACTGCCATTCGACTTCAGGATATAGGGAAAAGTATGGGCAGCATTACAGTACTCCAGTTCTCCTGTTTTTACATTAAGAACTCCCAGGAAAAGAGTCAGAAAATACTGATGTTGATTACTTGTATACAATTCAGCATTGGTTTTTCTGATGATTTTCCTGGGATATTTTAAGAAAGCGTTATTTTTGATCATGGTGAGTGCGACACTCATAAAAATGGCAGCCGGCACACCCTTTCCTGATACATCACCTATTGTTAACAGCAGGTGGTCATCATCTATGAAAAAGAAGTCAAACAAGTCACCGCTTACTACCCTTGCAGGCTTATAAACTGCGTAAAGGTCTACTTCTTTCCTTTCAGTAAAGATCGGAAAATTTGTTTTAATCAGGCTCTGCTGAATTTCAGATGCCTGCTGCAAGTCCTGTTTGTATTGCTGGCTGCTATGTACCTCCTTTTCTCTTGACCGTTGGTATTCTTCAAACCAGTTTTTCAGGAATTCGAGGCTGCTGGCTACCTGTTTAACTTCATTTTCTGTCTGAGCTTCATTTCTTTTATTCGGGTTGCTAAAGTCAGTTAACTGAGATGTAACATCCTTTAAAGGTGCAATCAATTTTTTTGTTATGAATCCTATTATTGCAAATAGAAGAACAATGCCTGCAAGTGCGAAGATTATCATTCTTATGGTAACTCCATATAATTCGCTGAATAATTCACGATGTGGAATTACATAAATCAAAAACCAGGAGGTTTCCGGTATCGGAGAGAAATGCACCCAGCTTTTTTCATAGTCAAGAGGTTCGGGATATGCGATCAATGTGCCCCGCTCACGTTGCGATAGCATAGTGGCCAGATCATTTTTTTTATAATTAATAATTTTAGATGAAAGAGCCGTAATATTGCTTTTTAAAATCCTTTCCTTTTGAGGATGGGTAAGATAATTTCCAGCACCATCTACTATAAAAGCATAGCCACGGCTTTCAGGGTGGATCATTCCGCTTATATTTTCATTCAGAGTGGAAAGTGATAATTTACTGATAACATGACCTGCTTTTACAGGGTTACCATTATTATCAATTAAATTCACCTGGTGGTAATATAAAACAGCAACTACATCATGTTCTGAATCATAAAAAGCATCAGTCCAGCCCGCTGAATCTTCCAGCGTAAAATTTGCTAAATACCTTTGGTCGGCTGAATTGACTAATGAAAAATCTCCACTTTCATTATAATTCAAATTTGAGTGTCTGTCATAACCTATGGTATAATGTTTCTTTGAAATTTCATCTGACTCTTTTAAAACTACCTGAATAGATGAAATATAAGGATACCTTACAATTATACTCGACAGTAATATTTGCACTTTTTCATTGGTGCTGTAGTAATGAAACTGCAGTGCAATATTTTCTGTAACCTCTTTTGTGGAAACAACCTGCCTGTTGACCAATGAATTCACTTCAGAATTTAACCCAATAGCCTTATTCTCGATGTTCTCACGCAAAAGCCGTTGATTCATAAAAAAATAGGCGATGATGAAAACAACAAAAACAGATATTACAGCAAGTGAAATATAAAAACTTAACCGATAAGCCAAAGATTTATCAATCATTCTCTCTCATCCATAATAATACTACAATTTAAACATTATTTGTTTAATGAAGAAGAACGTAAAGATAAAATCCATTGCCTCGTACCTTTAAATTTACAGGAAAAGGTGGCTACTTTAGAAGCCAGTTGAAGTGCCCTCTCAAAATCACAACCTGTTGCCAGATAATAATAACAAAAAGCACCGTGGAGAAAATCCCCTGCACCCAGGGTATCTATGATCCCGGTATTGGCTACAGGAACTTCCCCACTTTTCTCAAAGTGCCTGAAAAGGAGGCTTTCCCCTCCCCTGCTGATGGCTGATAATCCAACACCTTTAAGTTTTAGAAATTTCAATACGTCTTCTGAATCATTACAACCGGGAGGCATAAAATCAGACGAGCAGATTGCAATGTCGGTGTGCTCAAGCAGCTGTTCAAACTGAGGCTTCCAGCTGCCGCAATCCATAACAACAGGTATCCCCTTAAGTCTGCATATCTTTGCAGCCTCTGCCACGGTTTCAGGAAAAAAGCCATCCATCATGAATATGTCCGGTTCTGTAAGTTCAACAATATCAGCTGCTGAAACTTCAGGTGAAATCACTGAAGGATAATGGGTAAAAATATTCCTGTCACCATTATTTTCTGAAGTGATGACAGTAGCCAGTATGGGATTTATTCCGGCAGATGGAATAAAATCATAATGTATGATGTTGTTCGATTCCAGATCTTTATTGATATAATCAGAAAAAGTATTTTTACCTGTAGCTGAAGCCAGGGCTGCTGTACCGTTTAAGGCTGCAAAAGCTATGGCAGCATTCGTGGCCGGCCCTCCGATGAGAATCCCGGGTGGAGCTGTTTTTACTTTCATGTTGGAAGCCGGGAAAGTTTCTACAAAGTACTGAATGTCAATTGTTGTAAGTCCGGCAAACAATGCCTTATATTTCTTTTCAATCTTCATGGGTTCGAAGATTCCGGTAAAGTTTTATCCCTCTTATTTTTAAGCTTTTTAAAATAAATAACCTGCAGTTCCTTTACCTTCAGATTATGATGACAGAACCATACAGTGAGAAGTCTTTCACCTAGAAATCCCATGATCCTTTGCTGGTAGTCCCGGTAATTACTTAAATCAACTCTTTTTTCATACTCAAAAAGAATGTCGAACCACCAATTCATAAATTGCTGAAAATGGTTATCCCGCATGATGAACATGTTGTTGGCATAGAGCCTTTTCCCTTCTAATACTTTTTTAAAGCCTGGCACATACTCAGGATGTTTATCTGCCAGAATTGCCTCCAGAATTTCAAGGTCCTTTATATTATGATATCTGCTGTAGTGAACTTTCATAGTATATTTTAATTTTCTTCTCTGAGGTAAAATGGCATCATAATTCATAAGAATTTCCCTGATTTCTTTTTCAGATATAATCCTGTTTCTAAACCTTTCAATATTGGAAGTGTAAATCAACCCAAATCTTTTTCTGTACAAACCTGTGGCGAAATACAGAAGGCGTTTTAACCTGTTTCCGAATGGTTCCTGTACTGCAGTAAAATAACGGCGGTAGTGGCAGCAGCCAACAACATCCTGCCGGGTATTTTTCCATGTCCAGTATATTCCTGTAAGTTCGCTGTAGTGCTGGTTTTTTTCAGAAATCGAATCACCGGTATGATCGCCTTGCATACCACAAGAGGATTTTAACATGGCACTTCCTGCCATAACAGGTATGTACAGGTTGTTTTGAACCGGGATGGGTGTCGGTTTATAATAAAAACTGTAAATCCTTATTTTCTCATGGCTGGTCATTGCCTCTAGAATTTAATCAGGTACATATTCTCCAGTACCTCATCCCTTGTTTTCGGATTGATGAACCTCCCTCCCCTGCTCAGGTCGAGATGACGGAATGTTACAACAGTATCTATCAGGGAATTGAAATTTTGAATTTCCGCATAACCTTTTTCATCAGTAAATATCCAGTTCCCCGGTTCACCTGCAACAGTTCTCATGGCTTCTCCATTATAATGTAAATGCACTGCCTGGGGCTCACTATAGAAAAATTGCTCATATTGCCCGTAACGGTAATTGTAAAGAATATCTCCCTCTCCGGCATTTCGTGTAAAAAACCTGGCAGCCTCGGGAGGAGCCTGATAGCTGAATATATACCTGTACACATGGGTGTTGAGCAGGAACATTAAAAGAAAGGAAACAATAACAGAAGGGACCAAAAGCTGTACCTGTCTCTCAAACTTTTGCAGCAGGATAAAGCCTGTTGAAATGAGTCCGGCTGCCGCTAATACCCAGAAATAAAAAGGAGCACCAGGAAAAAGATATCCTGAAATGCCAAATATCCCTGCCCAGATAAGGGCGATAACAACATACTGAACGTTTCGAAATAATTTATACAGTGTTGATCTGTGCCGCAGGGCAATTATGATCCATTTTGCCAGAAGAACAGCCATGAGTGGCACAATGGAAAATACATAATTAGGAAGCTGGCTGCTGGCCGAATTCAGTATGATGAAGTAAATCCAGATGCCAAAAAAGGTAAAATATTCCGGCGACCTGAACCTGTTTTTAATCAGCTGCCTGAATTCCATGAAAACAGCAATGAAAAAGATCAGGCTCCATGGAAGCAGCTGATACAGCAGATTATGGACATAAAATACAGGATCATTTACAGCCTTGACATAAGATCCTGTAATGCGCCCTACCATGTTTTCCCAAAAAAAGAACCTTAACCCTTCCAATCCGAACTGGTTCATCAGGCCAATCAAGGCAGGGCTTACTACTAATAAAGAAATAATAATTCCTGCGTACCACCTGTGATCGAGCAGCCTTTTAAAATCCTTTTTCATAACCAGGTGACCTGTTACAGCGAAGGCAGGAATTGCCGCACCGACAGGCCCCTTGCTTAACATGGCTAAACCGACAGCAATAAATCCTATGATCATGTGCCGGGTTTTCCCGTGCTTGATAAATTCATACAGCTGCCATAGCGCCAGAGCAACAAAAGCCTGCAGAGGAGTATCAGTATGGATGTCCATACTGTACAGAGAATAGATAAATGAGGAAAATAGAAGAAGAGCGGTAACCATTCCGGTTTTCCTGTCGTACAGGCTTTCCCCCAGTTTAAATGCCCAATAAAAACCAGCCAGTACAAGCAGGAAAACAGGGAATTTAAACCAGAAGTTTGAGATCCCACCAATGGCAAAACCCGCCGCTCCCATCCAAAACAGAAGCGGCGGTTTCTGATCATAGGGTTCATCATGAACCGTAAGATTTATAAAATTACCGTTTTGATAAATTTCCTTGCTAACGGTGGCATACTTTCCTGCATCCCTTGTTACATCAATGAACAGGCCTGAAAAATATGCTACTGTTCCCGTAATAAGGAACAATATAACAATAGCAGCAAGTATGTTTTTTTTATGCATTCAACCGGCATCGGGTAATCACATCAGGTTTTCATTGCCCCACATACCTGGATCACCTGACCGCTGACGTAAGACGATAATTCTGATGCAAGAAAAGTAGCAACACCTGCAACCTCCTCAGGTGTACCTCCACGTTTCATTGGAATGGAATCTTCCCATGCCTTACGGGCATCTTCTGGAATTTTTGCAGTCATTTCAGTGATGATAAACCCTGGTGCGATGGCATTAACCCTGATTCCGCGTGAGCCCAGTTCGCGTGCTACAGACTTGGTAAAACCAATGATTCCGGCTTTCGAAGCTGAATAGTTTGCCTGCCCTGCATTGCCCCCTACTCCAACAACTGAACTCATATTGATAACCGAACCTGAGCGCTGCTTCAGCATGAACTTCTGAACTGCTTTTGTAAAATTAAAAACCGACTTCAGGTTGACATTGATCACAGCATCCCACTGTTCCTCTGTCATTCTCATAAGGAGTGTATCCTTTGTAATTCCGGCATTGTTTACAAGAATATCGATACGGCCAAAATCCTTTTCAATTTCATTTACCACCCTGTCAGTATCGGCAAAGCTGCCAGCATCCGACGCATATCCTTTGGCTTTTACGCCCAGAGCCTGCAATTCACCCTCAGTTGCTTTCATGTTGTCATCTGCAAATAAGTCGGTAAATGCCACATTGCAGCCTTCCTGAGCATACTTCATTGCGATCGCTTTACCTATGCCACGCGAAGCACCTGTAATAACTGCTGTTTTTCCTTCTAAAAGTTTCATTTCTCAAAATGTGATTATAGTTACAGGACAAAAGTAAAAAAAACGATGAATAAATTAAACTGATCATCTTATAGGAGCCGGACATATTTATGATTGTTGATTTTTATCTAATCCTGTGCAGAAAGACTCTTCTTCAAAAAACATTACTTTTACACATTCGTTTTCTGCAACAACATAATCCTGATGAAGACAATCTGTTTCTTCCTCCATTACGCCCCCACCGGAAATGTACCGCTGTACGTAATTCATTATTTACAGGAGCTTATTCAGTTTTTTGATGAAGTATGGCTTGTATCCCATCAGAATAACTTAAAACTGCCTGAGCGTCTTAACAGGGTGAAACAGGTCCGGGTAGCGAATGAAGGTTATGATTTCGGAAAATTTTATTCCTGCATCCGGACAATCAAACTTGAAGATTATAGCAAAATAGCATGTATAAATGATTCGAATGTACTTTTAAGTGGACTTGCACCAGTGTTTTCATGGGCTGAAAACCAGGATACAGGATTCTGGGGTCTGATAGACTCCAGTGAAAAACCCTGGTTTTCGTCGCATACCAACAACTATCACATTCAAAGTCATTTTTTGGTATTTAATCAGCCTGCTATAGCCTTATTGCCTGAATTTTTTAACTCCATCGACATAGCCACCATCATAAAAGAAAAAGATTCAAGAAAGCTGCGCAGAATGGTGATAAACGACTGGGAAATAGGGCTTAGCCAATTCATGATCACTAAGGATATTCAGGGTGAATCTTTTATTCACAGCAACATGTTGCAAAAGAAGTATGGCAGGAAAATCAAAAATGCAACCTTTGATTTATATGCTGAATTAATTACTGAAGGATATCCACTTATAAAGAAGAAGGTAATTATAAAGGAAACAAACTGGAAAAGAGTTCTTACCGGCAGGAGGAAATTGTATCATATCATTAAACAGTACAGCCTACCCGAAAGGGATATTGAAAAGGCAATAGCCGAAATTGTATCAACCCGTTGAATCCTTATGGAGGAAAAATGCAGCCTGATCACCCTGTCCTATTCTGTTTAGATCAGCCGCTCTTCTGCTGTTACGCATTTTTTGAAGCAGCGATGAAACCCGGTCAAAAATATTCCTGTATCCCCTTTCGGTAAAAGCCCTTCCGCTTTTGTACCTCTCACTGATCGTGAACTGATGATGAGTTGAGTCACAGATAATTTTTGTAAGATCAAACCCTGCCTCTGTAGCCAAAAATTTCATGCTTTCCACTGAATGAAGAAATATATGGCGGGGTGCATCGAGCTGAAACCAGTTAACCCCGTAATGCTCCCATGCAAAAGAAGAAACAGTTGGAATCCTTATGATGCAGTAACCACCGGGCGCGAGCAGTTTATAAGCTTTCTTTATCGTCTCATGAGGGTTATCTATATGTTCAAACGAATGGTGGAATGTGAGAATGTCCCATTCACCTTCCATTTCAGATAATTCCTTCTTGTAAATTGTCAATCCTTCTGTATAGTTGATATCTTTTTCTATAAAAGGATCACAGCCTGCAACATTCCTAAAACCTGCCTTGTACAACGGGTACAAAAAGTTCCAGCCTGTTCCGCATCCTACATCTAAAATGCGGGCATCACTGCCGGTTAAAATACTTTTCAGAATTGAAATAGTTTTTAATGGAATCAAAGAACCTGCAATTCCTGCACCCAATAAACTTCCGTTGATCGCCATCCTTATAGCCTTTGTCCTGACAACCCCCGAGAATCCAGCATACCTTTTTAAGGCTTTGTTATTAAAACTGTAGTAATTTACCGGAGAATAATACCGTGCAATGTCTTCCGGGATTTTGCCTATCTGCAGACATTGGCACCCGGAGCACTGGAAATAAAGAAAAGAGGTGCGCAGCCCAAACATCATCTCTTTGGCAATAAACGTTTCATTGTTCTGGCTGTTAGAACAAATCCGGCAGGTGTAGTCAGTCATTGTAATTCACAAAATTAGAATAAGTGTTCTTCGAGTTTTGCCATCATATCACCTGCATTTCCCTGGAGGTGAATATCGGTGATCTGGCTGGTAAACTGGGATTCTTCCGGATTTATTTCAATGATAACAGCACCATTTTGCTTTGCTGTACGCGGAACATGTGATGCAGGAACAACTTCACCTGTTGAACCTATAATTAGACAAACCTGTGCCTTCTCAGCATCAGCAAAGGCGTTGGCATATGCAGCATGAGGAATCCCTTCACCAAAAAAAATAAAATCGGGTTTGAGGGGTTCATTGTCCATTTTACACCTGGGAGGTATCACTTTGAGATCAAAATCCCCAGCCGGGTAAATTTCTCCGCACTTCAGGCATTTCAGCCGTTTTGAATTACCATGGAATTCGTACACCACTTTATTTCCTGCCTGGTAATGCAGGTTATCGATGTTCTGGGTAATAACTGAATGAAGAAGGCCATGCTGCTCCATCCTTGCCAGTACTTCATGTGCCCTGTTTGGTTTTGTGTCCTTAAAAAAATCATAAAAGATTTCACGGATGACAACCCAGCTTTCATCAGGACTCTCAAGATAAAATGATAAATCCAGAACCTCCGGATTATATTTGTTCCATAAACCATCCTTCCCTCTGAATGGAGGGATACCACTCTCTACTGATATGCCTGCGCCTGTGAATGCAATTGTGTACTTCGACCCACGCAATATTTTAGCAGCTTCTTCTATCAATAACTTCATGTTGTACCGGTTTGCCTGTTATCATTCCTAAATTTAAACAAAATAAATGGTATATCTTTGCACAAAAGTAAGGGATTATGCTTGACCAGTCAACTATTTGTGCCATTTCCACATCACCGGGTACAGGTGCACTTGCGGTCGTCCGGCTGTCGGGTAGCGATGCAATTACCATAGCAGATAAACTGTTCCGCAGTCCAGCAGCAGGAAAAAAACTTGCAGATCAGCCTGCAAATACATTACATTTTGGACAGATGGTGGCTGATGGTGAGGTCATCGATGAAGTGGTTTGTTCACTTTTTCGTGCACCCCACTCCTTTACCGGCGAAAACATTGTTGAAGTATCCTGTCACGGTTCAGTGTACATCCAGCAGAAACTTCTTGAGATGATGGTACGTAATGGTGCCAGGCTCGCACGACCGGGAGAATTTACCCAGCGGGCATTCCTGAACGGGAAGATGGATTTGTCGCAGGCAGAAGCTGTAGCCGATGTGATTGCTTCCTCCAACGCTGCGGCCCATAAACTGGCTTTAAACCAAATGCGCGGCGGGTTTTCTAAAGAAATAGGTGATCTGCGGAACCAGTTGCTTCATTTTACTGCCATGATTGAACTGGAACTTGATTTCTCAGAGGAGGATGTTGAATTTGCTGACCGTACTCAACTTCGCGCCTTGGCAGAAAAAGTGGAACGCCTTCTCCGGAAGCTCAAAGACTCTTTCCGGCTTGGTAATGTCATTAAAAACGGTATACCGGTTGCCATTATAGGCGAAACAAATGTGGGTAAATCTACCCTGCTGAATGCACTGCTGAATGAAGACAAAGCCATTGTATCGGATATACATGGCACTACACGTGATGTAATAGAGGATGTGGTTAACATACACGGCACGGCTTTCCGCTTTTTTGATACCGCAGGTTTGAGGGAAACAATCGACCATATAGAGACCCTCGGAATCGAACGCAGCTATCATAAGCTGAATGAGGCTACTGTAGTGCTGCTTGTGGTAGATACCCAAAACCCCTACCCTGTTGTTAAAGGCCGCATCGGCAAGATACGGGAACGAATTTCGGAAGGGCAGCATCTGATCGTTGTAGCCAATAAAATCGACACCGGTAAACAGGAAACCATTGCTGAGCTTAAAAATATGGAGCTGGCAGAAAATGAGAATCTGGTATTCATGGCAGCCAGGGAAAAAAGGAATCTTGAAGAGTTGGTTGACCTGATGGTGCATACGGTTAACACTGATGACCTGAACAGGGAGGATGTTATCGTAACCAATGCCCGGCACTACGAGATACTGAAGAATGCACATGAAGCCATTCTCCGGGCGCTCCAGGGGCTGGATTCAGGCATCACCGGCGACTTTCTGTCGCAGGACATCCGCGAGTGCCTGCACTACCTGGGTGAAATCACAGGAGAAATATCTACCCATGAGGTACTGGGACATATATTTAAGAATTTCTGCATCGGAAAGTAATCCCCTTTTCCTATAATATGGTTTATTCATCAGTTAAACTATCAGCATATACTTTGTTATAGCTCCTTTATCCTGCAGAAAATTCTCATCATGGTATTTCTGAAATATTTATTTGTACATGGAAATTATATATGAATAGCTTTCCCAATCATGATCATCCTGTTTTTTGGCTTTATTGCCTGTAAGTAGTAACTGCAAATGCACATTTTTTCGTAATCAGGAATGCACAAAAATTGGCAACAGCCGTGCACATTTTGTTACGGTAAATTTAAATAAATATTCATTTCTCAAAAATTGTTTTACGGT
>JAEYNZ010000108.1 GCA_023412195.1 Bacteroidota bacterium
GTATAAGTATAGTATAAGTATAGTATAAGTATAGTATAAGTATAGTATAAGTATAGTATAAGTATAGTATAAGTATAGTATAAGTATAGTATAAGTATAGTATAAGTATAGTCCGGATATAAAAGGATGATAAAGAAATACTGAAGATATAGGGAAATGAAAGGGAGGAGGTGAGCGAAATTACTATAATTTCACTGTTGTGCCGGTACCCAAATATTTTTCAATGGTTCTGACAAGATCTTCTGCCATGACAGGTTTTGTAAGATAATCATTGCAGCCGGCTTCCAGTGCTTTTTCCTTGTCACCTGCAAGGGCATATGCTGTTTGTGCAATTATGGGTATCGAACTTCCAGTTTTCCTGATTTCCCTTGTGGCAGTCAGCCCGTCCATTACCGGCATTTTTATATCCATCAGGATAAGGGAAATATCAGGTGTCGAACTATAAAGGTCAATTGCAGCTTGCCCGTCAGAGGCCCTGAGTATATTATAGTTGTAATATGAAAGAACCGAATCAAAAAACATAAAGCTGAAATCATCGTCTTCAGCAACGAGAATTGTTCTCTTTTCAGAAGAACTATGTTGTTCAGCCGGTTCGTTTGAATTTTCAACGTGGACTTCTGATTTGGTATATGGTATGGTAAAAAAGAAAGTGCTACCTTGTCCAACAACAGATTCGACCCATATCTTACCACCCAGAACTTCTGTGTAAGCTTTGGAAATAGACAGCCCGAGACCCGATCCTTCATGTGCCCTGGTCAAACTCATATCGGCATGCACAAACCGGTGGAATATAGCTTCAATCCTGTCTGATGGGATGCCTTTGCCGGTATCTCTAATATAAAATACTAAATTTCCGTCTTTAAAATAGTTTCCAAAATTAACAGATCCATGTGAAGTAAACTTGATGGCATTGCGAAGCATATTTCCAAGTATACTGTTCAGTTTGTGGGAATCGGTATGTACAAATGCATTTTCTCCTGTTAAATGGCTATCCAGGTTAAGTTGAAGACCCTTTTCCTGAGCCTGGATTTGGAAGAAACTGTACTGGTATTGCATTATCTCTTCAACATCAGTATCTGTGGCATTCACTTCGATTTCACCCTGCTCAATCTTTGATACCTCGATAATGTCATTGATGGTGTCAAGCAATCTTTTTCCACTTTTCTTCACAATGTCAATATAATCTTTCTGAAGTCCTTTTTCCAAATCGGGCAAATCGAGCAAATTAATAAAACCGAGGATTCCATTCATTGGGGTGCGGATTTCATGGCTCATATTTGCCAGAAAAGCCGACTTCAGCCTGTCGCTTTCCTCTGCTTTCAGCTTAGCCCTGAGCAGCTCTTCCCTGTTTTTCTTTATTTCAGTTATATCTTGTTTAATTGCTACAAAGTGAGTGATTTTATTTTTTGAATTCATGAGGGGAGAGATGCTCAAATATTCCCAGAAAAGTTCCCCATTTTTCTTTTTATTAAGAATTTCACCATACCAGTTTTTCCCGCTTAAAATTGTATCCCACAGATTTGAATAAAAATCATGATCATGGTACCCGGATTGTAAAAAATTTGCTTTTTTACCGATTATCTCTTCTCGCGTATACCCGGTAATTGAAAAAAACATGGGATTTGCATAAATAATTTCGCTTTGCCTGTTGGTAATGACAATGCTTTCGGGGCTGCGTTCCACTGCAAGGTTGATCAGGTCAAGTGTTTGTTCTATTTCCTTCATTTCAGAAACATCGAACAATATGGAGTGGATGATATCCTGTTCCTCCAATTGTATCAAGCTGCTGGTGACATCGAGAAACTTGGTATTTCCATCTTTTGTTTTGACTTCAACAACACCATGAAAAGTTTTTTCTTTTTTAATCCGATTTCTGCCCGATTCGAGATATTTAAGCGGAATATGTGCAAGTTTGTAAACGGGCATCTGTAACATTTCGGAAATACTCCATCCAAGTAATTGTGATGCAGCAAGATTAGCATTGATAATAGTTCCTTTTTCAGGTTCAATCAAAAGCTTTGCAACTTTGTGGTTTTCAAAAACGTTGCGGAACTTCTTTTCACTTTCTATTAACTGCTTTTCAGTCTCCTTTCTTGAAATGGCATTCGACAGAATATTCCCAATCATTTGCAGTAATGTCATGTCTTCCTGTGTCCACTCTCTTTTTTCAACAGTATAGTCAAAACCTACAAAGCCATTTAGCTGGTCTTGTATGAATAGCGGAATTACAAGTATGGATTTAATATTCTGGGCCTCCAAAATTTCCATTTCTGCATTTGCTTCAGCAGGCAGGGATGACACTTCAGGTACATTTATTATTTCATGGTTTGTAAGTTTTTTCATCCACCAGGGAAAATTTGTTGCCGGAATATCTTTCAGCCTGTCAATCTGCGGAGATACACCCTTATTACACCATTCATGTGTATTGTTCATCAGATTACCATCCTTCGTAAACCGGAATACATAGGCACGGCTGGCATTACTTAATTTTCCAATATGATGTAAAGATTCAATAATAGCGTGATTCAGCTCGTAAAAGCCTACAAAACGAGAAGAAATAAACGATATGGTTTTTTCGATCTTAAGTTTTTGTTTCAGGTTGTTTTTCAGAATTTTTTCTTCTGTAACATCAATGAGGGAAAACATCAGTTTAGGAGGCTGTCCCGGCAATCCATCTATAAGACTGGCTGAAAGCATAACATGGAATGTGTTTCCATTTTTGTCAGGTTCAATCACTTCTCCCTGCCATTCTCCCTTTTGTAGTAAATCAGGAATAATATTTTCCATGTTGAACGATGACCAAAGCAGATTGAAATTCATGCCGACCACTTCCTCTGCAGATTCATATATCCATAACTTTAAAAAAGCCTGATTGGCATAGGTAATTCTGCCGCTAAGATCGGTGAAGGCTATACCATAAAGGGTATTTGCCAGTGCTGATTCCTTTTCCCTCAACGCAAGTTCTGTCTTTTTTTGTTCAGTCACATCCTCTATATATCCTTCAATATAGATTGGATCATTATTGTGGAAAAAAGTTCTTCCTTTTTCAATGACGTATTTTTCTTTATTATCTGCAGTGATGATGCGGTATTCAAGCACAAAAGTCTCATCAGTTCGCATTGCATCCCATATCTGTTTCCTGATCCTTTCCCTGTCTTCCGGGTGAATAATGTTATTATAGGTTATATCTGAATTTTCAAGAAGATTCTTTGCCGGATACCCTGTCAGTTCCTTACATTTTTTACTGACATAAATCATGGTCCAGTTTTCATCAGCTTTGCAACGGTAAGCCATGCCTGGAAGATTTTTTGCAAAAGAATTCAAGAAAGTTTCTGAATTCATTGCTTCCTGTTCATTGGCTTGTTCTTCAGTTAAAGTAGTAATAAAGGTATGATAGATGATACTTTTATCATCCGTGCTTGTTTTGATCGGAAAAACTGAGACCGAAAGCCATTTGTAATTCGGAGAAGCAGGATTTAATAAGCCTATTATTACATGATTTACAGGATTACCTGTTTCTCTTGCAATATTGAATGGCATTTCCGAAGAAGGGAAGGGAGAACCATCCTGTTTAACCGCATATTTATATAAAACATCAGGGTAATCTTCCTGTAGCCGGAGTAGTGAAATTCCAAACAGTTTTTCAAATTCAGGATTTGCATATAAAACACGAGCTTGATGATCCTGTATTATAATTGCTGGACAAAATTGGTGACGGAATGGGTTTTTGGTTACAGGCTTTGGGTTTAATTCATTCTTCATGGTTATAAAAAACTGCTCCAATCATGGAAAATCGTTGTAAAAAACTTGTTAACTATAAACTGAAAAGAATATATAAACTATATCTTCAGGTTGATCTATAATCGTTTTTCTTCATGGTTGCAAAATCTGGTTCATACCACACTCGCATCGGTCAAATGCGATTTAATCGATTAGTGTAACAGTTGGTCACCCGGTTAGTTCATACAATGTTATAGAATATTGTTAATATACCCATCATTCCACAAAATATATTATTCTTAAAATTAAATTAGATAACAGGTGATTTTCGGATAACAATTCATTATACATTTGTACCATGCAGAAAGCGTTAAAAATAGCGACTGCAACGGCAGTTTTAATTCTTTATGGGATGGCTGTTTTCCATATTTATGGGATGCTGTCAATCCTTGATCAATCATCCTTCATACAGAAGAGCCAAACTGAAAGTGTATTTTTTGTTGATGAATATGATACTCCCGGTTTTGCTCTTCCTGCCAAATCATTAACAACGGTTGAAGCCGGCGGACCGGGTTCCGTTTCAAATTACCTGCTCCAAAAATATTCTGCAGTGCTCATGAAGGCTGCCTTTCAAAATTTAACTGGATCATTCTCAAGGTATGTCCCTGCATGGCTAAATATTTCTATTGGACTTAAAGTATCAGATATCATTTTTCCTTTCCATTATTTCTGGTAATCCTTTACAAATAAATAGGTATTTATTGTGAAGATGTAGGTGTTAAGAGCTTATGTCTTATTATTCTGTATTGTTTTATTAATAAATTTATTTGAAAATGGATTCAGGAACAATCATAACGACCATAGTATTCATCTCAGTTATAGCTTTGCCATTTGTACTTACAGGGCTAAGCAAGAAAAGGAAGAAAAATGCCTTACTGCGAAAAATTACAGAAATGGCAACCAGTAATGGCAGTAGCATCTCAGAACATGAGTTCTGCAGTGACTTTGTGTTAGGCATCGACAGCCAGTCAAATCATGTTTATTATTTTAAAAAGAATGACAACCGGGAAGTTGCGCAACATATTAATCTTACAGGTTATAAAAGTTGCAAGGCTGTTACATACGGCCACTCAATAAGTGAAAACAAGAACCAGTATCATGTAACAGATAAACTGGAGTTGAATTTTTATCCTTATGAAAAGGATAAAGCCGAAATATCAATCGACTTTTATAATAGTGAGTTTGACAGGCTGACTTTAACAGGCGAACTGCAATTTGTGGAAAAGTGGGAAAAGATTTTGAATGAAAAAATTCACTTCAATCAGAAATCCCGGCGGGAAATGGGCAGCAACATAAAACTTGGCGCCACTGAAAACGGTAAAACCCATGCGCGAAAACCTAAAAGAGCTTCTTAATTAAGAATAGTTTTTTTGATGTAATGCTAGTCAGCATTTAAATGAGACTGCCTTAACCGGCAGTCTTTTTTTATTTAATCTGCTCTGAGTCCAGCAGCACATCAATAAGTATTTGTGTATGTTGTAATTTGTAGGTAGAATTATTCCGCTTACGATTTGGAAGTTGAGGCTTTTGGTTATTAATATTTGAAAGTTTAATAAAACTGAAGTGCAATCTGCTTAAATGAAAAATCTCCCTGGACTAGTCCTCCAGGGAGATTAATTGATTGTATGCTTGTGTGCCTGGGTAAAATTCAGCTAACCATATTTTCCTTATAAAATACTTCATCGAGTACATCGGGATACATATCCAGATATTTATCGTAACAATAGTTTCTTAACCATGTGATTTCCTGATTGTCTGCCCATTTAATCAGCTTGGTCAACTCGGTTTTAAATAAATTTCTTGAAATGCTTACATTCCATAGCGTAAGTTTTGCGTAATCGATCATGTTGTTATGTTTTAGTAAATAATTTTATCATTATGATATTTATAAGCCAATACCTATGCCAGGTAATGGACGGAAAGTTTAATCCATTCTTTTTAAATTCTTTATGTAAAATGCGTTTCCTGTAATTGTGGAGAATCATCTACATCAGGATGATGAAGTTCTACAAGAAATCCACAGCATTTATACAAAGCAATGAAGTGCCAAGTGTTTATAAGTAATTAATACAATGAATCAAGTCGCGAAGAACATTCTGAGCCATATGGATGTTTTTTATTATTACCCCTTAAAAAGGTCTGTTATGAAAGCGAGTTCAAATACTATCAATATATTGCTGGCAGTTTGTCTGCTTTTTATGTTTTCATGTGCCAGTGAAGAATTGGAAGGTCCAACTGGTGTTAAATTGACACTGAAGGCAAGAACCATGTTAAAAAGTGCCTCCGATACAGTGAAAATAAATGAAGCATCTATTGGGGTGAGCAGTATTGATTTTAAACCTGAAGTTAATGAAACTAAAAGTGTAGCTGAAAAAATCGTATATAATGGTCCCTATGTAATTGATCTTCTGAATGGAAACACTACCCCTGAGATTAAATGGGTATTTGTTGACCCCGGAGTTTACAGGGAGGTTAAAATATCAACATCAGATGGTTTACAGGGAGGACATTCTATAATTGTGAAGGGGACTATTAAACCTGCAGGGATTAACAGGGAGGTGCCTTTTGAATTTTCAACAAAAACTGAACAGAATATAGTAGTCAAAAACAATCAGGGCATTGTTGTTAAACAAGGTCATATCACAGAATTGATGATTGTTTTTGAAATGGCAGGTTTATTTAATGAATTTGATCTGTCTTCAGTTGAAAGAAATAGTCAGGGAGTGCTGATGCTTACAGATGAAACTGGATCGGGTATAGTAGCCGGTTTAAAGGAGAGGCTTGAAACTATAAGTAGTTTTGGCTTGTATGATTCAAATTTTAGTGACACTCAAGTGGAAACTGCCGGTCCAGGAAATAGCGGTGAACCAGGAGATAGTACCGGTTCGGGTGGTGGATCAGGACATAACAATGATAATGATGGTAATGCCCCGGGCAGTAATCCCGGGCAGGATGTTGAAAATCCTGACCCGGGCGCCGGAAACGGAAACGATAATGATGGCAGCAGTGACGGTGATCCTGATCCGGGCCAGGGGAATTCAGGAGGAAATGATAATAAGGATGATGATTGGAATGATGACAAAGATGAAGATCCTGCTTCAGGTGGTGGAACAGATGAAGATGATGATGGTTCCGGTGATAATTCAGATCCGGATGACAACAATTCAGATGATGGTTCAGAGAATGATTCCAGTCATGACGATGATAAAGATGAGGATGGAAGTCAAAATGATGATGGAAAAGATGATGACGATAATGACAGGGATGACGATAGAGATGATGATGGTAGAAAAGACGATGACGATGACGATGATGACGACGACGACAAAAGTGATGAAGATAATAATGAAGGAAAGGATGATGATGATGAAAGGTCAGGCAATGGTAACTCAGGGAATGCCCCAGGTAATTCAGGGAATGCCCCAGGTAATTCAGGCAATGCCCCAGGTAACTCAGGCAATGCACCGGGTAATTCAGGTAATGGTAACAAAGGAGGAAACTCAGGTAAAGGGAAATGAAATACAGAATACTTATCTTAAATCAATAAAACCAAAGTTTGGCTGAAATGATAAAAAAAATTGCATCTATAATTATTGTATTGTCATATTTTTCTGTTGCTTCAGTAATAGCACAAGTATCCCTTGCACCCAAAATAGGTTTAAGCTATACTAAACTTTCTGGCGATTTAAATAATACCCGGTACATGCCAAGTGCATTTGTCGGTGGAATGATCAATGTTGATTTTGAGGGGATGCTTTCCATGCAAAGTGGTCTCTTGATTTCTGGAAAAGGGACAACCCTCTATTATGATGAAGCAGATAAGGATGCTATGACATTATCATATTTTGAAGTTCCCTTGAATTTCATTCTGGCTGCAGGAACAGGTTCAAGTCGCGTTCAATTCTTTGCCGGTCCATATGTGGCATTTGCTGCCAAGGCGACCTATAAATACCTTGAAGATGAGGATGATCTCAAAGAAAAAATCTCCATTGGCACTTCGCCGCAGGATGAAATAAAACCTCTGGATTTCGGGGTTAATGCAGGAATAGGTTTTTTGTTTGAAGGTCTGGAAGTTCAGGCTGGTTATGGTACCTCTGTAACAACCATCTCCAATCTAAGGAATGAAAAACTTGGAAATAATATTATCTTCTTTTCTCTTGCATATTTTATCAGGCTTGATTCCAAACCATATTATGCCCCGAGAAGAAGAAGGTAAATATTAAACTTTTAATATAGATTCTTTTTCCAGAGTCCTTAAATCTGCTTATTTAATCTGGTCATATATTTGATTGGCAAGAGGGCTGTTAGTTTGAGGTTCCCTAATCCTGGAAGTCAACCGGCATTGGATATACTGCCAGATTAACCGTGAAAACTGGTACGATTGATTCATGAACAAGCCTGGAAACAAAGCTGCCTATTTTGGTGTTGTAGTTTCCCGAATCCTGGTGCGTCCTCAGGATTACCATTCCTGGTTTTTCATTCCGTATAAAATCCAGAATGACGGCATGTTTTTCTGCACCCGGGGCTTTTATTATGCTGACATCACACTGTATGCCTCGCTGAACAAGAATATGTTTGAGTTTTTCTGCATTCCTCCAGGCCAAACTTTGTTTTTTTTCAATATTAATAGTCAGTACAGATACAATAATAACCTTTGCCTTGTACTTTTTGGCGAAGTAAGTAGCCCATAGAAGTTTTTTTGGTGTGGATTGCAATACATCCACCGGAATGATGATTTTAGAAATATCAGAAACTACGTAATCCTTGTTAACAACCATTACGGGACAATATGCCTTGCTGATTAACTTCTCAATATCGGAAGGATCCATTGAGCATGAAGTACCGCTCTTATTTACTATCAGGAATTCATAACCGCCTTTTTTTGATTGCCTGAGTAAAACAGGCAGAGGATCACCATTCTTGATTCGGTATGTAAAATGTTTTTGTGCCCTGGCAGGTATGGTTGTTTCGGTGAACTCACGCAGTCGGTTTAATGCATCCAGCCTCGTATTTTTCGCCCGTTTTGCATGAAACAGTGTTTCCAGGAGCGATGGCTTTTTAATAATCTGATAAACAAAAATATTCATGCCAAAAGCCTGTTGAAAGAATAATACTTGCTTAAGGACGGCAGCACCATCCTCGCACGGGGGAACCAAAGCCAGGATATTATTTGAACGGTATCTCATTGTGACTCCTCCATTTTGTTATCGACTAATGCATAAACATGTACATCATATTCGGTGCGATTACATCAGCCGGGTTTTTATCTGAAAAGCTTCTTTAGGGTTCAGTACAAAAAGCTGGTACATATCCTGCTGGCTGACTCCTTTCTCCCTGAGAGCAGGCACCAGTAAGTTCTCAATATCGGTAAATCCCCTGAATGATCCTCCTCCCGGTTCACCTGGCTTATACCAGCCGGCATCATGAGATATGAGGATACGATCCAGGAGGCCCTGTTTCTTCATGAAAACAATGAATTCTGCATAACGCTCCAGTTCATTTTCTGAAAATCCGTCAAAGGCAACCCATGCCCCTCGTTTAGCTGCTTCGGCCTGTCGTTCAAACCCAGGTTCGCTCTGTGCATGTGTCCATATAAATGCAGAGGGGTGCACCCCATGGTTTTTCAGGATTTCAAGCTGTTGAAATGCAGGAACGGAAGGTCCTGTATGCGACATTATGATTAGCCCGGTAGAAATATGAGTTAGAGCAGCTGCCGATACAATTTTTCTGTGCATTTGCTCCAAAGGTCCTCCTTCTACAGCAATTTTAATAAATCCAGGATAAACACCCGTACCTTCAATGCCATTTTTTACTTCCTGGATCCATCGTCCGGCAAGTTGTTCCGCAGTTTCATCCCAGGCATGCTTTGGTAGGTATTTTCCACCCACTGCACCATAATAACCCGTGTTGGTCACAAATTGAATCCCTGATCGTTCATATAACATCTTTAGAAGTTCGGGGTCTCTGCCCAGGTAGGATGGGGTACACTCTATAATTGTTTTGTAACCCATATCTTTTATTTCAGCCAGGAATGGAAGAATTTTTTCAACTACGCTGTCTTTGTTCCAGCGGTGATATCCTGTACTGTCGGCTCCAATAAAATCTACAAGCAGGTGTTCATGTGTAAGGGTTTTGCCCATGGCACCTGCACGCATTTCACCCTGAACAGCCATCACTTGTCCATCCTTATTGGAACAGGAAAATTTGCCCGACATTAAAAATACAGGCAATATGAATAGATATACACTGAGGCTTGCTTTCATCATGCATTTTAATCTTTTTACCAATTTACGAAATTGGGAGCAAATAATTAGAATATTATAAAAGTATTTCGAACCTTAGGCAACTTTATTTATCTTCCATTATCTGAAGTTGCGACAGATGTTTTTGCTTGAATTTTATCCTTTATATGCTGGTTAACAATAATATAAATACATTTTTGTGAAAAAATCCTGTCTATAATAATACTTAATTGTCTTTTATTTTATAAATTGTATTGACTTTAAATTGCATATATTATGAAACGTTTATTAATTGGCCTTGCTTTATTATTGGTACTTGCAGTAGTAGTTATTGTGATATATCTGAAATTCGTACTTCCAGATGCAGGTACAGCTCCTCAGCTACAGGTTCAGATTACTCCTGAAAGGGTTGAAAGAGGAAGATACCTGGCACATCATGTGATGGTTTGTGCTGACTGCCATTCCATACGCGATTATAACAGGTTTTCCGGCCCCCTCACAGGAAAACCTTTTTCTGGGGGAGGTGATGAATTTACTGAAGCAAATGGATTACCCGGTAATTTTTATGCTCCCAATTTAACGCCCTTTCATCTGGGAGAATGGACCGACGGAGAAATATTCAGAGCAATCACTTCAGGAGTATCTAAAGATGGCAGAGCGCTTTTCCCTGTTATGCCTTACTTGCTGTACAACCAATCAGAGGCTGAAGATATATATGCAGTAATAGCATATCTCAGGACACTGGAACCGGTAGAAAATGAAGTACCGGCCTCAAAAGCTAAATTTCCCGTAAATTTCATCATGAATACAATGCCGGTGAAATATACGAATCCTCATAAGCCCGAACCTGACGACAAAGTAGCTTACGGCAAGTATATGGCTACAGTTGCGGGTTGTATCGAATGTCATACACCCATGAAAAAAGGTAAGCCTGCTTGGGAAGAAGCTTTTTCAGGTGGGCGTGAATTTCCTCTTCCCGGAGGGATCCTCACAACTACAAACCTGACTCCGGATAAAGAAACTGGAATAGGAATGTGGACTGAAGAAATGTTTTTGACACGATTCAAGGCATATGCCGATACAGGATATGTGCCGCATGAAGTGGATTTCATGAAGGACTTTAATACAATGATGCCATGGACGCTTTACTCTCATATGGAAGAACAGGATTTGAAAGCTATTTATGCATATCTTAAATCTTTGGAGCCCATTAATAAACCCATAGTCCGGTTCACACCCAGAAATTAAGCATGGAGTGCTATTAATATGGATATTTAGGTTTTTTTAACCTTCAATATCAGCAATTATAAATTGCCAGGTTAAATGGAACGAAATACCTTTGGCACAACAATCAGATTCAACAGTGAATTTTAAAGAAAAAAAGATATGGCTGTTTGGCATATTTTGTGCCTGCCCATTAAATAATTCTCTTAGATCCTGTCCATTTAACGCGGTCAGAAAATTACCTTTGAGTGAAAGGTGGCATATCATTGAAGGATTATCGGAAGATGAGGTTCAATCATTGATTACCACCCATACAACCTGTTTAAATGCAAGGGAAATGAAGAATTCAAAGGCCACAACTACACGAAATCCTGCTTCATCTGCATCACGATTCTAATGGTTATTGAGCCTGTCAGTACCCCGCTGCCTGGCCGTCTTTTCTTGATTCGGAAGCCCCGTAATAGACTTTGTTTTCATGGTCGCGTTTAATTGCCTGGTATCCTCCATAGGGACCGTCGGCATATCCGATCTGATGCCCTTTCCTCATAAGGCTTCTTATGGTTTCGTATGAAAATCCGGTTTCAAGTGATACAATTCTGCCATCTGTCATTTTTTCATCGGTTGGCTCACTTGAGCCTTCATGTTGAATCCTTGGAGCATCTCCTGCCTCTTGCAGGTTCATGCCGAAATCAATGATATTGCAGATAACCTGTACATGACCTTGTGGCTGCATGGCACCTCCCATGACGCCAAAACTGATGTAGGGCTGGCCGTTTTTGGTAATAAAAGCTGGTATAATTGTGTGGAAAGGTCTCTTATGCGGTTCGTAAACGTTCATGTGCCCATCCTCGAGAGAGAACATCTCGCCCCTGTCCTGTAATATGAATCCAAGTTTTCCTGGTGTCATTCCTGATCCCATACCTCTGTAATTACTTTGAATGAGCGAAACCATATTGCCATCCTTATCGGCAGTAGTCAGATAAATTGTATTTCCCATTTCAGGCACTCCCGGCGGATAGCTTCTTGCTGCCCTGTCCGGGTTAATCAACCTGGCACGTTCTTTTGCGTATTCTTTTGAAATCAGTTGCTGAAGAGGGATTTTACTGAAATCCGGATCGGCATAAAATTTTGCCCGGTCTTCAAATGCCAGTTTTTTGGCCTCGATAAACAGGTGCATATATTCAGGTGAACCAAAGCCCATCTTTGCGATGTCATACATCTCCAGTATGTTCAATATCTGAAGTACTGCAATTCCCTGTCCGTTGGGTGGAAGTTCCCAGACATCATAACCCCGGTAATTGGTTGAAACAGGATCAATCCACTCAGAAGTATGTTCTTCGAAATCCCTCATGCTGAAAAATCCACCTTGATCGCGTACATATTGAACGATTTTTTCTGCAATTTCACCTTTATAGAATTCATCCCGGCCTCGTTGTGCGATCAGTTTAAGAGTTTCAGCCAGGTATGGGTTTTTAAAAATTTCACCTTTTGCAGGTGCTTTTCCGCCAGGCATGAAAATTTCTTCAAAACCGGGATATTTACTTAACGAACGAGCGTTGCTTTGCCAGTAATACGCAATTACTTCACTTACAGGAAATCCG
The DNA here is from genome assembly GCA_023412195.1 of Bacteroidota bacterium. Lineage (GTDB taxonomy): Bacteria > Bacteroidota > Bacteroidia > Bacteroidales > Prolixibacteraceae > Mariniphaga. Next base: position 12,848 of record JAEYNZ010000108.1, read on the forward strand.
TTTTCTGCATATTCTATAGCCGGAGAAAGTATTTCTTTCATTGGCAGCTGCCCAAATTTCTTATGCAGTTCGAACCATCCATCCACACATCCGGGTACCGAAACAGGAAGAGGCCCCAGTGCAGGAATTTTTTCATATCCGTTTTTCCTGAAGTAATCGATCGTTAAATCATAGGGTGAGCGACCGCTTGCATTTAACCCATGAAGTTTCCGGGTTTTTGCATCCCATACAATGGCAAACAAATCACCTCCAATACCATTGCCCGTGGGTTCAACCAGCCCCAGTACTGCATTGGCAGCAATAGCGGCATCTACAGCATTTCCGCCGGCTTTCAGGATGTCAATGGCAACCTGCGTGGCAAGCGGCTGGCTTGTGCATGCCATTCCATTCTGAGCTATGACTTCACTCCTTGTGGCAAATGAGTGTCCCGTAATGCGGTCTTGTGATCTGAGTTGAAGGATTATTAACATGAAGAAACAAGGCAGAATAAATATTTTCATCTGATTCAGATTATAATTCTGCCCTAAATGTACAAAAACAAGTTTAAGGAAATCCTGGTGAGTAAAAAAAATACAGGCCCCTGGTGTTTATCCCCTTAGTGTTTCAAGGGCATTTTCGGTCCGGGCCAGATAGTTGTCGATCTGCTCGCCTGATTCAAAGCCCACAATCATCATGTCCACTGATTCAAGGCCCAGAACGAACTTCAGGGCATTGTCAATTTTCTGGCTGTCATCCCGGTAATCGCCATTGCCTACCAGTTTCATCCCGATTACTCCCTTTCCTGCAGCATGTAACTGGTTGATGACTTCCACCACTTCAGCAGGATCAGGCTTATCCATAGCAATACCATATGGGTTTATGCGTACATGGATGACATCGATCCACGGATTTTTTACTGCATCTTTCATTGCTTCAAGAGAATGCACCGATACACCATGAGCCCTGATAATACCTTTTGCTTTTAAGTTATCCAAAATATCCATTTGTTTTTTCTGGGTTTCCGTCCAGTTTTCCTCAACGAGGCAATGGAGTTGCACAAGGTCAATATAATCTGTATTTAATTCTTTCCGGAAGCGGTCAACCACGATGTTGGCATCGGGACGTTCGGGTTCAGGTATACCACCGCCGCGTACCCAAATTTTTGAAGTCAGGGTTATTTCTTCCCTGTTCATCTTATTCAAGGCCTCCGCCATCAGTCCATGCGTTCCATATGTATCCGCACAGTCAAAAAAGCGGATCCCCTTATCCCATGCGTGCTGTAACAAAGCCAGACTTTTTTGTTTATCCTGCCTGGTTAAGAATGCAGAACGGTTTCCACCATGAACCCCTGTTCCAACACCCAAAAGCGTTGTTTCAATACCTGATTTCCCCAATCTTACTTTTTGTAGCGGGTCAGAACTGGCATACTTTGTATTTCCGGCATATAATGGGTTTGTAAACAGCAGATGTGCTGTGCCAAGTGATAATGCCCTGATAAAGTTGCGGCGGTGCATATTTAACTTCATACTTTCCTTTTAATTCATTGTTTTCACAACAAACAGCATCTCTGTTTGGTTGATACCTGTTATGCCAGCGTGAGCAGCTGTCATATAAAATTCTGCTACTAAATTAGCAAAAAAAATATATAAAGGCATCAACGGAAATAAATCAAATTAAGGATCAGGGCATATGAGAAAGCATTATATGAATGCATTAATTTGTTGTTTATTCCTGACCTGTAGTCTCTTTTTTAGGCGTTTCTACCGGTTTCTGATTATCGGTTTTCTTTTCTTCTTCCTGTTCTGAATCCTTAAACAGGGGAAGCGCTTCAACAGGTTTCTTCTGGAGGATTTTATTTGTTATGATGTGCTCTATTGCAGCAGTTTTACTTTTTATATCAATGAAACTGCTTAACTTCAGTCCCAGGAGAAAAAATATAGAGGACGCAAAAAGAATTGTTTTCATGTTTTCAATGTTTTCCTGAACTATAAATAATTATCTAACCCGGACCTAAAATTAGTTATATTGGTTCAGAATTTGAAAATATTATCTGTTAAATGTGCCGTTTTCTCGGTAAACGGCTATTAATGGACTTTAAAATTCATTGTGAACTTTCTGTTTACGCCCGATGAAGAAATAGATAATTGCACCGATAATCCAGGAAAGCAGAACTACAAGGACCCATATCAGTTTATTATTTCCTTCAAATTCACTCTTTAGTATGTCTATCAAAGCAACAATTGGGATAACAAAAAAGAGGGTTGCCAAAGACATCATTACATAAAGTTCTCCTGCTCCCAACAAACCTGTAATTCCCATAGTATAACCATTTAAAAATAAGGTTAAAGTTAATGATTGTCAGCAAAATCCAATATTAATTGAAGACTTTTATTTCAGCCAGGTATTCATAATGTTCACCTTCTGCTACTAAATTACATTCAAATCCTGCTTCGGCAGCAATGTCGGAAAGGGTGGTGAAATCTATAAACAGCCATTTAAACTTCGAGTTATGATCTTTGTAGGAAAGTTCATATTCCATCTCACCATAATAGGAATTATTTGCCAGATCAACCCATACCGATCCGTCATCTTCCTGCAACAGATAAATGATGTCAGATGAGTCCATTATAATCTTTCCGTCAGGTTTGAGCAGACTGCCCAGATGCAAAAGCAATTTTTTTAATACGGAAAGGGTTTCACCGATGCCTGCTCCGTTCATTAACACAAGGATGGTATCAAAGAGATCTTCATGATAATGAAAAATGTCGGTGCAGGCTATATTTTTGACGCCTCTTTTTTTCATGACCGCAGCCGCAAACACAGATTTTTCCAATGCTGTGACATCCATTCCTCTTTCCTGTAATAAAAGAGCATGACTTCCGGCTGCCGCTCCAACATCCAAAACTTTCCCCCTGCTGAGATCCAGCGCCTTTTTTTCAATCAGGGGCATTTCATTTTCATTTCTGAAGAACCACGAGGGAGGAATGGTTTCATCTTCGGTATAATTGGTCTGGACTATGATGTCAGGTGCTTTGCCGTATTCAAGAAAATCAGCGATTGCCTGACCTATAGGATCATTTGCTTTTGTCATGTGATATGGATCTTTTAAATAATTGCTGGTATCGAAAAAATGAATCCTGTAAAAGAAATAATATAATCTTTAAAATTAAAATCATTTAATAAATGTTTGAACTTATTGGTTTTTTAATTACTTATGTCAGGTTTGCTAAATGATAATAATTCAAAGAAAATATTGTTTTATTCTTTGCTAACTGCTTTATTTGTGGGATTTTATTTCTCAGGGAAAGATGATTAACATCAATGATCCAAAAATCTTCCATAGGATTAAAATGGGAGATCAGGCAGCGTTCAATCAATTATTTGAGGGTTACTATACCAGCCTGTGCTTTTTTGCCATCAAATATCTGAAAGATATGGATCTTTCCCGATCGCTAGTTCAGCAGGTTTTTGTTGATATTTGGATCAAAAGAGAAAGAATTGACTTACACAAGTCAGTAAAATCTTATCTCTTCAGTTATGTTAGAAACAGGTGTATTGATTATTCTCTGCTCTTTTAGTAATTTTTCACATCACCCTGTGCTTTATTGTCAGATGAAATACAAGGTGAATGATATTCCTTCTTCCCGGGGAATTCTGGCAACTCATATAATTCAAAAATACCTTTTTTTAAACTTCAGTTGAAACTTTCATCGTTATTTTTAAGTAACTTATAGAAAGCTTATTCTTTTATTTACTCAAGTATTCAGTAAAAATAAAAACATCAGAAAAAATGAATCGTAAGGAATTTATAGCCAATATGGCAATGGCAGGTACAGGTGCAATGATCATTCCAAACCTGGCAAAAGCCAATCTGTTTGGAATTGGTACCCAAAGGAAATTAAGAATCGGTGTTATCGGATGCGGAAGCGTTTCAGGTATGTACCTCCCTCATTTAACAAAATCACCCTTTGTTGAAGTTGTAAGTGTTTGCGATATCAAACCTGAAAGGGCGAAAGCCAGGGCTGCAGAATTCAAAGTTCCAAATTATTATGGGCATATTGATGAGATGCTGGGTGGGGCTGATTTTGACCTCTTTGTCAATCTGACCGACATGCAGGAACACGGGAGGTTAAACAAGCAGGCTATATTGAAAGGTAAGCATGTGTGGAGTGAGAAACCTCTGGCAAATACATATAAGGAAGGGAATGATCTTCTTCAACTTTCAAAAAAGCAAAATGTACGTGTGTGGGGTGCTCCTGCTGTGGTGAACAGTCCCCAGTTTGCATTTATGGCCAAACAGATCAGTGAAGGCAAGTTAGGCAAGATTGCTGCTGCGCACGGAAGGTATGGACATCTGGGGCCATCCTGGTCGGCATTTTTTTATGAGAAACTTGGCGGCAGCCTCCCCGATCTTGGCGTGTACAATCTTACAACTCTTTCAGGATTGCTGGGGCCTGTCAAATCCGTTGTGGCAATGACCAATATATTGACACCTGAACGCAAGGTCGATGACAAAGGAACAATTAAAGTTGAAGAAGAAGACAATGCCAGTGTTTTAATGGAACATTACAATGGTGCCATTTCCCATGTAATGTGCGGGTTCAATTATTTCGATCCTTACGGGCATGAAGGGAGCGGGCAGGATAAGCCTACAGTGTCTGTAATTGGTACCAGGGGAGCCATGCACTTAATCGGATATGACTGGAAGCCTTTTGCGGTGGAAATGGCTACTTTGGATAATGAAGAATCACAAAAATTTGCTACAGATGCTGGTGATTATGTATGGGAAGAAGGAGCCTCAGTTGTAAGTAAAGCCATCCTTGAAAATTATGAGCCCTTAATCAATGTAGAACATTCATTGCATGTACTGGAAATCATTGAGGCTGCAAGAAAATCTCAAAAGACTGGTAAAAGAATTCAGCTTAAATCGAAATTTCCATATTCCATCATTAAAGAATGAAGGTGAGGTTAACTTGCTGAGGATGACAATCGCATGCCGGTAAGAATCCACATGATTATAAGATTATCAATACGAAAAATACCTGGATCCTATTACTGAAAATCAAACTGGCACCGGGAGGAGGTTATGTGGCACGAATATCTAAATAATTGTGGTATGATGAAAATTAAAAATATTTTCCTTCATGCTCTACTGCTTTTTCTTTTCTTTGGGTGCTCCCAAAAAGAAAAATCCGCACCCCAGTGGAAAATGGGTATCCAGACTTATACCTTTAACCAGTTTACATTGAAGGAGGCACTTGAAAAAACCCGGGATCTTGGGTTGAATTATGCTGAAGCTTATTTTTTCCAGGAACTGGGAGATGTTTCCCCTGACACCGCCTGGCTTAACTTCGACCTGCCTGCTCATGTGCTGGAGAATCTCAGGGAAGAGTACAGGAAACATGATATTGTATGGTATGCCAGCGGTGTGGCCTTTTATGATAATGAAGCTGACTGGAACAGATTTTTTGAGTTTGCTTCCCAAATGGATTTGAAAGTAGTGACAGCTGAACCACAATATGAAGATCTGGATTTAGTTGAAGAACTTGCCCAAAAGTATAAAATCAGAGTAGCAATACACAATCATCCTGAACCTTCACTTTATGCCAATCCCGATACATTGTTGAAAGTGCTTGAAGGAAGAAGTGAATATATGGGTGTGTGTGCTGACATAGGCCACTGGAAAAGGGTGGGGGCTGATCCGCTTGAAACCATAAAACGGTGTAAAGGAATATTAATGGTCGTTCATATGAAGGATATAAATGCACAACTGCAGGATACGATATGGGGAACAGGAATACTGCCACTGAGAGAGATCGTGCAGGAACTTTACAATCAGGAGTTTGATGGCCTGATCTCAGTAGAATATGAAAATTATGAATCGACCCTGATGTATGATATTTCAGAAAGTTTGAAATATTTTAAAAGTATTACAGAAGAGTTAAACAGATAAAAAATGTTGGTTATGTTAGATTCACGCAGAAATTTTATAAAAAAAGCAGCCGCAGTTTCGGCTGGTTTTACTGTGGTTCCAGCTTATGCAGTGAGTGGGTTGGGGCATCGAGCTCCTAGTGATAAGCTGAATATTGCAGGAGTGGGGATAGGAGGCAAAGGACATCCGAACCTGGTAGCCATGAATACCGAAAATATTGTTGCTTTATGCGATGTTGACTGGAAATATGCAGAAAATGCATTTAAGGAATTTCCTGATGCGAAGCGCTACCGTGACTGGAGAAAGATGTATGATGAATTGGGAAAATCAATCGATGCAGTGATGGTTTCCACAGCCGATCATACGCATGCTGCAATTGCTGCTTATGCCATTCAGATGGGCAAACATGTTTATTGTCAGAAACCACTGACTCATTCGGTATATGAATCCAGACTGCTGACCAGACTTGCAGCCAAACATAAGGTAGCCACTCAGATGGGCAACCAGGGAAATTCTGGTGACGGAGTCAGACAGGTATGTGAATGGATTTGGAACGGGGAAATTGGAGACGTGAAGGAAGTGCACGCATGGACCGATCGCCCTATCTGGCCCCAGGGTCTTGAACGGCCCTCTGAGAAAATGACACCACCCGATACTCTCAGCTGGGACTTGTTTGTTGGCCCAGCGCCTGAACGACCCTATCATCCGATATACACCCCATGGAACTGGAGGGGATGGTGGGATTTTGGAACAGGTGCATTTGGTGATATGGCCTGTCATGTTCTCGATCCTGTTTACCAGGCTTTGAAGCTTGGTTACCCCGATAAGGTCAGGGGAAGTTCCACATTGATGAACACTGAATCTGCACCGCAAGCCGAAACAGTGGAGTTTTCATTCCCTGCCCGCCAAAAAATGGACAAGGTGAATATGCCAGACGTGAAAGTTTATTGGTATGATGGCGGACTGTTGCCAAACCTGACAAACCTGTTGCCTGAAAACATCGATCTTATGGCAGATGGTCTGGGAGGTTGTATTTTTGTAGGGTCGAAAGATACCCTGATTACAGGTTGCGGAGGTTTCAACGGATATTTGCTTTCAGGAAGAAAACCCCAGGTTAAACCATATCTGAGGCGCGTACCCGGGGCTGTAGGTTACGTAGATGGACCTCACGAGCAGGATTGGATCAGAGCATGCAAGGAATCACCCGAAAACAGGGTGGAAGGAACTTCTCATTTCGGATTTTCAGGCCCTTTCAATGAAATGGTACTGTTGGGAGTGCTGGCAATCCGTTTGCAGGGACTTCACAAAACACTTTTGTGGGATGCTCAGAATATGCGGTTTTCCAATATTTCGGATTCCGAGGAATTGAGAATCGTTACGAAAAATGAGTTCGAGGTCATAGAAGGCCATCCACATTTCAATACGCAATATGCTAAATTCAACGCTGCAGAAGCTGCATCAGAATATATAAAACATACATATCGTAAAGGATGGACACTTCCAGATATGCCCTTGTAAGAGATATCTTTCATGCTGGATTTTTAAATTTAATCCTGACATTTTTATTGGTTCTTTTAATCGCCTGTTCTCCGGGAAGTTCAGCAAAAAAACAAAAGGTTGCAGATGATAATCAAATCGGTATCCTCAGCTTTAATCTTTGGGAAGGCGGAGAAAAAAATAACCAACCGCTGGATCATTCTGCAGAAGTCATCAGAATTTCAAAGGCGCTAATAGTTGGGTTACAGGAATGTTATTCGTACAGCAGTGATGGATCGGTTAAAAGCAACAATATGCAGAATCTGGCACGGATGCTTGAATGGAATTCTTTTGCACAGGGATCATCTGGAATCATAACACGTTTTGCCATAGTTGATTCAACCAAAAACAGGTTGGGAGTAAAATTACAATTGGGGAACAACATGTATCTCTGGTTTTTTAACTGTCATTTTAACCATATGCCGTACCAGCCCTATCAGCTTGCAGAAAAACCTTACGGCGATTTCCCATTTATCAGCACGGAGGAGGAGGCTATATCGTTTGCAGTTCAGGCAAGAGGAGAGGAAGTAAAAAAATACATCAGTGAAATTAAACTGGCCATGGATGAGGGTTGGCCTGTGGTACTTACAGGTGATTTTAATGAACCCTCGTTTTTAGACTGGACCCCTAAGGCAGTGGAGAAAAATCTGTGTCTGCTGAAGGTTGACTGGCCTTCAACTAAGGCTTTTCATAAACTGGGAATGACAGATGCTTTTCGTGTTGTTTATCCTGATGAAACCATTCATCGTGGTGAAACATGGTCATCAATCGATGCTACGGGGGAAATACATGACAGGATAGACTTCATATTGTTTGCTGGAAAGCAGCTCAAAGTTATTGACGCGCAAACCATTGGATTTGATGACGGGAAATCCTATCTTGGTATGGAATATTATCCTTCAGATCACAGGGCAGTAAATATTCTTTTTTCGTGGACTCAAACAACCGGCAAGGATTAATATTGCAACAAATGTGTTGAAAAAGAGTAAGAAGGTATGAAGAGTCATATTTTACAGTAAATATCAATCGGGGAATCAATTATGCTTGAAAGAAGTTTAGCTAAAAAAAGTATTGTTATCATAGGAGGGACTACCGGAATCGGGTTTTCAGCTGCCCGTGCTTTTATTGGCAATGGGGCAAGAGTGATCCTGGTTGGAAGGAATGAAGAAAGTGCCCGGGAGGCAAAAAACAGATTGGGTAATCAGGCTGAAATAATGACAGGTGATGCAGCACAGCCTTCCACTTCAGCAGATGCCATTCAAATGTGTGTCGAAAGGTTTGGAAGCTTTCATGGGTTGTATCATGTTGCAGGAGGCAGCGGGAGGAAAATGGGAGATGGCCCCCTTCATGAACTGACACTGGAGGGCTGGAATAAAACCCTTGAACTGAATCTCACCTCCCTGATGCTGTCGAATCAGGCTGCTATCCGTCAGTTTTTAAAACAGCAGCAAAACGGGACAATCCTGAATATGGGATCTGTCCTTGGATTTTCCCCTTCACCTGCCTTCTTTTCAACTCATGCTTATGCGGCAGCAAAGTCAGCCATTATTGGATTTTCAAAGTCGGTGGCAGCTTATTATGCAAAAGATGGTATCAGGGTAAATGTAATTGCCCCTGCTCTGGTGGAAACCCCAATGGCACAACGTGCAGCTGAAGACGAAGAAATACTTTTGTTCATAAAATCAAAACAACCCCTTGACGGAGGAAGGATTGGCCGGCCTTCCGATCTTGACGGACTTGCAGTTTATTTTATGAGCGATTCGTCAATATTTACAACAGGTCAGGTTGTCGCTGTTGATGGAGGATGGAGTCTGAGTGAAGGACAGATTTAAACTAAAACGTAAAAACATAATTCATGATGATGAAGAATATCTCAATTGGAATTGACCTTGGCGGAACGAGAATTAAAGCTCTTGCAATGGATGCATCAGGAGAAATCCTGCATCAGAGCTATCAGCCAACCAATGACGGGAATGACTCTGTGTGGAAGAATGCCGTAGCAACAGCTGTTCAGGAATTACAGCATAAACTGAATGGTGCAATCACTGTAATTGGAATATCAGCACCGGGTTTGCCCAATTCCGATAATTCTGCCATTGCATATATGCCTGGCAGAATGCAGGGGCTTGAGAACTTTGTATGGTCTGATTTTCTTAACAGCAGGACATTTGTTTTGAATGATGCAATATCGGCCATGATGGCGGAAGCCAGGTTTGGTGCGGCAAAAGGAAAGCAGAATGTGATCATGCTTACCCTTGGGACTGGTGTCGGAGGTGCTATTCTTGCTGATGGAAAACCTTATCAGGGTGCATTTAACAAGGCAGGGCACCTGGGGCATATGGTTATCGACAGTGATGGATCCCCTGATGTGACCGGAATCCCGGGAAGCCTTGAAGATGCCATAGGGAACTGTACAATTGAAAAAAGAACATTTGGAAGGTTCACCTCTACACATCAGTTACTTGAAGCTTTCAGAAAAGGAGATCGTTTTGCTGCTGAAGTATGGCTTACTTCTGTAAAAAAGCTGGCAATAGGACTTGCATCCTTAACTAATATTCTTTCTCCTGAAACAATCATACTGGGAGGTGGAATCACGGAAGCAGGAAATGATTTGTTTGAACCACTTGAAACTTATATGGGTATTTATGAATGGCGTGCAGGTGGCAACAGGACGGAAATAGTAAAAGCCGGGTACGGTGACCTTGCAGGTGCTGCAGGTGCTGCCTGTTTTGCACTGGAATCAACTAAAATATAAAATACAGTCTTAAATGAATATTACAGAAGATTTTTTACAAAAATCGGCTGATATACTTGAAACAGTAAGGAAGCAGCAGTCGCAAATCAGGCAGGCAGCAGAAATGTTTGCCGCTACCATTCTGGAAGGCCGGATGGTACATATTTTCGGAAGCGGGCACAGCCGTATACTTGTTGAGGAAATGTGGCCCAGGTACGGTTCCTTTCCCGGATTTAATCCCATTGTTGAATTGTCACTTACCTTTCATAACCTGGTAGTAGGTGCAAACGGCCAGCGGCAGGCCATGTTTCTTGAGAATGTCAGTGGATTTGCCGACCGGATTTTAAGGAATTTTGATTTAAAAGAAACAGATACCGCCCTGATTATATCCTCAAGCGGATGTAATGTGGTTCCAATTGAAATGGCTGAAATCTTCAGGCAAAATAAGATCAGGGTGGTTTCCATTATCTCTAAAATACATTCAGATAAATCTGTCAGCAACCGGAGCGACGGGAAAAAGCTGGGTGACTTTTCTGACCTGGTACTGGATACAGGCGCTCCGGCCGGCGATGCCATGGTTTATGTTCCTGGATTGGATACCCCTGTTGCTCCAGGTTCAACAGTGGGAGGTACCCTGCTTATAAATTGTATCAAGGCTGAACTGGCAGGTATTCTTACTGCAGCTGGGCATCCGCCCAAAGTTTTAAGCAGTGCTGTTGTAGTGGGAGCCGAAAGGGCTAAAACATTGTTTGAAAGTGCCTACGATGAACACGCACACCGCCTGACAAAGCTGTTTGAGAATGTAGGAAAAGAAAAATAAATCATGCAATGGAAAGAGTTAAAGGTATTCTCAACCATTCGGAAATTCCCTTGCTTGCACAACCCGATGTACTTGTAATAGGTGCAGGTTCGGCCGGTTGTGTTGCAGCACTTGCGGCTGCCCGGAGTAGTAAATACACGGTAATGCTGGTTGAGAGGTATGGGTTTCCCGGTGGGACTTCCACCCAGATGCTCGATACTTTTTATGGTTTCTTCACACCAGGGGAAATACCTCGAAAAATAGCAGGTGGACTGCCCGATTCAGTGGTGGATGAACTGGATAAAACAGGAGACATCTTTTTGCGTTCGAACACGTATGGAGCCGGAACAGGAGTTAATTATAATCCGGAGCGGTTGAAACTTGTTTGGGATCGTATGATTACTGAGGCCGGGATTCAATACCTGCTTCATACAATACTTATTGACGTAGTTCAGGAAGAAGATGAAAGACCAACCTGTATCTTTAAAAATAAATCAGGTTATTTTAAAGTGAAAGCTTCACGTATTATTGATGCTTCAGGTGATGCCGATTTTTGTTATATGGCAGGTTATCCCGTTGAAATTGCAGGTGAAAATGAGCCTGCACAAAGTATGACCACTACCTTCAGGATGTGCAATGTAAACTTCACTGAATATGAAAATGCCGGAGGAAATAAAATGCTGAAGGAAAGAATGAAGCTGGCATTTGACGATAAAACATATTTACTACCCCGGAAGGAGGGGTCAGCACATGAAATGGTTCAGCCGGGGTGTATTTCAACCGTTGCAGTAAAAGTTTCAGGCATGAGTGCTTTAAATGCCGAAGAGTTAACCATGGCTGAAATGGAAGGAAGGAAACAGGCGTTTGAGTATGAACGGTTCTTCAGGGATAAGATTCCCGGTTACGGAAATTCCAAAATCATTGGCCTTTCACATCAGATTGGGGTGCGAGAAACCCGGAGGGTTTTTGGTGAGCACAGGTTGACAAAAGAAGAATGCCTCGCCGCAAAAATTCCTGCTGCTTCGGTATTCCTCTGTGGAGCTCCGATTGAAGATCACAGGAAAGGAAAGGAAGGAGAAGATGAGACCCATTGGGAGTATATACCCGGGACCGGTATTTACGGAGTGCCATACAAAACACTGGTCCCTGTTGGAAGTAAGATAGTATGGGTGGCCGGACGATGTTTTTCTGCCACACATGACGCCCATGCATCCTGCCGTTCGATGGCACAGACCATGAGCATGGGACAGGCTGCAGGAACTGCAGCTGCTTTATCAATCGAATCAGACTGTAGTTCGGGTGAAACAGACACTGACCTTCTGAGGGAACGGCTTGCAGAAATGGGTGCAGTCCTTGAAACTCCTTCCCGTGAAGCAGATATATCCCGGGATGGCTGGAAAAAAAACAATTAAACAAACCATGTCTTTTCAAAAAAAACAATTTGTCCGGACAGTTCTGGGAGATATCCGGCCTGAAGAAATGGGGATAACCTATTCCCACGAACATATCATCATCGATGAAAGTTACCCTACAGTATCCAACCCTCAGTTTATACTGAACGATGTTGATAAGGTTTCTGAAGAACTGACAATGTTTTATGAGGCTGGAGGGCGCACTGTTGTGGATACCATGCCTGCCAATTGCGGGAGGAATGTGGAAAAACTTGCTGAAGTTTCACGTCGCTCAGGGGTTCATATCATTGCACCCACAGGAATTCATCTTGAGAAATATTATGTCCCTAATCACTGGAGGTTTTTTTATTCAGAAAATCAGCTGACACGATTGTTTATTGACGACATAACAAAAGGCATCGACCGTAATGACTACAGTGGCCCGCTTGTAAACCGCACCGCTTACAGGGCAGGACTCCTGAAACTTGCAACAGGAGATAACATGATCACCCCACACCAGGAAACAATATTCCATGCTGTGGTCAATGCACATATTGAATCGAAAGCTCCCATCCTTACTCATACAAATGCGGGGCAACTGGCAATGGAACAGGTAAATCTTTTTTCAAAGTTGGGTGCTGATTTGTCGCATGTAGTGATATCCCATGTCGATCGTAAAGATGATGTGAGCTGGCACAGGGATTTGTTACAGACCGGAGTATTTGTTGAATACGATGCTGCCTTCCGCTGGAAAAAAGGAGAAGAAAACATCACTTTCAAACTGCTGGAAAAGCTGTTGCCCGATTATTCCGGCAAAATTGTGGCTGGAATGGATATGGCGAAAAATATATACTGGAAATCATACGGCGGACAACCTGGTCTGACATGGCTGCTTACAGGCTTCAGAAGAGAGTTGGATGCAAGAGGGCTGGGTGAGTTTTTTGCCAGGATTTTCCTTGAGAATCCCAAATCACTTTACTCCTTCAATTACATCTTTTGACAGGAGAAAAAATACTTCAACCATCTTAAGCCAATCGTCGTGATCAGATTCATGGGTTCCAACGATACGCACGTCCCACATACTATCATTAAAACACTATACATTTAAAGCATGAAAATTACATATTTTACGAATTACACTGAATTAAGTGACTATGCGTCAGGATTGATTATTGAAAATGTTAGCAAAAAACCTGATTTATTGTTTTGTGCAGCAAGTGGAGGATCTCCTTTGGGAACTTATCGTGGCCTTGCTGAGTATCATAAGAATAACCCTGGTGCATTTGAAAATTTTAGAGTTGTCAAACTGGATGAATGGGGTGGGATACCTATGGACAATGACCAATCTTGTGAAACCTATCTGCAGAGGAACCTGTTGCAACCATTGGAAATTCCTGCATCTTCCTACATCTCATTTGAAAGTGATGCTGCAGACAAACAGGCAGAATGTGAAAGAATCGGATCCTGTCTCCAGTCGTCGGGCCCTATCGATATCTGTCTTCTTGGACTGGGACTCAATGGCCACATTGCATTTAATGAACCTGCAGATTACATGATTGCTGATTGCCACATAACAGATCTTTCTGAAGACTCCATGAAACATCCTATGGCTATGAATATGGGAATTGTTCCTGCTTATGGACTGACAATAGGGCTTAAGGATATTTTATTATCGGGGAAAATTATAATCTTGATTAGCGGCAAAGGCAAGGCTGAAATTTTCAAAAACTTCCTTTCCGGAAAGATTACACCCTTTCTGCCGGCTTCTTTTCTTTGGTTGCATCCTGATACCGAATGCCTTGTTGATTCAGAAAGCATCAGCAGATAAATTTTCTCATTGAGTTGAATCCCGTTGTACGTTTATGATGGTTCATCCCCATCATACAACTTCGGCTGGTAATGTCTTTTCAGCCAGCTCGCCAGTCCATCGAGTCCCGGGAATAATACCCTCTCAGTAATATTGGCCTGGTCAAGTTTATCACGGATTTCCCATTTAAGTTTGGCGGGAATGATTATTCGCCTGTACATGCCCGAATGTTTTACAAGCCAGTTGTCAAGAATAGCTGTAGCATCGGTCATAATTGAAAACAAGGTAAACTGGTTTACAATTCTTTCGTCAAGCGAAGGTGGTTCAAAAAATAATACATGGCCTTTTCCAATTTTTTCATCGAATTTCTGAAGAGAAATGAATTCCGTTTCAAGCATTTCTACTGTAAAGGCATTGCATTTTTCCTTGTTCAGCAAAGAAATGAGCGGTTCAGGTGCCATCCTGTTCACCTTCACAAAATCAACCTGCCAGATTACTCCGTCGGTATCGAATTTTTCCGTATTGGCAGTGGCAAAATGCATGGCAACAAAAGGTGAATAAGTCCAGTCAAGCAATCGCGTAGTCAGTCCATGATGCTGCGCCAGAACAATCGCTCTTAACTGGGAATCAGTATGCCGGGGTTCATTAGTCCGGGCATATTTACGGAAATTACGCAACAAGTGATATTCCAGTTCAGGATGATCGCCGCAATTACGCAGAAAGCTGTTCCTCAGCTGGTACCGGCAATCAGATAATCCCCTGAAGGCATAATCGCTCCGGTAACGCCCCATACCGGGTTTCCATGCATCATAATAAACCTCATTTAAAAGGTCATTCCAGCTTTCAACTATAACATCATTTTTTGTTATCTGGCAGTTCATGTTATTCCTTAATTGAATTACGAATTTAACAAAAACAACACAACAAAGGAATGATCTGTAGGGTTTGGAATCCATTCTTTTTCCATACGGATGAAGAAGACTCCGTCTTAACCGGCAGCGATACCCCGATGTTTACTATATTTGAAATGCAAAAGTTTTCATTTTTCAGCATGAATAGTATTTCAAACTATGTATATAAGCATTTTTCAACTTTGGCTTTTAGAAGCCTATCTGCTCATATTTCCTGCCTGCAGCAGGAAATCGGTTTCAATCTTATCCCAGAAAGGGGGTGGGGGAAAGCCCCTGTCACCTCTGGCACCTTCTTTCAGAGAACAGAAGTAAATGCTGAACATTTTGGTTCCAATATATTTAATTAACACAACATGAAAATCCATTATCATCTTTTATATAGCTTTCTGGTACTTTCGCTGAGTCTTTTTTCACAGGAAATTCAGATCAATCATGGCCCTTACATCCAGGCTGTTGATGAAACACAGGTAACAATTGTCTGGACTACTACAACTGACGCCGTGTCGTGGGTTGAATTGGCCCCTGCAGGCGACAACAGCTTTTACAGCACGGAGCATCCTAGATATTACCAGACAAAAAACGGAAACAGGGTTGTGGGTCAACTTCATAAAGTAACAATCACAGGACTACAAAAAGCAACCGGATACAGGTATCGTGTATTTTCAAAAGCTGTTCTCAAATATGAAGGCCACAGGTTACTTTATGGAAATATTGCATCGACTAATGTATACAGTAAAAAACTTTTGCGGTTTCATACATCCGACACACAAAAGGACTCTATATCATTTTTGGTACTGAATGATATTCATGGCAGGGTTGATGATCTGGCCGCTTTAAGCAGAAATGTAGTTTATGGTAAAACCGACCTTGTCTTCTTCAACGGAGATATGGTTTCCTCTATGGTTGATGAACAGCAGTTTTTTGAAGGATTCATGGATAAAGCCACAGAGCTGTATGCTTCAGAGGTTCCAGTATTTTTCAGCCGTGGAAACCATGAAACAAGGGGAAAGTTTAGCGTATATTTTCCTGATTATTTCCCTACTCCAACAGGAAGGCTATACTATTCGTTCAGGCAGGGGCCGGTGCACTTTATCGTGCTTGATTGCGGTGAGGATAAACCCGATTCTGATATTGAATATTCAGGTCTGGCACAATTTGATGCCTACCGCACAGAACAGCAGGAATGGCTGAAGAATGAAATTCAAAGAGAGGAATTTAAATCAGCACCTCATAAAATTATTGTGATACATATTCCACCAGTGGGGTCCGATTGGCACGGCCCCAAGGATATCAGGGAAAAAATTCTTCCGGTACTAAAAAATCAGGGGATTACTGCAATGATTTGCGGACATACCCACCGGTTCCAGTACATCGGGCCCGATGGAGGTGAACTTGATTTTCCCATTATCATCAATGCCCATACAACCTCACTTGAAGCTGATGCAACCCGCGATAAAATGGTGATTGTCCGTAAAGATACTGAAGGAAAAATATTGAACCGGTTTGAATTTGCCAAATAATAAATTATCCCCATCAGTACCTGGAGGAGTGGAGATTCATATTGTAATAAGAATGATGCCTTTGACATAAAAATTTTAGTTTCCACTAAGAAATCTTCTTGTTTATTTTATACTTTTATACCTAATTCTTCCGTGGAAAATGACAAACGAATTTAAATATTCAAATCTGCTGGTAACCTACAGGTGCCTTTTTGAATGCAGGATTTTTTATTCGTAACCATACCCCGTGCCGGGGGTTGTTGTTATTTATCTGTTTCCAAATTTAAGAACTTCATCATATGATCGTTAAAGATATTTCCTTACAACAGGATACTGTTTTAAATAATAATGTTCAAAGAGATTCGACTTATCCGGGAATGAATGATCGGATCAGGCAATTACGCCGGATAAGTGTTGAAACCAAAGAATCACTTTCCATAGAGCGGGCACTAATTACGACTCGTTTCTACAAGGAGAATGATGGCACATATTCAGTGCCCATGATGCGGGCACTCAACTTTATGGAATTATGCAAAAAAAAATCCATTTATATTGGCAGTGGTGAACTCATCGTGGGGGAGCGGGGGCCGAAACCAAAGTCGGTACCAACGTTTCCTGAACTTACCTGCCACAGTACGGATGATTTTCATGTTCTGAATACCCGTGATCAGCAATGCTATATTATTTCTCAGGAAGATATTGATACGTATGAACGCGATATAATTCCCTACTGGAAAGGACGGACAATGCGGGAACGGATATTTAACCATGTGCCCCCTGATTGGAAAACTGCATATGAAGCCGGACTGTTTACTGAGTTCATGGAGCAGCGGGCACCAGGGCACACGGCACTTGACGGGAAAATATACAAAAAAGGTATGCTGGATTTTAAAAGGGAAATTACAGTACAAATAGAAAAACTTGATTTTCTGAATGATCCTGAAGCCACTGATAAGCTTGAAGAACTGCAGGCAATGGCAGTTTCATGTGATGCCGCCATAGTATTTGCGGAGAGGCATGCAGCTTTGGCTGAAAAAATGGCTGCCACCGAAGCAGATGCCCAACGGGTATCTGAGTTAAAAATGATTGCTGAGGTATGCCGCCGGGTACCTGCCTATGCTCCCCGGAATTTTTGGGAAGCCATTCAGATGTACTGGTTTGTTCATCTGGGAACCATCACCGAACTGAATGGTTGGGATGCCATGAATCCGGGCCATTTCGATCAGCACCTGTTGCCATTTTACGAAAAGGACCTGGCTGAAGGTACGCTCAGAAGGGAGGAGGCAAAAGAACTCCTGAGCTGTTTCTGGATAAAGGTCAACAATCATCCTGCTCCGCCCAAGGTGGGTATTACAGCCCGGGAAAGCGGAACTTATAACGATTTTACAAATATTAATATCGGAGGGTTGAAACGTGATGGAACGAATGCCGTCAGTGAAGTTTCTTATCTGCTTCTTGAAGTGGCGGAAGAACTGCATATTCTGCAGCCGGGAAATTCGGTCCACATCAGCACATCCACTCCCGACAGGTTCCTGCATGCCGCATGCAGAGTGATCAGGCGTGGATATGGTTTTCCATCTGTATTTAACACGGATACCTATGTCAAAGAGTTGATCCGACAGGAGAAATCACTATCCGATGCTCGTGAAGGCGGTTGCAGTGGCTGTATTGAAGTAGGGGCATTTGGCAAGGAAGCTTTTTTGCTGACCGGATATCTGAACGTCCCAAAAATCCTTGAAGTTACCCTGAATAATGGAATTGATCCGCTTACCGGAAGAAAAGCCGGTCCGGAAACGGGTAATCCACTGGAATTTAAAAATTTTTATGAGCTGTATGATGCCTTTCTGAAACAGCTTCATTACGTAGTGGATCAAAAAATCAGGGTGAGCAATTACATCGACCGCATGTTCGCCAGGTATGCCCCTGCACCTTTTCTTTCGGTAGTTATCGATGATTGCATTAAAAAGGGGAAGGATTATTATGATGGCGGTCCCCGTTATAATACCAGCTATATACAGTGCACGGGGCTGGCAACGGTTACCGACAGCCTTGCTGTATTGAAGAAGCACGTTTTTGATGATGGCACCATAGCAATGGAAACCCTGCTGAATGCCCTGCGGAATAATTTCGAAGGAAATGAACCATTGAGGCAGCGCATACGCAACCGTACGCCTTTTTTTGGAAATGACAATGATTATGCCGATGGCATTGCAGTAAAAGTTTATAATGATTTGTTGCGGGCAATCGATGGTAAACCCAATATCAAAGGAGGATCCTACCATGTTAATATGCTTTCAACTACCTGTCATGTTTACTTTGGTAAAGTTTTGGGGGCAACCCCAAATGGCAGGTTTGCCGGAAAACCTATCTCCGACGGAACTTCTCCTTCACATGGCTGTGATACCCACGGCCCTACGGCAGTAGTACGCTCACTGGGCAAACTAGCCCAGGAAAGATCGGGAGGAACTCTTCTTAACCTGCGATTTGTTCCTTCATTGCTTAAACGTGAAAAGGATCTGGAAAAGCTGGGCCATTTGATCCGTAGCTATTTTACCCTTGGCGGACACCATGTTCAGTTTAATATTGTTGATACCAGTACCCTTCGTGCCGCCCAGGAGTGCCCCGAAGATTACAGGGACCTGATGGTGCGCATGGCAGGATACAGCGATTACTTTAACCACATGAATGAGGATCTGCAGCAGGAAATTATTGACCGGACTGAAAACGGATCTTTTTAACCAATTGTATTTACGCTGTGAAAGGGATGATTCAGCCACTTGTATTTGATATTAAACGGTATGCTATCGATGATGGACCGGGTATACGTGTAACCATTTTTTTCAAAGGTTGCCCGCTTTCCTGCCGCTGGTGCCACAATCCGGAGAGCCAATCGCCGCTTCAGCAGAAATTCTATACTTCAGCCAGGTGCATAGGCGTCCGTGATTGTATTGAGATTTGTCCTGAAAATGCACTGGAACTGACCCCTGCAGGAATTATAACCGATGAGACCCGGTGCAGGTTATGTGGCAGATGTGCCGGAGCCTGTCCCACCATGGCAATTGAAATGGCAGGCAGGTATTACAGCATCCCGCAACTCCTGGAAGTCATCGAAAAAGAGCGGGTACACATCGAACAATCGGGGGGCGGAGTGACAATTTCAGGCGGAGAGCCTTTGATGTTTCCTGAATACCTGGCTGAACTGCTTTCTGTTTGCCGGAACCATGGTTTTCATACTGCTGTTGATACTTCAGGATTTGCCTCAAAAGAAAACCTGCTTAAAGTTGCAGAACATACCGATTTGTTCCTGTACGACCTCAAAATGATGAATCCTGTATTACACAAGGAATGGACAGGTGTCGACAATCATATTATTCTGGAAAATTTAAAGTTGATTACCGGCACTGGCAAAGATGTAAACATCCGGATTCCTGTTATAAAAAATGTGAATACCCATGAGGACGAACTGCTTGGTATGGCACAGTTCATTTCAGGCTTAACCGGTGGTAAGCCTGCTGTAAACCTGCTTCCTTTTCATCTTACAGGCACAGCCAAATATGAAAAAATCGGCAAACCCTGGAATGATTACGGTATGGAAATGCTGTCGGAACCAGAACTTGAAAAAGCTGCAGAAGTCTTTAGAAGGTCTGGCCTGAAAACTGAAATAGGAGGCTGATACCTGCTTATCCCCTTACACTGGCTTCCGGAATCTTTCTTGCCAGCTGCTTAAATTCATCCTGACTTTCAGCACCGATGGTGAAAGAATCAAGATATTCCTGTGCCAAAGCATACTGCAGCATCTCATCCACTTTATCGCGCAGGGTACCACCACCAAAAATTTTCATGCCAATAATCCCTTTTCCCTGTGATTTCATGTCCTGTAAGATATTAACCACAACAGGCACTTCGGCATCCATGCGCACACCAACGGGATTAATACGTGCCAGGTCGACCTGCACCCAGGGTTCTGCGGCAGCTGTCTGAAGTGCCCCCAAAGAATGGCATGAAACACCATGTGCCTTTATAATTCCTTTTTGCCTGGCATCAGCAAGGTAATTCATGGCACCACGGCGGTTGTTGTTCCAGTTGGGATCGGTAATGGCATGAAGCAGAACAATGTCAATATATTCCGTACCGATCTCTTTTTTGAAACGTTCTAGATCAGCATTCATTTCCTTTTCAGTTTTTGCATGAGTCTTGGTAAGGATGACTACCTTTTCACGGTCAACCCCTTTAAGCGCTTCTTTCATGTGCGGATGTGTTCCATACTGGTCGGCTGACTCCCAGAAAAATACTCCGTTGTCGTACCCTGCACGCAGCATGTTGGCCAGGCCTCTCAGCCCGAGTTGCCTTTTCTGGTTCGAGCTGTTTGCAAAACCATTGGTGCCTGTTCCCATAGCCAGGCGTGAAACTTCAATGCCTGTATTTCCCAACACTACTTTATCCCATGCATATTTCTTTGTCTGCGAAGCAAAAGCATGGTAAGGAAATGCATCAAGCAATAAAGTTCCTGCGATTGCTGCTCCTGATTTTATGAAATGACGGCGCTTCATTATTTTGATTATTTGTGTATTTTACAGATTTCCATACAGGATCGGGTTAACATCCTCATATTCTGTTGTTCTGCTTTTATCTTAAAACAAAAATCATGAATGAATGTTCGGAATAAACTTTATTGTATCCGGGCGGGCATTTTTTTGATCAACATACTAACGGAAAGATACAGATTATGAAAATCCATATCCTGTTAAATTAATGTTTTTCAATGAAAAATACAATCATCATAATTGTAGCAGAAAAAACAGATATGTTTTGGAAGAATATGATTCCTGTTGGAAAAATAATGTGTCGTCAACCGGAACCAAATGACAAAAATTACCTTAATGCCTCCTCAGGAAAGATTTTACTTTTTATTTGAATATGGCCCTCTGAATTAAAATGATCAGCAGCTGGCAACTCAAACCAGAATAATGCACCTTCTCCTATCCTGCCAGTACTTGTCAATCCGGCAGTTCCTTCCAGTTTTTCAATGATACGTTTTACAATTGAAAGCCCGAGCCCGTATCCTTCTGCCTTATCAGGCTCAAGGCGCATATATTTTTGAAAGAGAAGGTGTTGCTTTTCGGGAGGAATACCATTGCCATTGTCTTTAATCCAAAATTTAACTGTATTGTCGGGTGTAACTTCAGCTCCTGTAATTACTTCAGGAGGTGTCCCTCCGTACTTGATGGCGTTTGTCAGAAAATTTACCCAGATTTCTTCTACCCAGGGTGCATATCCTATGGCTTTAGGCCAGGTATTTACGGTTGTAATCCGGGCATTGTTTTTTTCTGTGAGATCCTTAACCTGTTTTTGAGCTTCAAGAAAAATGCGCTGCATGTCGAGCGGCTTTTTATCAATTTCCTGGTGGCTTACAGTTGCCATAATTAACAGTTCCTGGGTAAGATGCATGGCCTTTTGTGCAGCTACCTTGATCATGCCTGCAAATTCGGGCAGCATTTCATTATTTCCTTCCCTGACACATTCTTCCAGGATCTCACTCGAAGCATATACTGAACCCAGTGAACCTCGCAAATCATGGGCTACTGTATGTGCAAAAGCATCCAGATCCTCAATAAGCCTTCCTCTTTCCTCTACTTCTGCCTTCAACCGGCTCTCTGTTTCCTTAAGTGAGGTTATATCATTTAACTGTACAAGGCGTCCTGATAATTTTTGATTCTTATCATAAATTTCTGTTATACGTACCTGGTAAAATTTAATACCTTCAACCTGATCCAGGGTAATTTCTGTCATATTACAATTACCTTCTTCAACAGCTTTAATGAGTGCCTTATATTTTGCAAATACTGTGGTGAACCGACTACGTCTGAAATCTCCGGGGTCCAGTTTAAATATTTTGATAACTGCAGGATTATAATCTTCTATAAAACCTTCAGCATTGAGTACAACCACCCCATCACCCAGAGTATCGATCAGCTTGTTGCGTGCGAATGGAACTAAATCGAACATCCGGTATTTCATGACTCCAAAAGTTATGACCAATCCGGTAAAAACAAATAATACAGGTGTCCAGTCAAAACCGGGAAGTGGGTTTATTCCGGTAACATACATCAGATTTCCACTCAACGGAATAATGGTTGCAATCATAAGTGATCCTACCTGCGACCTGTAGTAGGCTGTAAAATGGTATACTGACCGGAATAGGTTGAATAACCCTGCAACAATCAATGCAATAGAATAGATCCAGAAAATCCAGAACCAGATTCCATGGTTGATATCAAGCATGTTTGTTTCTGAATTCAATTTTGTACTTGTCCAGAGCAGATGGTGATACTCATCAGTCATGGCAACTGGTACAGTTAAAAAAGGTATAATGAGCAACAGTGTACTTATTCCCGGTGTAAGGATATTTCTTTTTTGACTGAAGGTGGTTGCAAAGAAAAAATAACATACTGGCAAAAAGGATATTCCCAGATAGGATACCCGAGACCAGAATTTTTTCGATTCCAGATCATCTCTTAAAAATTCTATTCCATAGGTAAGCGCCCATATGGCAGCAAGAATTTCAACCAGGATCAGATATTTTACTTCAGGTGATTTCCCAAATTTCCACAAGATAAATACAGTCCCCGCTGAAACGGCAACTGCCATAAATTGAATTAAGCTTTCCGGAGGTAAATTTTCAAATATAATATGTAATGTAGAATTTAGCATAGATTGTTTAACCCGGCAAAAATAAATTAAAAACAATGTCCCCGCTTCATTGACGGACTTTATTTAATTTAATTTTATCAACAGTAAAATAAGTGCCTGTAAAAATCAGGAGCATTCCAATTCCAAACAATTCCCATTGAAACCGGTCAGGAATGAAAGTGGTTAATTCCTTCATGAAACCTGCATCTTTAGCTAAAGACAAGAAATTGTCAAGGTATATGCCTTTCAGAATAATCAGGGAATAGTCGTAAATAAACGAAATAAAAATAACCAGTGCACCTGCTATAATTAAAAGAAGTGAGGGCAGGTTAATAATTTTCATTTTTTTCCGGTTCCGGTTCCATTCAAAGATTGCTGCTATACATATCATCGAAATTGAACATATAACAGGGGCAAGTACAGGGCCGGCCCATGTAACCGGTATCAGGAACAGTATATCCCATGTAAATATCGATGACGGCCAGCCGAGAGACAGCCATAGGCCAATGTAGTAAAACAGGTCCCATATGCCGAAGATGAACAGAAATGCCGAAAATCTTCTTATAAATGTGATTCCTGATAACCAGGCCACAGCTCCCAGCATGACAAGGGTGCAAATCTCACGCACCATTTCTATTGCCAGATGCCATCCGGGAACAGGCTTTAAAGGAAATGCAAAACCTTCAGGATAATATATATCCCTTAAATAAATTACAATGGCTGTTTCAATGAATCCCATGGAAATTGCGAAAAGCAGCAATGGAATAATGATGGTTTGCAGTTTTGGTTCAGCAGTCATTTGTTCGAAATTTTACCTGTGTGAATATCGAATAAAAAAATATAAAATGCAAATATTTTTCAATGTGATTATGTAAATTGGCTGAAGATTATAATAAATTGCTGAACCATTAAAATTGACAACATGGCAACCCGGAAAATTTCCCGCAGAAAAGCCATTGCCACTGCATCGGCAGGTGTATTAGGCACTGTGGCATTCCCTTCGTTTACATCATTTTCATTGGAAAAAACTACAAAACTTGCATTGCAGGGAGGAGAAAAAATCCGCACGGCTGGCTGGCCACAGTGGCCGGTGTGGGATGAAACAGCTGAAAAAGGAATCATTGATATGCTTCGCAGTGGCAGGTGGTGGCGCGGGCAGGGGGAACACGTTTCAGAATTTGAAAAACGGTATGCCGAAATGATGGGCGCCCGCCGGTGCCTGGCTACCGCGAGCGGTACCACCGCCCTGCTGGTTGCCCTCCACGTTGCCGGTGTGGATGCAGGTGACGAAGTACTCGTTTCTCCATACACTTTCATAGCTACCTATAATGTAGTGTTTATGTCGAAGGCCCTGCCTGTATTTGTTGATACAGACCCTGAAACATTTTTAATCAACCCGGGTAAGCTGGAAGAACGGATTACTGAACGAACATCGGCAATCCTTCCTGTACATATTTATGGGCTGCCTGTGGATATGGACCAGGTAAATGCTGTGGCCAAAAAGCACAACATCAGGATTGTGGAGGATGCATGCCAGGCATGGCTTGGAGAATATAAAGGAAAAAAACTTGGTACACTCGGAGATCTGGGTTGCTTCAGTTTCCAGAATTCCAAAAACCTGCCCACAGGTGAAGGCGGTGCTATAGTAGGAAATGATGATCAATTGATGGATCTATGCCATTCTTTTCATAATTGCGGAAGGCCCTACGGAAGCGTGCCCCGCACTTCAGAATATCCTATGCGTGGCAGTAACCGCAGGATGCAGCAAATGCAGGCCATGATGCTGCTTTCGCAAATGAATCGAATTCAGGCCGATGCTGATGTAAGGCTTGATAATGCAATGTATCTCGACAAAAAGCTCAGAGAAATACCTGGTATTTATCCGGCGAAGATGGTAGAAGGCAACAACCGTTCAGCTTACCATATGTATCCTTTCCGTTTTGTTCAACAGGAATTCGGTAATGTGCCCCGGGCAAAATTCATGGAAGCTCTCAGGGCTGAAGGTATTCCCTGCTCTGCAGGGTATGGTGCCCAGAACAATGACGGAATCATTGAAGAAGCTCTCAGCTCAAAGGGGTATAAAAGATTGTTTCCTGAAGCACGGCTCAACCAGTGGAGAGAGGAGAACAAGCTGCCGGGAAATGACCAGCTTGCACGCGAGGCCATTACATTTTACCAAAGCATACTCCTGGGAAGCAGGAAAGACATGGATGACATTATAAATGCAGTTGCCAAAATTTATGAAAACAGGTCATCCCTGATTTAATCACGTTGCCGGTTTTTTCTGAACACCATATGAGTACCTTGCTGTTAAGTGAGGCTGTATGGTTATGTTAAAATTTCTGATTAATCCTTAAAATGAATGGCGAAGGGGAATAAGTGGAACAAGTTTTGTCTTTTCTTCGCCTACAGGGAGAGAACATGAAAAATCACTTCAGACATATAATAATCATATTTGCATTGGTATTTATTACCGGGGGAGTAATGGCCTCGGTACAGGTGGAAAACAGCAAAATGTCGCGCAGTGAAAAACGTGCGGCAGAGAATGAACAACTTTACTTGATGAACAAACAGATCATTGAAGAGAGGGGCTTTGTCCTGGAATCTGATTTCCTCCGCGATCGTTACGGATACCAAATTCCAGTAACAAGAAACATAAATTTTATCCTGGTTGATGGTGATCAGGCAATCATCCAGATTGGTTCCAATGTTGGGCTGGGTCCAAACGGGGTTGGCGGTGTTACAGCAAAAGGCAGGATCACAAAGTGGGAACTGAATGAAAATGAAAGGAAAAAAACTTTTAATATCAGGATGAATGTACTCACCAGTATTGGCATGTATGATGTCAGCCTTTCAATAGGCAATCATAATGCCACTGCACGCCTGACCGGTTTGCACCCGGGAAACCTTACTTTCAATGGCGACCTTGTAGCACTGGAAGAATCCCATGTCTATGAGGGAAGATCATTATAAAAATATTGATATAGTAATTTAGATTTTCTTTTTAAATTACTTGGTTGATTGATTGATTAAAAGCAGCGGAGAGGGTGTTGACCCTTTTCGCTGTATTTTTATATTACTATAAATTAAGATCATGTCCATCCAAAAAAGTCTGTATATTGATTCGCATAGTTTAAATGTAAATTTCCACAGACTTCAGGGGAAAGTGTATACTGGTGTGAGTAGAAGTTTATTCAGGGGTTGTCCCCCCTGCCGGTTCCGTTAGGCAGGCTTAAGGCTTCTGCTTTTGTTCTGTGTAATGCCTTTTCATCTTAAGGGAGAATAAGGGAGATTTGAGGCATTTCCCCAACATGTCATAACGAAATTGGATAATATCTCTAATGTTATTATCAGATGCTACCATCCCTATACTAAATTCAATTTAAACTCAATATAAACTCAATATAAATTCAACATAAACTCAATTTTGATTGAATTAACATTGAATTTAAGTTGACTTTAAATTGAGTTTGCTTTTGCCATGCACCTTCCCGGGAGGCGGGGATTCCTATCCACGCATTCATTATGTCTTTCATACAGGTATGAAATAATCAGCGGATTGGAATCCGCTGTTCCCGGTTCGACGTTCCTCAGCCCCGGCTTCAGATCAAACAATAAGACCAGAGTAGGTTACCCTGTTTTTAAAATATACTTTAATAACTGCGTCATGGGAGGCAGGGATTCCAATCCACGCATTCGTTATATCTTGTATATAGGAATGAAATAATCAGCAGCTTGGAATCCGCTGCTCCCGGTAGAAATATGCAGGATTATTGATTGAAAGCATCAATTTTATTCAGGCCCTCAAGATTGGCTTTTAGCACCTTTTCCACATCGGCATTTTCAATATGACCCAGGATACCATACGGTCCATGAAAACCATTTTCTTCGAGGGCTGCAACCATTTCTGATTCCTTGTTGCCTTTCCCGATTGTCATGATTTTAGGACCTTCCGGGTTCATGCCGTTGAGGTTTACGGCCCACAGGTATGGCTTCATTACTTTTACAAGTTCAGGGAACTCGCTGGTCATATCATGTGCATGATGGAAGTTGAAAACAATTCCCAGATCTACCTTTGGCATGGATTGGATAATGCTTACCAGGTTCTCAGGACGGCCGAACCAGCCACCATGATTGTACAGACCCACACGGCATCCCAGGTCTTCGGCTTCCAGACTCACATAGGATATGATTTCAGCAGCTTCTTCCAGTTTTTCTTCATCATTCAGTTCATCAAAATAATCTTCAGGAAAGCTTACCCAAATTTGTGTTTTGGTCCCGGTTTCTGCAAGAGCCTGTAAAACTTTCTGATTGCTGGCAGAAAGATTTCCGGCAGCATCGTTTTTATCGAGCCACATCCAGACAGCTGTAACCTGTATCCCATTATCAGCAGCCAGTTTTAATTCCCTGGCCATTTCAGGCAGATGGTGTTGACGCCAATCGTAGGCATATGCTGTGAACCCCAGTTGCTTTAGCATATCAATGCGTTGCTCCGGTGTACGGTTTTTATTGTCGAACGGAACGATGCACCATGCATAGAAGTTTTTCATGTCGGGCTTATGGCTGTTTTTTTTATTGCAGCTGCCCAAAACTACCATGATGGATAAGATTAGGATCAGCAGGATATTGATCTTACGCATTTTACTTTGTTTCTCAGGTTTATTTTTTATGCAGGCAAGTTAAAAATAATCCATGATATTTATATAGTAAATCCAGCCTGGAATTCAACGTGAAAATATTCATGGAAAAACTTTCAATAAACAGCAGGGTTCAGTAAATTAGATAAAAAATTGAAAAATGGATAAAACAGTTTCTGTTTTAGGTTGCGGATGGTTGGGAATGGCTTTTGGAAAAATGATGATAAACAGAGGTTCTGTTGTGAAAGGTTCAACAACCTCACAATCGAGGATAGAGGAAATTAAGGGTGCAGGCATCAGGCCATATATAGTGCGGATAGAACCCGGATGGGCTTTTGTTCCTGATAACCGTTTTTTTGAAACTGATGTACTGGTTATTTCCATTCCGCCTGCACGTATTGAAAATATTACAGAAACCTTACCCCGTCTGATGGAAGAAATCATCAGGCAGATCGAAATTTCAGGAACTGAAAAGGTGCTGATGATATCCTCCACATCGGTTTATGAAGCATCAAATAAAACCGTGCAGGAAGGGCAGGAGGGATATCCAGATCAGCTTAGTGGCAGGGCCTTGCTTACAGCCGAAGAGTTATTGATGAATTCTGATCTGATGGCTACTGTTGTCAGGTTCGGTGGCCTGATAGGGCCAGGCCGGAATCCTGGCCGTTTCTTTTCCGGCAGAAGCAACATTCCTGGAAATGTTCCTGTAAACCTGATTCACCAGTCCGACTGCGTGAACATTCTTTCTGAAATTATTGAAAAAAATATCTGGGGAGAAATTTTCAATGCCTGCTGTCCGGAGCATCCATTAAGAAAAGATTTCTATAAAATGGCTGCAGAAGTTAGCGGATTGCCGCTTCCTCATTTTACAGATGAACCGGAAAACCATAAAATTGTCAACAGTGACAAACTCCTGGACCGGTTGCAATATTCCTTTATATATTCCAATCCTATGGATTATCTGAAGGATCTGGCCGGTACGGAGCAGTAATATTTAACTTCTCCTGAACACAGGTTTCTCTGTTCTAAGTATTATAGCCCAATTTAAAGTAAGTTGAGAAACCATACACAAGGTGCTGATACACAAGTATCAAGACTTTGATTCTACTAAAAATATTGTTATTCGAAATCAGGCTTGTTTTGTAAATCCTGACCCCTTCCCATTCCCGCCAGAACGGGAGGTAAGACGCTCTTTTGCAGTGCCCTGCTAATATCGCACTGTCCTAAAGTTCCGCAAGGTGGAATTTAAGGGGTCGTATTTCAGAATCTGATTTTTCATTTCCTATATTATTTTTATTCGGGCTGTAACTATATTTATTGAGGGACATGTGTCTGTTAGTCTTGATACTTGTGTCTATTAGTCTTGATACTTGTGTCTGTTAGTCTTGATACTCGCGTCTACTAGTCTTGATACTTGTGTCTATTAGTCTTGAAAATAGCATCTGCTAATCTTGATACTTGGTAAGCATTCGCTGAACCACGTGTTTTAAATCTTCTGGCTGGTCTTTAGATTTGCTGGTTTAATTTTAAAGATAAGCCACATGTTAAACGAAAAAAAATTCCGGGCCATTTATAATGGGTTACTGGAATCCGGATTGACTATCCGTGACTATTGTGCAAACCAGCAGATAAACGAAGCAAAGTTCTATTATTGGCAGAACAAGCTAAAAGGACAGCTTCCTCCTAAAAGAGGATTCGTACCGGTGGTTTTTGGGAACGGTGTAAGAGCCCAGTCGTCCCAGGTTCCTGCCCCGATACAGGAGT
>JAEYNZ010000109.1 GCA_023412195.1 Bacteroidota bacterium
ACTCCTGTATCGGGGCAGGAACCTGGGACGACTGGGCTCTTACACCGTTCCCAAAAACCACCGGTACGAATCCTCTTTTAGGAGGAAGCTGTCCTTTTAGCTTGTTCTGCCAATAATAGAACTTTGCCTCGTTTATCTGCTGGTTTGCACAATAGTCTCGGATGGTCAATCCGGATTCCAGTAAACCGTCATAAATGGCCCGGAATTTTTTCTCGTTTAGCATGTGGCTTATCTTTAAAATTAAACCAGCAAATCTAAAGACCAGCCAGAAGATTTAAAACACGTGGTTCAGCGAATGCTTACGCATCAATAATTGATTAGTATAGTTGAATACTACTGATCATATTATGTGCGCTTAACAGGCAGATCTAAATAATATGGGGTTGTATATGTGTAAGTGGTAACAGATGAATTGAAAAAGATGGTACATCAGCATAAATTTAAAATAATACAGCACCTTCTTTTACTTCTTTCCCAATTGAAGTATATTCTTTCAAACTCTTGCCTTCTGCAGGCATAATCCTGATGTTGTTGCTTGAAGATCCATTTATTGTGATAGAATTTTTTTGTTCAAAAGGATATTTTACCTCTTTAAATTCAACATTATTTGAGTTATATATTTGGATGGCAGTTTTATTTTTCAATACAAGGTTGACATTTTCTATGCGAATCTGTTCTGCATCAGCAATAGAAAATCCGTTGTCAGCTTCAATAAGCATGTCAGTGAGTACCACATTTTCAAGTTTCATTTCTGGTAATCCCTGCAGGACAACACCCTGCTGAGCCCCTTTCACAACAATGTTACGCATATAAATATTTTTGAACTGAGGTGTTTCTTCTGTAACAGGCTCAATATCTGCCAGCTCTCCGGCATCTCCTGATTCAAGCATTTCAGATACCGACATCCCGCTGTAGTACAGATTAAAAGATATAGCGTTGGTAGGGATATCGACCATGCGGATATCCGACATATATATATTTTCAACTACCCCGCCCCTTCCGCGATTGCTCTTGAAACGCAACCCGACATCGGTGCCAATAAATGTACAGTTTGAAACATGCATGTTACGTACTCCCCCCGACATTTCGCTGCCTACTGTTACACCACCATGGCCATGGTAAACAATGTTATTCCGGAT
Organism: Bacteroidota bacterium; assembly: GCA_023412195.1. Classification (GTDB taxonomy): domain Bacteria; phylum Bacteroidota; class Bacteroidia; order Bacteroidales; family Prolixibacteraceae; genus Mariniphaga. The sequence goes on from JAEYNZ010000109.1 coordinate 1,140, forward strand.
AACAATATTTTCGCAGGGAACTCCCCTCCGGCGGCCGTCTTCATCCTTCCCTGACTTAATGCAAATAGCATCGTCACCTACATCAAAGTTGCAATTTTCTACCAGTACATTCCTGCACGATTCTATATCAATACCGTCACCATTTTGCGAATACCATGGATTCCTTACAGTAAGGTTTCGTACGATCAGATCTTCCACCATCAGGGGATGTATTCCCCATGCAGGAGAGTTCTGAAACGTTGGTCCGTCGAACAGTACCCGTTTGCTGTTTTGAATGCTGACCATTACAGGCCTCAGGAAATCGCGTATCGCCTCATATTCCTCTTTTGTATTCAATCCTGTGGGAACATTCATATTTGCGGTTTCGTGAGCAGCTTTAAATTGTTCTGAAGGATACCATTCGTCACCTTTTTTATTCACTACACCACCTGATGCAAGAAGTTCCTTCCACTGGTTTGCTGTCATCTTGCTTCTCTTAACAAACCTCCATGCATCGCCCGATCCATCCCATATGCCATGGCCTGTAAAAGCAACATTCTCAAGATTCTTCCCATAAATGGGAGAAATGCATCGCCATGTGTCCAGTCCTTCAAAGCTGGTTTCAATAACCGGGTACAAATCCTTATTATCTGAAAAAATTACCACTGCTCCGGGTTCGGTATACAATTCAAGATTACTTTTCAGAATTACAGGTCCCGTTAACCAGATACCTGCCGGAATAATTACTTTGCCTCCACCCTTTTTTGAAACGACATCAATGGCATCAGCAAAAGCCTGGCTGTTTAAAACCTGCCCTCCTGACACAGCCCCGAAATCTGTAATTTTTACAGAATATTGAGGAATAACCGGCTCCTGAATATGGGCCATCTCAAATTCAAGTCCGTTATAAAATCCCGTTTCATTGTTATGCCTTGGAACTTGCCTTGGATTACAACCAACTGACGTTATCAGGATTATTATCAGAATGAGAATTATTGAATTTATGGCTTTCATATCTTTGATGTTATTACTTTTCTTAAAGCTTTTCAATTTTTCTAATATGCTGCTATTTTTTTCCTGAATCCCATCTTGTTTTCATCAATAATTCGAAGAAGCAAAATGCCTTTCTCCCTGACAAAAATCTCAGCAGAATAATCTTTCACAGGAACAGAAGCAATTAGTGAACCAGTTACAGAATAAACCTGAACCAGCTGTATCCTGTTTTGATGCCTGATGTTGATTTTCCCTGAATAGGTTTCATAGGTGACATCAGGTTCCTTTTCGGGCAAATAAATTTTATTTGTTCCTGAAACAACGGCATCTTCCAGTTGAACTGCAGTAATTACTGCTACCAGGCTGTTTATGTAAACTTCTAAATTGGGATATTGCCCATCAACATTGGTCATTAAAGCATCATCCGGGTTGTTTTTATTCAGACCATTGGCATCTTCCCAGAAATCAGGCATGCCGTCATTGTCTGAATCAACAGGTGCATCAGCAGAAAGAAGTTCAGGCCATCCACCAACTGCTGATTGGGTGTCTATTAATCCGTTGGTGCTTCCATTACCTCCGGTTGTATAGGTAGCCGTACCAGTTGCAACATCATGAACAATACGTGCATCCACTTCATCTCGTTCCAGGCGGGCCCCTGCAAGTTCCAGTACTTTTTCATATCCAACTTCTGCAAGGTGAGTGGTAACTTCTCCTTTTTCAAATTCAGCATCAGATCGGATGTTATTGATCGTAGTACCGGGTGAATAGGCAGCAAATGAGGAGTGCATGTTTACACCCTGCCAATTATTATTTGTAACAGCAGTGCTGGCAACAACATAATTTCCGCTTATATAAAATGAGCCGTATGTCCCCGCTGATTGATTATTCGAACCATCATCAGCATATGGCTGAAGAATTCTGCTTTTATTAGATGATGTTGCAGGTCCTGCCTTGTAATAATTGTTTACAATATTGTACCTGCCCCCTTCTCCGGCATAGGAACTGTTACCTCCCCAGTTGTAAATGGTATTGTTACGAAAATCTACAAGTTCTGATTCAGCTTTATCAGAATAACGGCTTCCATTAAACCTTGGATTCCGGCTGTCGTGATGAGCCAGCAGGTTATGATGAAAAGAAGCTTTTCTTCCACCCCAGATACCACCGTAGCCATGCCTCCCTTTATCATGGATAGAATTCCTCAGGCTTTCGGACAGGATGCACCACTGCATTGTAAAATTCTCATTGTCATAAAATGAAGCAACTTCATCTGTAGCCCAGCTCATCGAACAATGGTCGATGATGATATTCTTCCTGTCACGTCCCCAGATGGCATCGTTCACCTGGTTGGTTTCATCTCCCATTCTGAACCTGAGATATCGGATAATTACATTATCCGCATTCACATAAACAGTATGATCCCGGATTGTAATCCCGTCTCCGGGAGCAGTTTGTCCGGCAATGGTAACATCCCCGTTGTTGATATTCAGCGTGCTCTTCAGTTGGATGTTTCCTGATACCTTGAAAAGAATGGTGCGTGGACCAGTCTGATTGATGGCATACCTGAGAGATCCTTCATTGGTATCATCGTTCAAATTAGTAACATAAATTACCCTGCCCCCGCGCCCTCCTGTTACATATTTGCCATACCCTTCAGCGCCTGGAAAAGCAGGAAGTTTTTCGGGTTCAGGAGTTCCTGCACCCACTGATAAAACACCTGCGCCCTGAAAAAGATCCGGGTGAGTTGCTGCTGAATATTGTCCGGCAGGTAATGAAGATTCATTAAGAATCATACCTTCAACCATAAGATTTGATTGCAACACTGCCCTGGCTTCCGCTGAAAGTTGCAGATTCAACACACCTGAGGCAGCTTTTAAATGGTTAAAAATTACAATGTTATTATGAGCTGCCACTATTTTACCTTCTCCGAATGCATATTCTGCACTTCCTTCAACTAAAGCAACATATGCAGGATTATCAGGATATTTCCGGCTCAAACCAGAAAGGTTCCATGTGCCTTTGAAATCTGAATTATTTCCCGAAAGCAATAATCTACCTGCATTGGGTACTCCTTTTCCATTGTTCACAATGGTAATGGTATCACTTCCCGATATCGGACCCAAAAGAGTCATTGTGCTCCCTTCCTGATTATCGCTCTCCATCAGCAGGGAAATATGACCATTTACAGCTATTGGGGCATCGAAAGACATACCTGTTCCACCCGTGTTGTACCTGATTGAAGTTCCTCTTTCCATTATAATAAGCCCGGCTGATTTATGGTTGCCTCTAAGCCGGAGACTACCTGCACCCCTTAAAATCAAATGTCCTTCAAATACTGCTGATGTGGTTTCAATTTCAGTCTCACAAATGACTGTATCACCTGCTGCAGGTAACCTTGAAGGTGTATAATTGGCAGCATGATCCCAGTTGCCGTTGCTGGTTCTGTTAAACAGCAAAACTTCTGCCCGGCTTATATGGCTAACTGACATGAAAACTGAAATAAAACCAATAAATATCCTGCGATAAAACCTCATGTTATATTTTTTTCTGCAGTAGTTTCATCTACCGCATGATGTGTTCAACCAGAGAATTAAGATAGACTTCCAGGTTGGTATAATTATTATCAAGGGTAAAATCATTTCCATCAGCAGGATCATTGGAATCAAGTTTGTTAACTTTCTCCCACGAATCCGGCATTCCGTCATGATCAGAATCCTGGAGCGGATCATCCTGAGTAAGTATAGGCCATCCTCCAACATCTTCCGGCGAATCAATGATTCCTTTTCTTCCACCCGAAAATGAAGAACCATACTTCTCCTTGCCCGTCTGTGCTTCTTTCACGATTCTTTCATCTACTGAATCTCTGCTGAGAGAGCTTCCTGCTGATTGAAGCACGTGTTTATAAGCTTCAACCGCAGTTTCTGTAGTAACAGGAGTATGAGGCACAGGCTCATTTAACATGGAAAATAGTTTCTTTCTTTTATCTACCCCTTTACCTTGCACCCCTTTTCCCCAATTATCATTTGTTACGTCAGTGAATCCTTCAACTACATTTCCTTCAATATAGAATTTCCCGGCACCCAGTGTATCTTTATTATATTTGGGGTTGAAAAATGACTGTGTAAGATCTAGTATCCTGTAGCGCACATCTTTTTTTGTTGCAGGACCAGGCTTATAGTAGTTATTTACCATATTGTACGATCCCTCTTCCCCACCATATACACTGTTAGAGCCCCAGTTGTATATTACGTTGTTGCGAAAATCCACCTGTTCTGAACCCGGATTGTTATTATACCTTGAACCATGAAAACGAGGGTTTCTGCTCACATGATCAGAAATTAAATTGTGATGAAAGGATGCATTTTGACCTCCCCATATGCCTCCATACCCATGGTTACCTTTGCTGTGCACTGACTGGTCGAGGCTTTCACTTACTATGCACCACTGCATTGTAAAGTCTTTATTCTCATAAAAAGAAGCTGCTTCATCGGTACCCCAGCTAAAACTGCAATGGTCTATCATGATATTCTTTTGGTTCATCCCGGAAATGGCATCGAGTTCCTTACCAGATTTATGCCCCGGCCTGACCCTGATGAAGCGAATGATCACATTGTCAGCCTCTACTTCTACACCATAATTTATAAGACAGATGCCATCACCCGGAGCACTTTGACCTGCAATTGTTAAATCACCATTTTTAATATATATAGGCTTTGCCAGTTCAATGTTTCCGGAAACCCTGAATACAATGATCCGTGGTCCTTTGGCTTCAATAGCTTTTCTAAGACTTCCCGGACCTTTATCATTCAGATTTTCGACGTAGATAACTTGTCCTCCCCTACCGCCGGATGTATACATTCCTCCTCCCTCTGCTCCCGGGAAAGCAGGTACCTGTGCATCTACAGCGTGTATCCCTGAAAACACCAGCAGCCAGATTAAAACGAACACAGCATTGTTAAAAATTAACATTCTCATTAAGTCTAAGCTGTTGCCTGCTATTTTATATATCATTTATAACTTAAATTTCCGATAAAAGCTCCGGATAATCCTTTTAAAGATTTCCGGAGCTTATAAACATTATAATCAAAAAACTAAAACTCTATTCCAACCACCGTGGATCCCCGATCCTGTAAAATTTCAAATCCTCATTAGTAACCCTAAAATCCCCTTCATCCGGATTAACGAAACCGGGATCAAGGGTCGTATATGAACCTGCATCATGAACCATAAATGATGTATCATATAAATTCGGTGCATTATGGTAGTTGTTTCCTGACATTTCAACAACTGTGGTTGCCGACTGGTTGGAATAATTGGCAAGAGTTTGTGCAAAAATATTGTCCTTTACAATAATCTCATGCGATGTCAGCCTTATATATAGAATTCTTCGCGTAGTACCTTCTGTTGAAATGATGTTGTAAAAGGTGTTGTTTTGTATAGTTATAACTGCATGATTTTCTCCTGAAAATGCAGAAGTATTATCCATGCGGAAAAGATCCCTGTTCAGTGCTGAATTATAAACAGTATTGTTCATGAAATCAAACTTTTTAGTCATCCCGCTACGGAAGTCAATAAAGTCACCGCCTACACATTCAACGTTGGCATATATGGTTCCTTTGATGGTTACTGATTCTATCAGAACGGCGTTGCTGGCATAAAAAACGCCTTTTACATAATTGCGGATAAGGCATCCATCAATTTCTACATCACTATAAGTTTCGCCGGCAGGAAGCACATCGTCATAAACGATGGTCTGATTGCCATCAGGAGCAGTAGTACCATCAAAAACAAGATCCTTTAGCCTCAATCCTGAACCAGCTTTCATGCGCAATACGGCTCCGTTTAAAACCGGTTTTTCATGAGGGCGTGACCCGATAATTTCAATCGTTGTATTGATGTTAATGTTCCCTGCTATATTGTACTCTCCCGGCATCAGGGCAAAAACATCCCCCTCTGTGGCTTCCTCAATCCGGACTCTTATATCATCTTCCACAGTTAATATGATAACACCACTTGTATCGAGCATTGTAGTAAACACTACTGTTCCACGGGAATTTTCACCATTTAAAAGCCTTGCTGTATATTGTGTTTCACTTGAAAGTCCAGTAATCTCAGCAGCTCCTGCTGCAATTTCGCTTTCGGTAACCGTGTGAATGATATCTCCGGGCACAAGCACAATTGTGGTTGCAGTTTCACCGGCAGGCCACCTGATTACTGCAGTGAAGGGTGTTATCTCTTCAGGGTCCACTGCATAAAGTATCTGCTCAGCATCCGTGGTAAAAACAGTACTCATCCATTTGGAATCTTCAATACCTTCTCCCACCGCCTGAACACGGACCGAATAAGCAGTTTCACCCGCAAACCCTGAAATAACATAGGGAACCTGATCATACAGAATACCGGTAACTGTTTTTACCGGGGTACCACTAAAATCACCTGTGCCATTTTGAAAAACCTCAATATTGTAGCTTTGAGCATTTTTCACTGCATCCCATTGCAACCTTAAAGAAGTCTGATTTACGATCCGTGCCTCAAGGTTAACAGGTGAAAACAATCGGCTTACTTCCAGGCTGGTTACTTCAGGATCGATATCGTCAGTGCAAGCTCCAGCTATAACTGCCATTGCAATGCTCACCAGGTATATGAGTTTTTTAATCATTTTCTCCATTGTTCATCTAATTACAGATTTAACCAAATTAAAAATTATATCCATCATTGTTGAGCATTCCATTGCTTGTATCAATGAATACCTGCCATACAGGCCAGTATTGCTGCTGATCCGGATCGCGTAAAAACAAAGCATCCCAAAATGTAGTTGTTTCACTTGAAGAAGTTATTTCCCACGTTTTATTGGATTCATAACCAAGAGCGGCTCCTTCTTCATCTGTATCACCATAATTTAATCCATAAATCATAACTGTTTCACCATCATCGGCAGTCTGATAATATATTCTTTGTGGTAAATCAGCATATTTTCCCTCCCTGTTTTCAAGTTGCTGCAGTTTGATTTTAGCTTCATTAAGCTTTGCGCCCAACAGGTTCCACCGGATTAAATCTCCTTTGCGCAACATTTCACCTGTAAATTCAAGTGCCCTTTCATCAACTATGGCATTAAAGAACGCTTCCTTGCCTGAAGTAGCCTGTGCCATAAATGCATCAACCTTTTCAGGATGATTTGGAAATGCACGTTCCCTTACCTGCCTCAGGTATGGAGCTGCTGCTGACGGACCATCCAGCTCATTAATAGCTTCTGCTGCCATCAGTAATACATCTGAGTAACGCATGTACAACCAGTTTAATCCATCGTCATTTGTTGATGTAACCCTTCTGGGAAGCCATTCATACCTATATTTACCAAACATCCACCGCCCGTTGTTGGTAGGTACCTGAACTCCGTCAGTCCATTCATACGGTACAGCTGTTACATCGCGACGTACATCGTCCACATCATATTCATAGAAAATGACCGGATTCGGGCCGTTAGATCCGCCCCTGTTCTGACCTGTATATTGATCTACTGTTGTATGCCGTACCCCCAGATCAAAAATCACCCGGCCCCTGCCTTCACTGAAAGGTATTTCCCAAAGTATTTCGCTGCCTGCTATAAATTGCTCACTATGCAGGGACCTGAATACCCCTTCAAAGGTTTCCAGCCTCGCCGTTCCGCTATTAATGACATCCAGGCATTCTTTTTTGACTATTTCATACATTTTTTCGGGTGCCAGATCAGGGTCATTACTCCTGCGAATAGTTCCATCAGAGCGTTGCCCATAACCACCTGCTGCCAATGCAAGCCGTGCCCGTAAACCTTTGACGAATGCTTTATTCACCCGTTCGGTAGAACTTGTCATGGCTGTTTCATTGGGCCAGGCTACAAGTTCTGCCGCTTCTTCAAGATCAGCAAGCAGTTGCTTATAAATAATATCCCTGTCTGATCGTGGCAGGTAAACAGTTTCAGAATTAACAGGTTCAAACCGGGCAGGTACATCTCCCCATGCCTTCATTAAATCGTTATAAACTACTGCCCTCAGCGTAAGTACTTCCCCAAGCAGTTGTGCAAGCTGGGCATTGTTTTCCACATCCCCGTAATTACGCAGCCCGCGTATAGCAATGTTTGCCCTTTCAATACCCTGATAAAACATCGCCCATGCATTGTTATCAGTATTCATGTTGCTGTTGTTTACGTTGGTGTTGTAATTGACCAGACGTGAACCTTCATGTACTACATCTCTTAATCCGTTTCTGACTTCAGTATCGGTATTCATGCCATAATACGCAATGTATCTCCCGCGGTAGGAATTAGTCTCAGCAAACGAATGAATGATGCCTGCAACCGCACCTTCAGCAAGGCTGGGATTGGAAAATATAACAGATTCATCGAGTGAAGACTTGGTAGGAGCTTCCAACACATCCTCGCATGAGCTTAATAATGCGGACAGTGAAAATATGATTGCTGATAAATAAATTAACTTTTTCATCATTTTCTTTTTTAAGTATTAGAAACTTAGGTTCAACCCGAATACAAGTGAACGGCTTTTGGGATAAGCTGAATAATCAACTCCCGGAGTAAGGGGAGTTCTTCTTCTGGTTGAAACTTCAGGATCAAATCCCGTATATTTTGTCCATGTATGAACATTATATCCGCTTACATAAAACCTGAGATTCTGAAGGTTTATGCGGTTCAGCACACTGGCCGGCAATGAATAACCCATTGTAAGGGTATTCAGTCTCAGGAACGAACCATCTTCAACTGCCCAATCTGAAAAAACATATCGTGCCATATACGGTGACCACATGGTGGTATTGGCATTCATCTGGGCAAGTTCTGCCGGATCATTGGAAATGGTTCCGTCAGGCAGAAGGTTTGTCCACCGTTTACCATCTTCCATCATTGAAATCATGTTCCGGGAATGATACTTACTGGTTGAAGTATATTCCACCTTATTGGCATTATATATATCATTACCATAACTCCAGTTGAAGGAAGCCTGGACATCAAATCCATACACTCTCCCATTTAATGTAAGTCCGCCTGTATGCAAGGGATTTGCATCTCCAATAATTGTTCTGTCTGAAACATCTACAATGCCATCTCCTGTTCTGTCGACCAGTTTCATTGATCCTGGCCTTACAGTGCCAATGATTGCCTGATTGTTGGCTACACCTTCTTTCAGTACCCAAACCCCATCAGTGTAACCTTCAAAATCCGATACTTCATAACGGCCTGCACTTT
>JAEYNZ010000059.1 GCA_023412195.1 Bacteroidota bacterium
AATATTACCGAAAGGTTAGGGTTGTAAATTAGGGAACCGCCGTATACGAGAACCGTACGTACGGTGCTGTGAGAGGTCGGAAAGTAAAGTAGGAGGAAAACTACTTTATTTTCCTCCTACTCGATTAGCCCTGAACCACTGAGAGTTTCCTGATATCTACTTTGTAGTATTCAAGATACCATTTTATAAACCTGCCAATACCTGTTTCAATGGATGTATCAGGGAAATAATTAAAATCCTTCTCAAGGTCACTTACATCTGCAAAAGTTTTGTATACATCTCCGGGCTGCATTTCTGTGAAATTTTTAACAGCCTTCTTTCCAAGAGCCTTTTCTATGGTTTCAATAAAATCAAGCAATTTGACCGGTGAAGAGTTGCCAATATTATAAATCCTGTAAGGAGGCATTCCTTCGGGGATACCTTTCAATACATTTATAATGCCATCAACGATATCGTCTACATAAGTGAAGTCGCGGAAGAGATCTCCCTGATTAAAAACCTGGATCGGATTACCCTCGATGATGGCTTTTGTAAAAAGAAAATATGCCATATCAGGCCTGCCCCAAGGACCGTAAACTGTAAAGAAGCGCAATCCGGTTGTGGGAATCCCGAACAAGTGACTGTAAGTATGTGCCATTAGTTCATTCGATTTTTTTGTAGCTGCATACAGGCTGATTGGATTATCAACCGGATCGGAAACCGACAGGGGCATCTTTTTGCTGTTCCCGTATACACTTGATGAACTGGCATATACCAGATGTTTGATGTTAAAATTCCTGCAGGCTTCCAGGATGTTCATAAAGCCGGCAATGTTGCTGCTGATATAAGCATCCGGGTTTTCAAGGCTGTAGCGGACACCTGCCTGTGCTGCAAGGTTGCATACCATCTCAAACTGTTCCTTCTCAAACAGCATTGTCAGTTCTTTTTTGCTTTCAAGATTCATCCGGATGAAGTGATAGCCAGGAAATCTTATGCTGTGAATATTTTTATTCCATTCTGCTGCTTCCTCTGTGATCCCTGCCTCTTTTAGCCGTGCAAATTTAAGTTCAGGAGAATAATAACTGTTGATGTTGTCGATGCCAACTACCTCATGTCCCTGTTCCAGTAGTTTAATGGCCAGATGGGAACCGATAAATCCTGCAGTTCCTGTTACCAGTATTTTCATTTCCTTTTACTTTTTAGGGTAGATATTGTTTTCTTCAAGGTAACCAACAATGTTGCTGAGATTCAGTTCATTTTCAGCCGGATCGAAAACAAGCCTAGCATTTGCAGGTTCCTCATATTCAAGGTCTACACCGGAAAGATTCTCAATTTCACCACGTTCTGCCATTTCATAAAGTTCCGGTTTATTGCTTCGGCAATAATCCAGTGATGCATTCATGTAAAAAAGATGGAACCTGTCATTTCCAATAATTTCGGAAATTTGATCTCTGAGCGATTTGTTCCGCGAAATGAATGAAGCAATAACAATAATGCCCTGATCATTTAAAATTTTACAGATGTGAGCAACCCTGCGCAGGTTTTCAGCACGGTCGGCAGGTGAATAGTCCAGTTCACGGTTTAATCCGGAGCGGACTGAACTTCCGTCAAGCAACACTACTGTTGCACCTTTATCAAATAATTTCTTTTCCAGACTGAATGCCAGTTCATTTTTTCCTGAGCCATGCAATCCAGTAAACCATAAAGTTACCCCTTTCTGGTTGTATTTATTCTGCCGGTGTAAATCAGATATCAGAGATTTTCCCTGCCTGATTGATTCTTTGTCGACATCCGTAATTCTCGATGGGAGATCCCTGCTTTCAAGTTTATCAAGTATCATTCCTACAGCCACCGTATTGTTGCTCACCGGATGTATCAGGATAAACGATCCTGTATTCTTGTTTTTCTTATAAGGATCAAAGTACAGGGTTTTTGCAGTGGTGAATACTGCACGGCCTATTTCATTCAGGGTAAGTGTTTCCACTTCCTTTTTTTCAAGGGTATTGACATCGGTCTTATAACGTATCAAATCGATACGGGCACGTGTTGTACTGGTGGTATGTTTCAGGAAATACTGAAGTGAGAGATCCATCGGCTCCTCATCCATCCAAACAAGCATCGACTCAAAATGGCGCTCCATGCGCGGAAGATTATCAGGATTGACGATCATTTCACCACGTGATATATCTATTTCATCTTCAAGAACAAGTGTAACCGATTGTGGAGGAAAAGCAGTTTCAAGGTCGCCATCATAAGTTGGTATGCGTTTTACCTTTGATGTTTTTCGTGAAGGCAATGCCATTACTGTATCTCCTGTTTTTATAATACCTGATACCAGTTTGCCTGAAAACCCCCTGAAATCACGGTCAGGCCTGAGGACATACTGCACAGGAAACCTGAAATCATCATAATTTCTATCGCTGCTGATATGTACAGTTTCCAAAAATTCAAGCAGGCTTTTTCCATGGTACCAGGGCATTTTATCTGAAATGCTCACCACATTGTCTCCTTTTAATGCTGAAAGTGGTATGAATTCGACATCGGGGATGTCCAGCTGGGTAACAAATTTTTTATAATCTGTGCAAATTTCATCAAATACCTTATTGCTGTATTGTACAAGGTCCATTTTGTTCACAGCAAGAACAACATGTTTTATACCAAGTAGTGATACAAGAAAAGTATGGCGTCTTGTTTGTGTGATAACTCCTTTTGCAGCATCTATCAGAATGATTGCCAGATTTGCTGTAGAGCCTCCTGTGATCATATTGCGAGTATATTGTTCGTGCCCGGGGGTATCGGCAATTATAAATTTCCTGTTGGAAGTGGAAAAATACCTGTAAGCCACATCAATCGTAATACCTTGTTCACGTTCTGCTTTCAATCCGTCAAGCAGCAAGGCATAATCGATATCTTCTCCAGCATGGCCAATACGTTTGCTGTCCCGTTCAAGGGCTGCCAGCTGGTCTTCATAGATCATTTTGCTGTCGAACATCAGCCTGCCAATCAGTGTCGACTTTCCGTCATCGACTGATCCTGCAGTAAGCAGGCGCAGCAGGTCTTTCTTCTGATCCTGATCCAGAAATGCGCGTATATCCAACATTCCTTCAGCTTCCGGGATACCGGTAATGTGCGGATTTTTTTTGCTGTTATTGTTGTTCAATGAAGTCATCTTTTTTAAGTTCTTTTTTTTAAAATACCCATCTATAGGGTGGATCCATTGATAGGGTTAAAAATATCCCTCCCTTTTCTTTTGTTCCATACTTCCTTCCTGGTCAAAATCTATGACCCGGGTAGTACGTTCCGATACAGTGACAGTCATCATTTCTTCAACAATTTTCTCAATGGTATCTGCATCAGATTCAACTGCACCTGTAAGTGGATAACATCCCAGGGTCCGAAAACGAACTTTCCGCATACGGGCTTTTTTCACCAGTTCTGCAGGCATCCTTTCATCATCAACCATAATAAGATTGCCATCCATATCCACAATGGAACGTTCTTTAGCAAAATATAATGGGACGATAGGAATATTTTCAAGCCTGATATATTGCCAAATGTCGAGCTCAGTCCAGTTACTTAAAGGAAAAACACGAATGGATTCCCCTTTATGGACTCTGGTATTGTATATGTCCCAAAGTTCAGGACGCTGATTTTTAGGATCCCACTGATGAAACCTGTCTCGGAAGGAGAAGATTCTTTCCTTGGCGCGTGATTTTTCCTCATCACGGCGTGCACCTCCAAAGGCTGCATCAAATTTATATTTGCTTAACCCCTCAAGCAAAGCCTGTGTTTTCATGACATCAGTATGTACCTTACTTCCATGGGTAAAAGGGCCAATACCAGTTTCAAACCCGTGCCTGTTATAATGAACAATCAGATTCCATCCCTTTTCCATGGCGTATCTGTCGCGAAATTCCACCATTTCGCGGAATTTCCATTTGGAATCGATATGCATGAGCGGGAAAGGAACTTTACCTGGGAAAAAAGCTTTTTCTGCCAGTCTGACCATCACTGATGAATCTTTCCCAATGGAATAAAGCATGACAGGATTTTCGAATTCAGAAGCTACTTCCCTTATGATATGTATAGCTTCTGCTTCAAGTTCTCTCAGGTTTGTTAAACTGTATTCCTTCATTTATAATATATGTATTATCTTAATTTACAATGTAATGTAATTTTTGGCTTATCCAATTTCAGAGAGAAAGCAAATATAGTATATTTACGACGAGTATGTAAAGGTAATGGGGGGATGTAAGAAAAACTCGCCCGAAAATTTAAGATTCTTCTCCCGCGGTTGAAGAAATTTATATTTTTGATGTGAATAGGAAAAAAAGACCGGGATCAGGCAGTTTTTGTAGTTAAGAAAAAAATTGGAATCGTTGTAAGGAATCAGATATCAGTAACTGCATAAAATATCCCGGTCTTGTATTTTTATTATCTTAAATTGCTCTGCTCATAATCTTCAATATGGCTAAAGGAATATTGGTAGTTCATGGGGACAATTTCGTTGTATTCCTGAACAGTGGCATTCGACAAACATGCATCAATAATTCTTTTACCGGTTTTATAAAGATCTTCTTTCAGAAATTTTTGCAGTTCATTTCTGAAGAACTGCTGAAGGATCTCAGCGCCTGCATCATATCCATCAGTTCCTACTTCAGCCTGGTTATATACTTTAAGAAAACGGGTAGGTATTTTAGAACTTTCAATGGTAAGGTAATTCAGCTCATATCCTAATAAAGCGCACCTGGCCGGCTGGTACTGATCCTCGCGAAGTCTTGCCTCTCCACGACGGGTAAGATATTCCCGCATCAAAAGCTGTGGCTTAAAGCCTACCTGCCACACCCCGATATTCTGATTTGGAACCAGTGTGAAGAGTGTACGTGGAGTTTTTATAATCTGATCGAGGAGCAGGTTTGCATGTGTAACCCTTTTCCCGGTTGCAAAAGGCCAGTATGAACCTACGCCTTCACTTTCCATGGCACCTGTGCCGACTATACTGGGGTTGTTATGACCACGGGGTGATACAAGCCTCCATAGCCAGGCAAGGGCAGGGGGCAGAATATGAAATAACCCTACAATTCCATATGACGGATTCTCCCTGCTGCAAACAGGAGTCCTTAAACCAAAACTCCTGACATCGGCAGAAACCGGATGATTAACAATATTTTTAACAATTTCGCGGGGAAGAATTACCCTGGGGTTCGGACAAGGTTTTCCGGGCTCATCCATAATATGATCCCAGATTAATGCAGTCGACTGTGGCACACTGTTGATGTTCAAAAACAGCAGGGGCTTTTCAGGTTTTACTGTGATGCTTTCAAGATGAGGATCATCTCCATAATTTTTTACACTGTCGACCCTGACAAACCATGCATTTTCTGCATCCAGGATCTGAAGTTTTCCATTGTTTTTCTGAATAGATGGATGACAAAAAGCCATATCGTCGGCCACTGAATTGAATGTACAAAAACGTGGAATGCTGATGAATCTTTCTTCCTGGTTTATCAGGTTTCTGCCTATAAGCACACGGCCATCAGTTTCCCTGATTATATGCTGGTGCATCTCACTTTTTCCTCCACCGCTGGCACCTTCATGCATAAATGTTTTTACATTATCATAAGGGCTGATTGATTGAACAGCTGAGCAGTGGGCAGTTATCCATCCCTCTTTTTCACCCTGTGTAAGCAGTACACCATATAATCCTTTTTTTGCACTGGGGCCAGGATATAAATTATAGGAATATAATTCATGGATATTGGCCCGCCTGTTATGCACCACAACCTGCTTTCCATTAAAATGCGTATGCCTGAAAACAGGAGCAACAAATATAGCTGATTTGATTTCAGTCTCGGATTCTAATTCCTTAACAGGAATGATTTGTTGAAGCATGGATAATCCCATTGCAAAAAATGCTGCATTTGCAGGTGCAATGGCAATACCGGTCGATCCTATTTTTTCCCTTCCTGCAAAATAAAAAAAACAAGCCAGTTCCTGGTTTTTTAACCAGTCGAATGTTTCAGCCTGCAGGGATGCAAACTCAAAACCATATTTTTCACTAAATAACTTCTTGTCGGTTGATTTATCATCGGCAATTGACATTGTACCCGGATCACGCCTGCGCATATAGGGTTCAGTGTAGTTGGCCGAAATACCATTCTTAACTCTGTGTACCACAACTTCAGTGTATTCTCCTTTTCCCGGAATATCATATTTCACCTCATATTCATCATTTTCCAGTCCGTTGGTGGCAGCAACTGCCAGTTCATCGGTGGTGCTGAATACAGTCAGATCTTTGCATTCCTGTAATAGATCTGTAATGTTTTGAGGTAAATGAATATTCTTTTCTTCCAGTACCCTTAATAAATCGTTCATAACTATAACTAAATATTGGTAATATTTTAATGGTATTCATGACACGGCAAAGGTATTTTTGTTCATTTAATTATTAAAGCACAACTTAATAATTATAAAGAAGAATTGAATAAATTAATATATACTTAATTAATGCCTTATTGATGCTCTGGAGGAGTAATCACCAATATCATTTGTGAATTACCTTTAGATATATTTTTGGCAAGGTGTGGTCGCGCAGAATTGTAATAAAAACTGTCGTTCTTTTCCAGAATAAAATCCTTGTTATCAAGAAACATCTGAATTTTTCCTTTAACAACAAAACAGAAATCCTGACCGGGATGCTCTTTAATGATGCCATGAGAATTGGCACCTGCCTCAAAATCAATGAAAAAGGTATCCATCTGTTTGCCGTTCCCCTGGTTCGAAAGAAGATACAGGGAGGCACCTGATTCGTTTTGTCCGACCAGAACTTTCTGTTCAAATTTTACAAGGGGGTTGTTGGTAAGGATTTCATTTTCACCAATTAGTTCACCTACAGTGGTGTAAAGGCTGTCTGCAATGGATTTTAATGTTACAACAGAAGGAAAGGCCTTGGCTTTTTCTATCTGAGACAGGGCACTGGAGCTAACACCTACTTTGGTTGCCAGTTCATTTAGCTGCATATGCAGGCTTTCTCTTTTGCGTTTGATTCTTTCTCCCAACTGTTTCATGTCTGCAGATTTATTTTCTGTAAAAATATAAAATTAATTTCCACAGGTTGATAAATATTAAGCACTAATTTAACAATTGAAGTATTACTTACTAAAAATCCCAGAAGATTGGAATAAAAATCATAGATAAAATGAAGGATATCAGGTTCAGCGGTAACCCAATTTTTGTGTAGTCGGTAAACTTATAGTTTCCTATCGCCTGCACAATTAAATTGGTCTGATATCCTATAGGTGTAGCAAAGCTTGCTGAAGCTGCAATAGCTACAACTACAAAGAAAGGTTTTGGGTCCACACCAAGTTGCTGGGCAGCTGAAAGTGCTATGGGAAAAATCAGTGCAGCAGCTGCATTGTTTGTAATAATTTCAGTGGAAACAGCAGTTACAATATAAAGTGCTGCCAGTATACCTATCGGTCCAAAACCTTTTGAAAAGTTAATTGTGGTTCGGGCAAGTGATTCGGCGGCACTGGAATTTTGCATGGCTTTACTTATTGCGAAAGCACAGGCAATTGTAATAAGCACATCCCAGCTGATCGATTTTGTATATTTCTGATGTGGCATGATCTTCAGCCAGATTAAAGCCATTGCGGCAAGAATGGAAAAGAAAAAAATGTCGAATGTTAAACCTGCAGGTGATTCAAAATACCGTCCAATAGTTGCTCCTGTGATCATAAGAAGGAGAATGATAAAAGCAAGCCATTTTTTCCAGAAGGTACCTGTAGTTCGATAGTCACGGATATAGGATGTAAGATAGAAAATTTTTGAATCTCCCCAGTTATGAATGAAGTTGTCAGTTGTCAGAAGTACCAGGTTATCTCCCGGCTTCAGTTTCAGGCTGCCGAAGTTGGACGTAATTCTTTCTCCGTTCCTGTGAATGGCAAGAACAACTGCCTGATAATGCCTGTAGAAATCAAATTCCGGTATGGTTCTTCCTATGCCGGGAAACCTCGGGGACAATACTGCCTCGTACTGTTTCAGCTGATCCCGTGAAATATTTTTAACCAATTCCATTCCTTTCAGGCGAACCTGGTCATTCGACAGGATATAATTCAGCCTTTCTGACTTCCCGGCAAGTAGCAGGTGGTCATTAGCTGCTATAGAATATAAACTTTTTGTCTGATCTATATTTTCTCCATTGCGTGTTATACCTCTTATATGCAGCTTTTTTAGTTCTTTTAATCTTCCTCCTGAAACTGATTGTCCGATCAGGTTGCTGTTCTCAGGAATTTCAACTTCGTAATAGTAATCTTTAAGTGCTGCCGAACTTTTGCTGTTAAGTAATATTTTTTTTCCCGGAAGCAGTTTATTTCCTGCCACTGACATATAGATGACTCCTGCGGCAGCAATAAAAACACCAACTTTTCCAAGTTCAAACATTCCAAAACCCGGATATCCGTTTTCAATGATCAGCCCATGTATAACAAGATTTGTTGAAGTACCTATCAGGGTGCACATTCCACCAAGAATGGTTGCATAAGAAAGTGGAATCAGAAATTTTTTATGTGACAGATTCAGTTTTTCTGACCATTGCTTTATGATAGGAGCAAAAATGATAACTACCGGAGTATTGTTTAAAAATGCAGAAAGCATTGATACCGGTACCATCACTCTTGCAATCATCCAGGCCAGTTTACCTCTTTTCCTGGGTAAATAAGTTTGGGCAAGCCTGTTCAGCACTCCCGATTGCCTGATCCCTTCACTTACGATAAACAGTACGCCTACCGTAATCATTCCCTTGTTGGAAAACCCTGCCAGCAATTCCTGGTCAGAAATAATGCCTGTTGCCATCAGTACAACAGCAGAAGTAAAAAATATCAATCCCGGCCGCATCACCTCTTTTGCAAGAGCAATAATGGTAAGCAGTATCACAGCAAGTACAATATATCCTTCAAGAGTCAGCAAGCGGGATGAGTTTTAAGAATTTTCATTCCGGAATACATGTTAATCTTCCGGTCAAAACTAAACATAAATTTGACTCTTTCATAAAAAGGATCCGATTTTGAATCTCTGCTTCAAACATTGATTCTAACTAACCACCCTCAGGTAACCCTGGCCCTCCCTGAAGGGAAGTGAAAACCATAAAGTGCTTCCTTTGCCTGGTTCTGAGTCAACATGTAGCTCCCCTCCAAGAAGTTGAATATAATGCTGGGCAATGGACAATCCTATGCCTGATCCTGAAGTGACATCATTTATTTCATTCCTGATACGGTAAAACCTGCTGAAGATGTTTTCCATTTCCTCTTTTGGAATCCCAATGCCTGTATCTGAAACACTGAATTTCACCTCCTCATTGAGCAGCATTTCATATTTTAATTTTATTTCTCCCTTAAGTGTATATTTAACTGCATTGTCAACCAAAATCTGAAGAGTTTCCAGTAACAACCTTCTGTCGGTCAGAAATCCAAAGGATTGATTTGGTACGTCAATATCCAGCAGCATTTTAACCTGGCGGCCATCGGGGATTAACGGCCTGAAACGGTTGTAAATATCCCGCATAAGCGTGTTAATAGAGCAGAAATTGGAATTTACCTCAACAGTATTGGTTTCAATTTTCGAAAGATGAATGGTATTGTCAATCATATTCAGCAACTGTGTCCCATTTTGTGAAATGGCATCAGAGAGTTCAATGCGTTCATCCCTGCTCATATTGCCATCAGCAAGCATCCGGGTAAAGTTTGTAATGATATTCAACGGAGTACGGATTTCATGAGAAAGGTTGGCCAGGAAAGCCGATTTCAACCTGTCGCTTTCTTCAGCTTTTATTTTTGCTTTTTCAAGATTGAACTCTGCAGTTTTGCGGCGGGTGATGTCACGCGCTACAGAAATAACTGATCTGTAATTCAGTTTTGCCAGCCTCATTTCAAATAAATAAGTGCCGTTCGGTGTATTTAATGAGTATTCTATGGTTTCAATTGAATTATTTTTCAGGCAGCTGTGAATGCACTTCAGTATCTTCTCGGCCATGTTCTTCGGAAACCCTACATCAAATATGGTGCTTCCAATAATATTGGAATCTTCCACTTTGAACAGGTCGCTTTCTTTCACTACAAAATCTTCATACGTCCCATCTTTTCCGATAACGAAAAACATATCGGGTATAGCCTCCAGCAATACTTTATATCGCTTTTTGCTGCTTTCAAGTTCTGCCAGTTTCTTCTTTATCCTGGTGATATCTTCCATGATCACATAAAAACTGTTTAACCCGGGCTTTAATACATGGATTTTAAACCAAAGATCGAGTTTAGTTGCATGATATTCCCTGACTTTAGGTGCATCGAACAGAAGAATCCTGTTTAAATCAAAATGGTCGCGCAATACAAGTTCGAAAATATAGTTGGCAGCCTGATCCTTGACTTCATAAAGCTGGATGTTAAAAACCGATTCGAAGGCATGGTTTACCTTTTCTATGCGGAGCATGGTGACATTCCCCTGCTCATCGCGTTCTGCTTTTATTTCAGCAACGGGAAAGGAGGCCTGTCTCACAACCCTTGAAATCCCCTGGCGTGCTATAGTGATTTCATTGTTCATGCGTTCTGCTATTGCTGAATATCGTTTGCGTATAGTGAATACGCCAAGGTATAGAAAGGTGAAGGTAACCAGAGGATGAGGTACCATATAGGTTGTTCCGGCAAAAAGGCCAAAGAACTGGTTCCCTTTCAACAACTGGAAAACGATTGTAAGTGCAGCAAGAAGAAAATAAAGAATGATTCTTGAAGCTGATTCTGAAAAGTACATCAGAAAAAATCCTCCTGCCAGCAGCCATCCCACCGACTGGTAAATTGTACTTGTTAGCTGCGGATATATTGTGAAATCAGATATATAGTAGGCATAAACAAAAACCGGAACAAAAAAAGCAGTATTTAAGGCGCATCCCTGCTTGCCGTTTATCAGGCAGATTATAGCCAGGAAGGAGACCAAAACCATTCCTGCATCGCAAATAGAACAGAAAATAATGCCCCGGTTAAACAGGTTGAAAAAAAAGTGAACCAAAGTGATAAAAAGAAGTACGACCAGCGGCACCAGCATTTCGTAAAGCCGTTGTTTCACTGAAGCAGTTAGACCTGACCACAGTTTTTCTGTAATGGTATGGTAGAAAGGTTTATTCAAGGCCATAAAAATACAGAGTTTGGCTTAATTTAAACTACTTTTTAATAAAAATTGAATGTGCCAAGTTCTTTTAATTTTTGATCTAAAAAGAATGATTTTTGTTTTGTTTCTGTAAATTTATTTAGCAAATATTTGATTTAAAGGATTTTATTTCAAAGTTAATTTATTCCTACCTGATTTTTGTTATGAATTTACTAATCCCTGCTGTTTATTTTTGTAAAAATAAATAAGAATAATTTTAAATAAAAACAATATGCCTAAAGGATTTTACAATGTTCCTGTTGCCAGAAATGAACAGATTTTAAGTTATGCCCCTGGAACCAGGGAACGGAATGAATTGAAAATTGTGCTTGATGAACTTCGTTCGAAGGAAGTTGACCTTCCTATGATAATTGGGGGAAAAGAAGTTTATACCGACAGAAAAGTCAGGATGTTTCCTCCACATGAAATCAAACATACCCTGGGCCATTACAACCAGGGTGATGCCAGTCATGTTGAAATGGCCATAGATGCTGCCCTTGAGGCACGTGAAAAATGGTCAAACTTATCATGGCAGCACAGGGCTTCTGTATTTCTCAAAGCCGCTGATCTCATTTCAGGCCCTTACAGAGCTAAAATCAATGCAGCTTCCATGCTGGGACAGTCGAAAAATATTTACCAGGCAGAAATTGATGCAGCCTGTGAACTTGCCGATTTCTACCGGTTTGGTGTGAAGGCCATGACCGATATCTATAAAATGCAGCCTGAATCTGTTGCGGGCATATGGAATTACAACGATTTCAGGCCTCTTGAAGGATTCGTGTTTGCCCTGACTCCTTTCAATTTCACATCCATTGCGGGGAATCTGCCTGCAGCACCCGCACTTATGGGTAACGTTGTTGTGTGGAAACCTTCCAAGTCGGCGGTATATTCGGCAGGTGTTATTATGGAAATTCTGCAGGAAGCCGGTTTACCTGACGGAGTAATTAACCTGGTTTTTGCTCCTGGTCCGGCTGTTGCAGATGTCATTCTAACGCATCCTGATTTTGCAGGAATACATTTTACCGGTTCTACAGGAGTATTTCAGGAAATATGGAAGACTATTGGCAATAATATTTTCAGGTACAAAACATACCCCAGGATTGTCGGTGAAACAGGTGGAAAGGATTTTATATTTGCGGACAATACAGTTAAAATTCCCGAACTGGCAACTGCCATTGTACGTGGAGCATTTGAATACCAGGGGCAAAAATGTTCAGCAGCATCGAGGGTTTATATACCCAAGAGTATCTGGCCACAACTGAAAAAGCATCTTGGTGAAGTGCTTAAAACCGTAAAAATGGGACCGGTTGAAGATTTTACCAACTTTTTTAATGCAGTAATCGACGAATCCTCTTTTGATAAACTGAAAGGATTTATAGACAGGGCCAAAACGGATAAAGATGCTGAAGTTATATTTGGAGGAAACTGTGACAAGACAGCAGGATATTTCATAGAACCTACCGTTATCCTGGCAAAAGTGCCCAATTATGTCACCATGGAAGAAGAATTGTTTGGTCCGGTACTCACTGTTTATGTTTATGCCGATGAAAAACTGGATGAAACACTCGATATCGTTGATAAAACATCCATTTATGGCCTTACCGGAGCTATTTTTTCACAAAACCGGTACAACATTGAAAAATTTACCCGCAGATTGTCAAATGCTGCAGGAAATTTCTATATAAATGATAAACCTACAGGTGCTGTTGTAGGCCAGCAACCTTTTGGAGGTGCACGCGGATCGGGTACCAATGACAAGGCCGGATCCGTATTTAATTTTCTGCGATGGGTGTCGGTGCGGACAATCAAGGAAAATTTCGTACCCCCTGTTGATTATATGTATCCAAATTTTTATCCGGACAGCAAGGAATAGTTAACTTAACCTTGTTCATAAAAAGAGGAGTGAAATTATTTTACTCCTCTTTTTATTTCAGAGTATTGTTGTACTTTTAAACACATAAATAATCATGAATGGAAAACCATCTTACCGGTAAAAGTAAAATTTTTAACCTGTTAAAAAACAAATACTTTATAGCATCAGTATTGTTTCTGGCCTGGATTGTTTTTTTCGATGAAAATAGTTTTGTTTCTCATGCCGAAAATAAAAGACGGTTGTATGAATTAAATAAGCAGAAGGAATACTACCAGGAAAGAATAGCAGAGGATAAACAGAAAATTGAAGATTTGAATTCAGGTAAAAATGAACTGGAGAAATTTGCCAGGGAACAATTCCTGATGAGTAAGCCAGATGAAGATGTTTTTATCGTAATTGAAGAAAAATAATCCACAGTCGCAAAAAAATCGCATGCTATTTGTTATGATTCTTATCGAAGGTATAATGGCTGATCAATAATGAACATTTAATTACCGGAAGATATGAATGATAATTTAGATATTTTCAAGATACAATCGAACAATATAACACCCCAAAAAGGACGTATTTTAATTGCAGAGCCTTTTTTACCAGGTAATTACTTCAATCGTTCGGTTGTTCTCCTGGTTGCATACAGCAACAAGGGAGCTGTGGGTTTTATCCTGAACAAAAAGGTAGATCTGGCTATCCATGATATATTACCTGGCTTTCCTGTTTTTGATGGAGATGTTTACCTTGGAGGTCCCGTTTCCACAGATTCTGTATATTTTATTCACAAGTTGGGTAAAAAACTTCCTGGAAGTATACAGGTAATGGACAACCTGTTTTGGGGAGGTGATTTTGAAGTTTTAAAACAACTGATTCATGAAGGACAGATTGATCCTACAGAAATAAGATTTTTTGTAGGATATTCAGGCTGGGATTCTGGTCAGCTGGAAAGGGAAATAAAAGAAGATTCCTGGCTTGTAAATGATGTGGATGAAGAAATGATCATGCGCCAGCTACATCATGATTCCTGGGCAGAATTTGTAAAAAGGGTTGGCACCCGTTATAAGGTGTGGGAAAATTTTCCCGAAAACCCTGCCATGAATTGATACATCATCATCTTCCGGAAATATACTGCCTTCGATCACTGGTAATATTTAATGAAGTGCTTTCATTTGTAGCAGGTCATTCAGATGAATATATATTTTTTGTGCCTGAGACCTGAAAAACCGTTTCTGACCAATTCCTTTTATTCTTTGAAAACCATTCTGCTCGGAAGCCAGAAACACTTCATCCACTTCAACCAACTCATTTCGCCCTGGTGAATCCGCTTCATTTATTTTAAATCCTGCTCTTTCTGCTGCTACACATACAAGTTTTCGTAATGTGTCATCGTAACAACCCGTTAAAAGGGAAGGGGTTATAAATTCAATTCCTTTTAACATGAAAATGTTGGAACCTATTGCTTCACAAATATTCCCATTTTCATTTAAAATAACCGATTGCCCAAAAAGTGTATCCCTGATTTCAGCCTGGGCCGCTATCCATAGTCTCTCATTGAAGAATGAATACCTGTTGGGGAAGTTTTGACTGTTTTTTCTGAGACTGGAATAATTAACCAGCAGATTATCGTCGGAAGCAGGAAAATTAAATCCTGACATGGAACTGCTTCTCATCTGGATTCGTGTATTTTCTTCTGTAAAGATGAGTTCAATCCAAATATATCCCGACTGATATAACCTGTTTTTGTTGAGCATCCGCTTCACCAGCCTGAACTGTTCCCTTTCATTTTCCAACTCTTGAGGAAAATCTAATTTAAGGACCTGAACCTGCTGTTTTAGCATTTTTATATTTTCTGCAAACAGAGGGATACCTCCAAATCCAAACCAAACTTTTTGATACAGTTTGATAGATGGTTCTATGGGGAAATCCGAAAACTGAATATCCTCGCTGTTGATGATTTTACCATTATATATCCGGTATTTAGGACCTATCTGCATAACCTCACTTTAAAAGCAGGCAGCAAATTAATAAAATCTTCAGTAATCTGTGAAATCAGGGGAAAAAACCTGATGAAACGGAATTGCATCTTGTGAAGCTAGCTGTTTCTTAATGCATGAATAAGTTCCTTCTTCGACATTTTGCTTCGTCCTTTAATTCCTACCTGACGTGCTTTTTCCTGGAGATCCTTTTTAGTTCTGTCTTCATATTTCTCACTCTGTCCTCCTTTTTGACCGGCATCAGGGGTATTTGATATCCGGGCGGCTTTTTGTTTACTGTAGCCCTTGTCTCTTAAAGCTTCATATTGCTTTTCATTTTTTAAGCGGGGAGATGTTTTTCTGTCTGGCATCGTTGTAATCTTTATTATTCTTCATATTGACCTTGTTCCACCTTATTCATGAACTCGGATATGATTACAGTTCCATCTGCGCCAAAGGAATCCACCACAGTTCCTTTAATTCCTGAATCTGTTTCCAAAACATACACGATGCTCATGTCTGCCGGATCAGATGTGCCTTCAAACCGGTGAAACTCTACCAGTTTCACCTGCGAAGGATCATAGCTGCGTTCACCTGATTCATAAAGCCGGCCTTCCTTCGAGATATTCAGATTATGTGAATAACCTCTTTTTTTTAAATGTTCAACGGCTTCCGATAAGGTATTATATTGATTATTCATCTTAAGAAGTTTTAAATTCTGAACACCAGATGAAAAAACCCTGCCACTAATTACGCCTTTAATATTTTGATTTGTATAAGCCTGAACCATAACGTTCTGTTGCTGTATACCTGCTTTTTATTGAAAATGTTTGTGGCGCATGTGTGGATAATATCCACAAAGGATCCTGTTAAAGCTTAAATACGAACTGGCCAATCAGTAAATTTAATTTCAGACCGGATAAAATTTTTATTGAATAAAAGACATACGTCCCACTGTCTAGAGTTTTAGAGGCCTATGAAGACTATAACGAGGAACCATGCCCACAATGCTGAAAGACGTATCAAAATTTTGACTCTGTTCGTACAGTATATATATATTTTCACGATATCCTAATACATGGTAAAGGGTAAATTCAATTTAAATTCAATATAAACTCAATATAAACTCAATTTTAATTCAATTTTAATTGAATTAAAGCTGAATTA
Source organism: Bacteroidota bacterium (assembly GCA_023412195.1). Taxonomy (GTDB): domain Bacteria; phylum Bacteroidota; class Bacteroidia; order Bacteroidales; family Prolixibacteraceae; genus Mariniphaga. Next base: position 16,177 of record JAEYNZ010000059.1, read on the forward strand.
AAGTTGAGTTTACATTGAATTATCTCATCATAAGATTTACTTAGTTTACTTTATTTCTCTGCAGCCGGTATTTTAAATATACTCTTGTCCACCTGCTGATTTGTCAGGATTTCGGAGAATAAGATTCTGCGGGTTTGTCCGGGCATCTGAATCGTTTGTGAAAAGGAGATCATAATTCCGTTTACTTCTCTGTAATCTTCAAATATTGTTACCACAGATGCGATTTCTTCCGGCATTTCAAGGGGTTCTTCAATTTGTGCCAGTAAAAAGGTTGATATGTTGAAGTACCATGATTCTTTTGATCCATAGATTGTCACAACATCCAGTTTATGAAGTTCCTGTTCTCCGGTTTTGACGATTCCATTATAGGAGTATGAGGTTAAGTGTTTCTGCCATTGAGCATATCTTAAAAATGCAGTTGAATTCAGGATGCTTTTTTTTTCAACATCATCAATTATCCTGATTTTATTCTGCCGTTTTTCCCAATAGTCCGACCCATCATACCCCCTGATGATTTCTCCGAGCTGTGAGGAAGAAATTTTAATAAAATATTCATTTGAACGGGTTTCTGAAATATATCTGTTTATTGAAATACCTGATTCAAGGAAGATCAATTCAGAAGTGCTTACGATATTTTGAATTTCCTGGTGAGCATTTTTTCCACCTGCTGCAGAAACAAAATTATTTAAAATTTCCTCTGCCTTTTGATCTTTTGATTTCACTTGAGTATTTCCTGTAATTGCTATCATACTCAATATGGTAAGTATTGTTAGTATCACTTGTTTTTTTTTCATGATTATTTAGAATTTTTTAAATGATTAAATATTGGTTTAAAAGATGATCGGGCCTTACATGCCGGTATATGATGATGTCTCCAAAAAAAGCAGATCCTGTATAACTTATCACAGGTTTGTAAATTGTACCCTTAGAAAATTTTCTTCTTTATTCGAATACTGCGGCCAGTTATAAAAGATTTTAAGATTTTTTGTTTCATTGAAATGCAGGAAGCTGATTTCTGCTTCTGCTTCTGTAAAACTGGAATTGCAATCTATTTTAATGATGAGATTAAAGCATGTGACTTCTGCCTTGAAATTCCCGTGAGCAGATAATTCAGTGGAGGTAATATTGCCGGTATAAACCTGAAAAGGTTTCTCATTCTGGAAAAAAGCAGCTATTCCAAATGTTAATCCCCACAAGATACAATACTTCATCTAGATACTGTTTTATTTGTCGGGCAGGATTGAAACCTGCCCCGGATAGATACCAGTGCAGGTTTTAACCTGGTTGTTGTTTCTGTTTGAATAATTGCCCATTGTTTTTCCGGCCTTGATAGGCAGAATTTCACTTTAAAATCTTTTGAGGATGCCAAACCTTACAGAAGCATAATTGTATCTGAAGTTTCTTGTAATATTTTCATAATCTGCTTCCCTGGTAAGGGAGTTGAATTTAATACCTGGTGTAAGGCTCCAGTTTTTACCAAGAGCGAAATCAAATCCTCCTGCCAGTTGCCAACCAGGTCCATGGCCGGTATTGTGGATATTTTCTCCTTCAGCATTTTCTGTTTCTATGTGGTTGTACAAGCCACCTGCCCTTAAATACCAAGAGGTTTTTGTATTGGCTATCGGCCTTTTGTACTGCAGCCCCAGCACATAGCCGGTTTCTTCAAAACAGGCATTATCTCCTGCAAATGATTCTTCAGCTCCAAAACGGTTCCAGCCCCAGCCTCCATAGATTCCCAGATCAGGCATAAACCGGTAATGAAAAATTGCTTCACCTCCGAATCCGGGATTTAGGGTCGCACCTGCAAGCTTGTTGGTTGCCATTGAAGCCCCTAAACTAAATTCCACACCGAACCTGTTTTCGTTTTCCTGTGCACTGACCTGGAGTGTAATTGCTGCCAGGAGCATTAATACTAAAATTACTTTTGTTTTCATGACTTTAATAATTAAAAAGGTTTTTAATTGAATTCATGCTCAAAAGTATGAGGGAAGGCTGACGCAGGAAATTAATACATGATGAAACTGTTTAATGATATGCTGAAGGTGTATAACAGAGGTTTGAATTCGAAAATGTTATTGCTGGGTAAAAGTAGTTTAGATGCATGTTCCTTTTATGTAACTCCTGATTTTATGCTGCTTCCAAAAGTTGTAATTTCTTTTTTAGTTGATTGATTTTCTTTTGTTTGTATTTTTCTTGATACTCAACTAAAGCGTTTGGGTTAAAAGCTTCTTGCTTACTTATCATGTTATAATAGATAACTGCCATTTTCCTGGCTGTTGCTATTACTGCTTTGCCAGGGCCTGCCTTTGCTCTCATCCTACGGTAATAATCTCCTAACGGACTTTTACTGTTTTTTAATCCAGTAGCAGCCATCCGGAAAGCCTGACCAGCATAATGTTTCTTTTTCAAAATCCGGCTGCTTAATATTTTTCCTCCCGATATTTTGGTATTAGGAGCCAATCCTAGCCAGGAAGTAAAATGCCGGTTAGTTTTCCATTTTGTCATATCAGTACCAACTTCTGACATAACAGATAAAGCAGTCAATTCACTAATTCCGAAAACTTCTGTAACATCTACTCCCGATATCATTTTTAAATAAGCAGTCACATTATATGATATTTGGTGCTTTTTAACTGTTTTTCTCTTTACTTCTGGAAGTTGAATTATCTCTCCCTCATTTTTAGATGCAATAAGTTGCATCAATTGTTTTTCTATTTCCTGATCACAATCTTTGATTAGTTCTCTATGCCAGCAATACATTTGATAACATTGCTTAAGTTCAAATAAATGTTCAGCTGTCCAATATCCCTGTAATGATTTCACAATGATTTCCCTGCTTGCTCTTATTCTAGGATCTTTATGATCTGCCAACACTTCAGGGTTTCTTTCGCCTGCAAGAATGGCTTCAATAATTCTAATGCCAGTTTTTCCATCAATATCACTTATAACAGTATGTATTTTAATATTCATCAGTTCTAAAGCTTTTTGCATTCTGTTAAGATATATTGAAGATGTTCGTTCCAGATTTTTTTTATGTCGAACCAGGCTTCGCAAGGTACGGGTTATATTATCCGGTTGAAAACTTGGACTAAGTAATCCACAACTATGTAATTTTTGAATCCATTCAGCATCACTTTCATCATCTTTTCGTCCGGTGACATTTTTAACATGCTTGGCATTGACCAGGTAAACATCAAATCCTTCTTCCTGTAACAAAAGAAAGAGAGGAATCCAATATACTCCGGTACTCTCCATAGCTACTGAAGTGATTCTATGTTCTTTTAAACAATTGACTATTGAATGCAAATCTTGGGTAAAACACTCAAAAGACCGCACTTCAAGTTGTTGTGGACTATTGGGGAATGCCACCATCATTTCTGTATCAGAAACATCAATTCCTGCAGTTGAATGATTAAGTACTGTAAGTTGTGAAATCTTTTTCACTGTTTCCTTTTTTGTTTTAATTTTACTCATAATTTTAAAATTTAGGTATTTAAAAAGCTCCGTGCCTGTTGGCTTTTTAGAGTATAAATCTTTTATACGGCATCCAACTGCCAATTCGGACTCTTAAGGCCATCCAGTACCAGACTCTTATTTGATGTATAGCATCATAGAATTCCACGGTTTGTACTGCACGGAGCACCTAAATTTAGCGTATTTTACAGTTATTTCATTACGGGCTATGTTGCTGATATTGAGGGACTCTTATCCAACATCCGAAAATCTCTTATCATTTTCTTCTTCTATTTACATACGGGTGAATTTTTCTTCCCGTCGATTCCGAGTTTTTTCCTTGCGCTTTTGAGGATCTTATCATCTACTTTGTTTTGCTGGTGGAGCGAAACAAGGGCAGCCCAGGCAATATTCCGATCATTGACTTCAAAATGTTTTCGCAATTCTTCCCTGCTTTCACTTAATCCGAAACCATCCGTCCCCAGTGCTGTAAAATATCCGGGGAACCATTGAGAAACAGTAAGCGGCAATGCTTTCATATAATCCGATGCAGCCACAAATGTTCCGTCTTCTGCCTTCACGAAGCATTTTTCTATATAACTTTTACCATGGGTGCCGCCAAGTCTGGATACACGTTCAGATTCCACTGCATCGTCATAAAGTTTTTTATAGCTTGTCACACTCCATATGTCAGGATGAATGTCGTATTCTTTTAATAATTCTGCTGCCTTCAGCACTTCATTCAGTATGGTACCGCTGCCCAGGAGATTAAGCCTGTGGGTGTTGTTTTCACTTTTCTTCAGTAAGTACATGCCTTTGATGATCCCTTCCTTTATATTTTCATCATCGGGCATCGCAGGCATCTGGTACTTTTCGTTCATGACAGTAATGTAATACATTACATCTTTCCCCTCCTCATACATTTCCCTGATACCATGCCTGACAATAACAGCCACTTCATATGCATATGCAGGATCATATGCCCTGATACAGGGTACTGGTAAGGCAAGCAGGTGGCTGTGCCCGTCCTGGTGCTGAAGTCCTTCTCCTGCAAGGGTAGTCCTGCCGGCCGTACCGCCAATCAAAAAACCTTTGGCGCGTGCATCGGCTGCTGCCCACATGAGGTCGCCTGTACGCTGAAAGCCAAACATTGAATAATAAATATAAAACGGAATGCAAGGGATATTATGGGTTGAACCGGCAGTACCGGCAGCAATAAATGATGACATGGACCCGGCTTCGGTAATCCCTTCATTCAGGATGGCTCCGTCTTCTGCTTCCTTGTAATACAAAAGGCTTTCCCTGTCGACAGGTTCGTACAACTGTCCTGAATGGGCATAAATGCCTGCCTGCCTGAATAATGCATCCATTCCGAAAGTTCTTGATTCATCGGGAACAATTGGAACCACCAGTTTCCCCACATTCGGATCTTTCAGCAAATTCGACATAATGGACACCACAACCATGGTTGTGGCAACCTCACGCTGTCCGGAACCTTTATAAAAATCATCGAAAACCTTCTTTTCAGGCATTATAAAGTCGTATTTGGAGCTGGCATTTCTTCTCGGCAGGAAACCACCCAACTTTTTTCGCTTATCTTTTATATACCTGATTTCTTCACTGTCGTCGGAAGGTCTATAAAAAGGAGCGGTTGCAATTTCTTCGTCAGAAACAGGAATATTAAACCTGTTTCTGAATTGAATCAGCTCATCTTCATTCAGTTTTTTTTGCTGGTGGGTAACATTCCTTCCTTCACCAGCTTCCCCCATCCCATATCCTTTTACTGTCTGGGCAAGAATGACATAAGGGGCGCCTTTTGACTCCTGTGCCTTTTTATATGCATTAAACACCTTTTGAGGATCATGACCGCCCCTTCGGAGTTGAGTCAGTTCTTCATCGCTCCAATCTTCCACCATCGCCAGAAGTTCCTTGCTTTTTCCAAAGAACTCACGACGGATGTAAGCTCCGTCGGCGACTGAAAATTTTTGCCGTTCGCCGTCTACAAGTTCTTCAAGCCGTTTTTTCAGCAGTCCGTTTTTATCTTTTTTCAATAGACGGTCCCACGATTCACCCTGTAATACTTTTATTACGATCCAGCCAGCTCCCCTGAATGCGCCTTCCAGTTCCTGCACTATAGAACTGTTGCCCCTCACCGGGCCATCGAGCCGCTGAAGATTGCAGTTAATTACAAAGATCAAATTATCGAGTTCCTCACGTGCAGCAAGTGTAAGGGCTCCCATGGATTCAGGTTCATCCATCTCACCATCACCAAGAAATGCCCAGACTTTCTGGTCAGGTGCATTCAGCAACCCTTTATCCTGAAGATACTTGTTGAATCTTGCCTGGTAGATGGCCATTATGGATGCAAGACCCATCGATACAGTAGGGAATTTCCAGTATTCCTCCATGAGCCTGGGATGTGGATAGGATGACAAACCTCCTTCAGGGCTCAATTCCTTTCTGAAATTCTGCAAGTGCTTTTCTGATATTCTTCCTTCCAGAAATGATCGTGCATAAATACCGGGTGACGCGTGGCCCTGGTAATAAATAAGGTCACCGGGAGAATCACCATCTCCACCTTTGAAAAAATGATTAAACCCCACTTCGTATAGGGTGGCAGCAGAAGCATAGGTAGAAATATGGCCGCCGATACCCTCATGCTTCCTGTTTGCCTGTACCACCATTGCCATGGCATTCCAGCGGATGAGGCTCTTTATTTTTCGTTCAATTTCCCTGTCGCCGGGATATTCTGACTCCATGTCAACAGGAATTGTATTTACATAAGGAGTTGTAACCTGTGGTTTCAATTGAATCCCTTTTTCAGCAACTCTTTCTCTCAGCAACTTTAAAATTTCCTCCACACGGTTCTCATCGCCTTGTTGGATGATGTAGTCTATCGAATCAATCCATTCCTTATTTTCAATTTCCACCAATTTCTTTTCAGCCATGAAGCTATATTTAAATCATTCAGATGTTTCACCAGGTGGTCAGGGTAGGTTGGCAGCTTTTTTCACACAACAGAATTTATCTGTTACCAAGCGGATTTTTAAAATTAACGTCGCGTTCCCGGGTAGAGAATTTGGAGGAGCGGGTAAGTGAACCGGCCTTTGAAAAAGATTCTTCGAAAGATGAGAAACTTTTATAAATATTCTTTTCGAGCTGAGGCAACTTGTTCTGGTCGGCCTCTGTGGTATTTTCTATTTCATTAAACTGGACAAGAATATTGTCTCTGATATTCTCAAGGTCTATAATTACATCCTGCAGTGTTTCACTTTGATCTGTAAGTTCATCCAGATTATCCTTCAGCACAATGATCCTTGAATTCACTTCTGCAAGTTTCCTGCTCAATTCAATTTTCAAATCATTTGTTTTCATCTTCAATAATTATTAATTCATTGCAGAAGATTCGAAATATATGCCACAAAGGTTGCCATACAGGCCGGTTATGCTTATTCACAGTCGTAACAGCAATACATACACCACAGGAAAATTTAAGAGATCGCTGTCAAAGCTTCTGTTTGTGTAACGGATACACATGATAGTGCGTAAATTATCCCCATCCACCAGCCTGAAAATCTTACGTGTCAACTACAGAATGTGCCATAAACGCATGGCCGCAAATCATTTTTTTAAAACATTCGTAAAAAACTGGTATGCTTTTTTCATTACATGAAAAAAATAACTGGTATGGAACTCAGCAATAAAAAATGTATCCCTTGCAGCGGTGAAGAAGAAATGCTTCAAGGTGACGATTTAAAAAAACTTCTGGATCAATTGGGTGAAGGATGGGCGACAGAGGATAACAAGAAGCTTAGAAAAAGCTTTCCGTTTGACAACTTCAATAAAGGGCTGTTGTTTGTACAAAAGGTTGCAAGAATAGCAGAAGAAGAACAACATCATCCTGATTTATGCCTACATTATAAGAATGTGGAGGTTGAGCTTACAACGCATGCCATTGGTGGTTTATCAGAAAATGATTTTATTATGGCTGCCAAAATTGACAGGATTTGATTGGAAAAAAGATAATTGATAATCACAATGCAATTTTATTCATTGTAAAGAGGAAAGGTAGCATTTTGAAGGGTGGCACAAGGCCGCCCTTCTTTTTGTTTGACATGTTGAATTTGAATCAATAAACTGAAAAAAGCTACTTTTGCAGGAAAAATATTTATGAGAATTGACATCATCACCGTTTTGCCTGAAATACTTGAAAGCCCTCTGAATCATTCAATCCTAAAAAGGGCACAGGAGAAAAAGCTTGCGGAAATTTATGTACACAATCTGCGTGACTATTCACATGACA
>JAEYNZ010000143.1 GCA_023412195.1 Bacteroidota bacterium
AGACATAAAGCGGAGCAGGTGCACGCTTTTTTCTGGCATTATTCATATATCCTTGCACTTGTTTCTACAAAAATGGCGATAAGTTTCTATAAACCAAAGAAAAGTTGTTTCTCAGCAGACCCTAAATACAGGTTCGTTTTAATACCCAACCAGGATGATGTCAAAAGAATTCAGTTCAGGAAGGATCAGCTCTATGTGGGTATTTGTGCCCTGCTGATATTGCAGGCTTTTTCCATCGGTCAGCCTCCTCAGGGAGCGGACCGGCTTAAGTGCATAACTGTTTTTTTCAGCAGATGAACAAAATTCCGAATATTTATTAAATGATTTGTGTGAGATAAGGTTTTTGTCTATTTTTGCACACCTTATAAAAGGTCCCATAGTTCAACGGATAGAATAGCGGTTTCCTAAACCGTAGATCCAGGTTCGATTCCTGGTGGGACTACAAAAATACCTCGGTTACAATCTGAAATACAGATGTTAATCGGGGTTTTTTGATTAGGTGATGTACCCTTTACATTCCGAATTTATTTTATCTTTTTAATTTAATTGTCCGCCCTGTCCTGTTGCTTTTGGAGGCTGCTTCCAGGATTTCCACTACAATCAGATTATTATCAAGTGAAGATAAATCATACGGTCCAACTTCTGTTTCTCCATTGATTGCAGCAGCAAAAAAAGCAAACGGATCATTGTATGTAATTTTAAAGGATGCTTTTTTGGTTTTTTCTTCTGATCTTTCTTCAAGTTTAAACCTGATGTTTTCAGCATCATCGATCAGAATGTATCCGTCCGTTCCATAAACATGCATATCCTTCCTGTTGAAAGGCCAGTTCCAGGAAGCATTGATAATCACCTCCATCTGCGGATAGGAGAGCATGATCGTTGCATCGTCATCCACATTGGGATATACATTAGGCTTGTATTGTTTAAGACTGGCAAATACGGATTCGGGTTTTTGACCATTGAGTATCCATGTAACAAGGTTGGCTCCATAGCAGCCGAAATCAGTTACAGCACCTCCACCATTTAAAACAGGATGTGTAAGCCATTCAAGAAATTCGGGATTAACGTTTATTTCCTTGGGACCTTTGTGACCATCATAAACTAGAATTTTTCTTACCTGGCCGATTTCACCATCTGATATCATTTTGAACCCTTCATGATTCGAAGGATACCATGTTGTTTCGTAATTGGTCAGGACCATAATACCGTGTTTTTCTGCCAGCTTTTTCATCCTGGCAGCATGTCTGTTGCTTACAGCCAGAGGCTTTTCAACCATTACATGTATACCCAGTGGGGCACAGGCTTCAACGACTTTCAGATGGTCATAAATTGAAGTGAAGGTTACCACTCCTTCCGGCTTTGTCTTTTCCAGCATTTCATTCAGAGTAACATAAATCAGTCCCTTATCAATGTTAAATTGTTTTGCATACCGGTTGGAAAGGGCGGTATCGCTTTCAGCAATACCAACAATTATAAATTCCTGCCTGTCCAGATTCCGCAGCAAAGGGATAACATGTGAGTGGGATAAACCTGCTATCCCTATTTTTACAGCCTTTTGTCCGGAAACAGATAGCATAATGAAACATAAAATTAAAATGACAGAAGGTGTTTTCATATGGTTGAATTAATCATAAACAACTTTTTCAGGAATCTCATCAAGTCCATAAAATGAATGTTCTATATGGTCATCAGTAACTACAATGATCCTGAACCCCGAGGGAGCTTTCCCCAGCGGTTTACCCACGGCACTTGTTGCTGTTAACTGAATACCTTCATATTCAGTCTGTGCATTGTTATGAAGATGTCCCGAAAAAATAGCAGCAACCTCATGCTCTTTAAAAAGTGAAAGGTACTTAACGCGGTGTTCCATCTGCATGTTTGAGTAGTTTTCAGGTTCATCAAATGATTTGATGAAAAAAGGATAATGTCCAAAAACAAGGATGTGCGATGAGTTTTTTCCTTTTTTTAGTTGCTTTTTCAGCCATTTAAATTGCTTTAGTTCGGGTTTCTCCAGGTCAGCTTTGATTAAACTTGTATTTATACCAATAACCCGGGATCCTTTATGGCTGAAAGCAAACTTATCATCGCCATAGTTTTTTTTATATTTCTTTAGTGACTTCTTAGTGGGAACCTGTCCTATATCATGGTTTCCCGGTAGCAGGTATACCGGAATTCCGGGATCAATTTTACCTGTCAGGTTTTTGAACTCACTGATTTGATTTTCATCGTCAGGGTCGTGGACAAGATCACCTGTTATAATCACAAACTCCGGCTTTAGCCTGTTGATCTCCGTGACAGCTTTCATGTACAACTCAGTTTCTTTGTCAAAACCCTTATTATCTTCGTGCATCCCAAACTGGGGATCAGTCATTTGAATAAAGAAGAACGATGTTTCTTCCGATAAGTTTTGAGCATTTAAATAGCCTGAAAATGTTAATATCAGGATAATCAGAAGACAATTAAATTTTATTTTCATCCGTCATAAAATTTGTTTTTCAATGGTCGGATAGAACTCGCATAATGAATTTCATCCGTGTTTGTGTTTTATGAAACATGCTCGTTTCAAATAATGTTGTCTGGTAACTTTTTTAAAATAATTAAATTTAAGATCTTTCACTTCGTTCAAGATAACAATCAGTTAGTTACTCAAAACTAAAGCTCAGAGTACCTTGTCATTGGTACCGCAGGGAGAAATCTCAAATATTTAACCGGGAACAAATGATTTTCATTGTTTTACTATTTATCCATGTCAATACTTTTTCCCTTTCAGTATGCCTAAAATGTTCCCATTGATAAATATAAGCATAATTGGGGATCATTCTAGTATTTTAGATTTCTCTCACAAATCGTCGATGGTTGCATTTTAGAAAAAAAGGCCTCCAGGTTATTCAATAATGGTTTTAAAATACAGGAATTAAATCCTGAGTCCTGAGGAAAGGTCAGTAAAAAATTATTTTTTTCATACCATCTTTTTTCTTAATTTGTTGTAAAGATCAAAGTGTTATTTGCTTCTGCAAATTTCAGAATATATGACGAACCTTTTATTTGACCAAATATCTTTCAGAACTTCCAGGCTGATAACCAAAAGTTACAGTACATCCTTTTCATTTGCTGCTTCCCTGCTTGATAAGGACCACAGGGAGGCGATTTATGCAATATATGGGTTTGTAAGGTTTGCCGATGAAATCGTAGACACTTTTCATGATTACCCAAAAGAAGGCTTACTGAATAAGTTTGAAGTGGATCTTTTACAATCAATAGAAACAGGCATCAGTCTGAACCCGGTATTGCATGCTTTTCAGATGACAGTCAGGAAATACAGGATCCCTCATAATTATATCAGGGACTTTTTGTCCAGTATGAGGGCTGATCTGATAAAAAAAGAATATGGCAATAAACAGGAGGCTGATGATTACATTTATGGTTCAGCAGAAGTGGTGGGTTTAATGTGCCTTTGTGTGTTCACCAATGGAGATGAGCATGAATTCAATGCTTTAAAGGTGCCTGCCATGAAGCTCGGATCCACATTTCAAAAAGTCAATTTTCTAAGGGATTTAAAAAATGATATCGAAATACTGGGGAGAACCTACTTTAGCCAGGTGTTTAGCGAAGGTTTTAATGAATCCACAAAAAAAGCCATCATTGGTGAAGTAGAATCGGAATTTGAAGAAGCTTACAGCGGAATCGGGCAGTTGCCTGAAAATACAAGGCTTGCAGTACTGACAGCCTATTACTATTACCGGATATTACTTGTTAAAATTAAAAATACTCCAGCCGATAAGATCATGAATAAAAGAATCAGGATTTCCAACTTCAGTAAGCTCATGTTGCTATTAAGGGCAAAAGTGGTTTGCCAGTTTAACCTAATATAAAAACATGAAGCAGGAGTTTGTAATTCTTGTCGACGCTAACGATAACGAAACCGGAATCATGGAAAAGATGGAGGCCCACCGTAAGGCATTGCTCCACCGTGCTGTTTCAGTGTTCATATTTAATTCCAAGGGGGAATGGCTGCTTCAGCAGCGTGCTTTCGACAAGTACCATTCGGGGGGGTTATGGACAAATGCATGCTGCAGCCATCCATATCCTGGTGAAACAACAATGGCGGCTGCCAACCGGAGGTTAACCGAAGAAATGGGAATGGAGGCCCCGCTCGAACGACTTTTCCGGTTTCAGTACCATGCAACTCTTGAAAGCGGGATCACCGAACATGAGGTCGACCATGTTTTTATCGGCGTCACTGACAGGGAACCTGTTATTAATAGAAGTGAAGCAAACGACTGGCGGTACGTTTCATCCCATCATCTGTCGGAAGAAATAAAGGATACCCCTGAGAATTTTACCGTTTGGTTTAAAATCATTTTTGAACAGGTAAAAGGCCATCTGCATAACTCATTAAAACAGTGATATGTTCTCCTATACACAAACCCGGGACCTTCTTCATCAGCATAGTTCAGGTATTAAAATATTTTTCATCATTTTTTATGCAGTGGGTATAGCAGGGTTGCTGATCCGGATATCATCCCCCTTGTTTATGCGCCTGATCCCTCTGGCACTGCTTCTCAGTTTTTTCACGTTAGCTGTCTTTCATGAACACTATACCCGGCGTTTGGTGATCTACTTCCTGGCTGTTTATCTTACAGGTTATACAGTTGAGGTCATCGGGATACATACCCATGTCATTTTTGGAGAATACAGGTATGGAGCAAACCTGGGAATTAAATTTCTGGAAACACCTTTAATGATCGGGATAAACTGGGTGCTGCTGGTTTACCTGACGGCTGCTGTTGTTGACTACCTGAGATGGCCTGCTGCAGTTAAGGTACTGGTGGCTTCCATCATGATGCTGATTTATGATCTTGTACTCGAGAAGGTTGCTCAGCCCCTCGATATGTGGCACTGGGAACAGGGAGTAGTACCCCTGAAAAATTACATAACCTGGTTCATCATGGCTCTCCTTTTTCATACTGTAGCCAGGTTGTTGCGATTAAAATTCAGCAACGTACTTGCACCTGTTATACTGGGTTGCCAGTTCCTTTTTCTTCTAACCCTGTTCATCCTGTTAAAACCTGAGATGTGATTTTAAAAGCAAAACATCATTTCTTCCTTTATCCATTTTTTCGGTCCTATGTCCTCCGGAAAATGAACAGATCCTTCCATTCCTTTTCCATTCAAAATGATATAAAAGACAAAGGTTTGCCTGTTCTTTTAATATGCAATCACGTAAGCTGGTGGGATGGTATCTGGTCATTTTATATAAACAGGAAGCTGTTTAAAAGAAAATTCCATTTTATGATGCTGGAGGAACAGCTACGTAAAAACTGGTTCCTGAATTATACGGGTGGTTTTTCCGTTTCAAAAAATTCACGGCAGGTCATTGAATCCCTGCAATACGCGGCTGAACTTCTGAGGGATAACAATAACCTGGTGCTGTTTTACCCACAAGGGGAAATTGAAAGTATCCACAGGCATGATTTTGTGTTCCGGAAAGGAATTGAAAAGATTCTGCATCTGGTCCATCATGAAATCCAGGTTGTGTTTCTGGTTTGCCTGGTGGACTATTATTCAAATGTAAAGCCATCTGTAAATGCTTACCTTTATGATTATGAAGGTAAATTCAGCCACAAGGATATGCAGGATGAATATAATAACTTTTATAAGATGTGCCTTTCAAGTCAAATTCAAAATAAATAGTAAAGATGGAATACCTGGCATGGTTCATATTCATTTTTTCAATCCTCCAGCTCCTGGTGGCCATGGTAAATTTGATCTATAAACCATCAGCTCCTGCCAGTTCTGAAGATACTCTTGTTTCCATCCTGGTTCCCGCACGCAATGAAGAAGGAAACATCATGCCGCTAATATCCTCTCTTCAAAAACAGGAATATCAAAACCTCGAAATTCTGATATTTGATGACCAGTCAACCGATAACACCGCACAACTTATAAAGAATGCAGCCCAAAATGATAACCGGATAAAGTACTATTCTACAGGCTTTCTCCCCGAAGGGTGGCTTGGCAAGAACTACGCCTGCCACATGCTTTCAGAGAAGGCAAAAGGCAGCTATTTCCTTTTTCTGGATGCCGATGTTATCATCGGCAATCATGCAATAAGGGATTCCATTGCTTCCTGTGTAAAACACAAACTTGGGCTTCTGACATATTTTCCTGTGCAGAAGATGATTACGTTAGCTGAAAAAATAACGGTTCCAAACATGAACTACATTCTTCTTTCCCTGCTGCCGCTGGTCCTTGTTCAGAAATCAGCTAATCCTGCACTTGCTGCTGCAAACGGACAGTTTATGTGTTATAATGCAGAGGTCTACAGGAAATACCGGCTTCATGAAGTATTGCGGAAAAGCAGTGTGGAAGATATTGAAGCTGCAAGGTATCTGAAGCGAAATGGCGAAAAGGTTTCCTGCCGTGCAGCCGGAACCAACATTTCATGCCGTATGTACACCAGCTATTCCGATGCACTGCAGGGTTTCTCAAGAAATATCATTATGTATTTCGGGAACTCATTTCTCCTGGCCTTTTTGTTCTGGCTGATTACTTCATTTGGCTTCCTGGCAGTTTACATGGCCTTCCCGATTTCCTTGTTTATTTTATATCTGTCGGCTGTTATATTGACAAGGGTTATGATCTCTGTTACAAGCCGGCAACCTGTACTTCAGAACCTGATCCTGGCCATACCTCACCAAATCACCATGGGGATTTTTATTTATACAGCATTTGTAAACCGCTCCAAAAAACATCTGAAATGGAAAGGCCGAAATATATCTTATGCATGATCGTAATGCTATCAACAGGGTTTTCTCCCGTTTCTGCTTCGTGGAAAAAGCAGGTTTATGATGCCTACATCAACGGTGATATGAAACAGTGGAAACTACTCATTGATGAAATGGAAAAACAAAAAATTCTTCAAAGAAATTACATCATTGAACTGGTGAATTACCAGTATGGATATACAGCTTGGAGTACCGGTAAAGGCAATACTTCCGAAGCCCGGAAGTATTTGGAACTGGCAGAAAGGAATCTTGACTGGCTAAGTAAAAACAGCAAAACGGATGAATCGCTGGTGCATGCCTATCATTCGGCATTTTACGGTTTCAGGATCGGCTTCAGTAAAATTATGGCACCTGTTCATGGTCCGAAAAGTGTGACCCATGCAAAAAAGGCAATAGAACTTGATGAAAGTAATCCCGTGGGATACATACAGTATGGAAACAGCCAGTATTACATGCCTGCTGTATTTGGCGGATCAAAAAAAACAGCCATCGAATATTATCAGAAGGCTCAGGGCATCATGGAAAAAAGTCCTTCAGAAACAGAATACAACTGGAACTACCTGAACCTGCTGACGCTCATTGCCCAGGCATTCCAAGAAACAGGCAATATCAGCGAAGCTAAAAGATATTATGAAAAGATACTTGGTATTGAACCTGCATTCTTATGGGTTAAAAATGAACTGTACCCTGAAATATTAAAACAAATTGGAAATGAATAATAAAGTGCTGATTGTCGGGGCTGGTTTAGGGGGCCTTGCTGCAGGACTGCGGCTTGCAAAAAAGGGTTTTGAAGTGGAAATCATCGAGAAAAACAGCCAGGCAGGGGGAAGGCTCAATCAGATCAAAAAGGATGGTTTCACCTTCGATACCGGCCCCAGCTTTTTCTCCATGTCGTATGAGTTTGAGGAGTTTGCTAAAGACTGCAAAATTACCCTTCCTTTTAAATACAGGGAACTCGATCCACTCTATACAGTGAATTTCAGGGGGAGCAAAAAAAACTGGCAGTTGTATAAGGATCCTGAAAAACTTGCTGCCCAGTTTGCCGATACCGAACCTTTCTTCCGGAAGAAATTCGAACGGTATATGAAAAAATCAGGGGCATTGTTTCATGATACAGTCGATCTGGTCATCAAAAACAATTTTGATACCCGGCTTTCCTATCTGCTGACCCTGATGAAGGTAAACCCGGTTCACCTGCCTGTATTGTTCAGGAGCTTTTATGACCATGTAAAAAAATATTTCGATTCACAGGAGGCCCGTCAGATCATTTCGCTGGTGGCATTTTTTCTTGGCCGTACACCTTTTGATACAATGGCCATATATAGCCTGCTGTCTTACACGGAATTCAGGCACGACGGCTATTATAATGTGGAAGGAGGCATGTACAGGATTGTTGAAGGCTTGCTCAGCGAACTGAAGAAGGAAGGAGTGACAGTTCATTATCATACGGAAATTAAAGACTTTACTGACGATAACAGAAAATTGTTGTATCTGGAGGATCAGAATGGTGAAAAATGGTCGTCTGATATCTACCTCATCAACGCCGATGCGGCCTGGTTCAGAGGGCATGTTTTCAAAAGGGATAAATTTTCAGAGCAAAAACTTGCAAAAATGAGCTGGACCATGGGATACCTGACCTTTTACCTTGGGCTGAAATGCAAACTTCCTGAAGTAAATCATCACAACTACTACCTGGGAAACAATTTTGAGGAGTATTCAAGGGATGTAATGAAGAAGCCTGATGTCACAGAAAAACCTTACTATTATGTGAATGTTCTGTCGAAGAACAATCCCGGTTGTGCACCTGAAGGGTGTGAAAGCCTGTTTTTTGTCTGCCCTGTTCCCAATTTATACTATAAGGAGAAGTGGGACGACAGGGATGTGATTGTTGACAGCATCATCTCCGATTTCTCCGAAAGGATCGCCAGAGACATCGCTCCTGAAATCATTTCTAAAACTGTATTCACGCCTGTGGAATGGGGGGAAATGTTCAACCTGAATCATGGCAGCGGACTGGGACTGTCGCACCACATGAACCAGATCGGCGCTTTCAGGCCCTCTAATTTTGATGAGAAATATAATAATGTGTTTTATACAGGGGCATCCACCATTCCGGGTGCAGGACTGCCCATGTCTATCATCAGTTCAAAGCTTGCAGTGAAAAGGATTGAAAAATTTGCTGCACAGAACGGGGGAGGGAAGAGTTCATAAATTCTGCCCCGGGGGCAAATCAAAGTTAAAGGCTTTCGAGCCACTGCTCAATGAGGGTAGTGGCCATTACCATTTTACCGCAGTACTTTTCAATGAACTCTTCCTGAAGGGGTTCATCTTTATATTCTGTTATGGCTTTAGCTAATACCAGTTCCCCGTCGAAATCAACGTATGCCAGCCTGCAGGTAAGTTCTTCAGGTTGCCGGCCGAAATCCATACCCGGCAGAATGGCAACTCCTGTTTCTTTCAACAGGGTTTCACACAGCTCGTATGAAGTTAATATTCCCCTGGAATAAAGTTTTTCCCTGAAATTCCCAAAGTTTAAAAAAAGGTAGAAAGCTCCTTTGGGATCAGGCATAGTAAGATTTTTATTTCTTAACCGCTTTGCCATAAAATTTCCCACGGCTTTTAATATACGGCGTGTTTGAAACAGGTACTGGTCAATTTCAGGATGTTCCTCAAAAGCTGTAATGGCAGCATACTGAATTGGGGCACTTGTTGAAGTATAGGTTTCGCTGGCAACAATAGCCATTGCATTCTGGAGCCAGCGCAGCTCTTTTGGGAAAGTGAACGTTCCCAGCCGCCAGCCTCCTGCACCGGCCCATTTGCTTAACCCGCTGCTGATAATGGTACCTTCAGGATAATACTGTGCAATAGATTGATGTTCTCCTGAATGGTCGAGTAATCCATATATCTCATCCGAAATCAGAATGAGGTTGTATTTGCGGGCCACCCCGGCAAGCTTTTTTAATCTGTCCTTTGGGTAAGTCGATCCGGTGGGGTTGGATGGATAATTTAAAATAACAACCCGTGGCCGGTTAGGATCCGATCTGCAGAAAAGATCCAGCTTATCAAAACTAAGCCGCCAGTCATTATCTTCAGTTGTAGGCACCCATGTTACATGCCGGCCTGCAATCCGTGCCTGTGGTGAGTATGAGACCCAACTGGGTGTCGGTATGATCAACTCGCCGTAATAAACGAGTTGCAATATGAAAATCAGTTCTTTCGATCCGGGGCCAATCATGATGTCATCAGCAGTACATTTTATTTTGTTTTGCCTGTAGTTGAATGCTGCAATGGCTTCCCTTAACGGAAGCAGGCCTTTCACAGGCAGGTAATCTTTTTGAAAGGCATTCCTTCTTAATGATTCCTGAACAATCCCCGGCACGGGGAAAGGTGATTGTCCCAGGCCCAGTTTGTATACCGTCTTCCCCTGCCTGATCAGCTCATTGCTCCTTTCATTAATGAGAAGTGTCGCCGACTGGTTTAATCCTCTTACATTCAGGTTCAGGTTAATGTTATGACTGCTTTTTTTTGACCTGGGCATAAAGAGTAAAAATTTGGTTCTAATATAATTCTGTTCTTACAATAATTGCTTTGTCCTGAAAGTCATAGCTGACTTCCCAGCCTGTCATGTATAATCCTGCAACCCAGTTACCCGATTTGATGCCTGATTTCAGGCTTAATCCTTTGATCAGGTTGTAATACAGGCTGACATCATATTCATTGTTCCACCATACATTGACAGATTCGGCTGTGAGGGTCATAGGGTTTTTCTCATTGTAATAATGCCACGTGTAATATGCACCAATTGACAGCTTCTGCACAATATAATATCCTGCGGAGGCCTTTGCCCCAAAATTGAAGACAGATTGTTTCAGTGTATTGTCAGGGTGAACAGAATCATAATTTTTAATGTACATATAGCTTGCAAACGGACTTAGTTTCAATCCAAACCTGTCGTTCTTTGCCTTGTAAATCTGAAGAGGTAATGCCAGGTTAAAATCGACGAGGTTTTTTGAAATTGAAAAGACCGGATTGATGTCGAATCCTTTGGTGAGGTTTCTGTAATATTGTGCGCCTAAAGAAATATCTCCATCAAAATCACGTCCGGCAGACACAGAGATGATGCCCCTTCGATGTTCCCCGAGGCCATCACCATTCAGGGTATATCCCGGATGAAGGGGTATATGATAATACTTTGGATGAAGAGGCTGAATAAAATCATTTTCAATGCCTGTGATTGAATTCTCAGGGAAAGCAGCGGCATATACTCTTTGCTGTTTCCATAGTTCATCATTCTTATCGGCATAGCGGTAGCCCCTGAACCTTTCTGAATACTTCTGCGAAGAATATTTCAGAAATTCTTCATATTTTTCATTTGCCTTGTCAAGATCTCCCTTTTTTTCGAGAGAATAACCTTCCAGAAAAGCGATATCCGTAAATTTTACTGAAGGAGGATAAATTAATCGGAGCCGGGAAGCAGCATCATTTGCCCCGGTGTAATCCCCTTTTCTGATCTTATCGACTGTTTCGGCATAATACGCTGCAACCTCTATGTCAGATTGCTTTAAAGAGTTTGCAATTTCCAGTCGCTGGTCAAAAGGATAACGAAAATTCCTGTTTGACATTTGTGCCACAAATTCATTGTAGTTTTCGTTTGTTACAAGTTTTCCGCTATCGTTCCGCAAAACTATGGGAGTCAAAGGTGGTAAAGGATATTCATATACCTCTTTTTCCGGATTGTAATTTATTTTTCCCGGGTTTAAGGTGGAGCACGCAGTAAATACAGTCAGGATTGCCGAAAGAAGCAAAGAGGTCAGCCACCGGATTCTCATATTTTTTTTCTGAAATATAAGCATAATGTCGTTCCTTTATTCGTGTTTGTGCAGGGGATTTAATGTTCTAACCCTTTAAAAAGTAACACATAACCTTTTGAGTATGTTGAAGAGGAGCGTCCTTTTGTTGTGAGATTTACCTATTCAGGCAGAACTACAAACAATAAACTGGAGCGCAGCGTAAATCCCAGCCTGGCGGGACAACAAATAACTAACTCTGTTTGTAAGCAAATAATTACATTTTTACTTCATTTTCTTCAGCAGGAAATCTTTTTTGGCATTCACCCGATCGTTTTATTAATTTTGTATCTGCTAACAGGTATATTATGAAGGTAATCGACATTATAAAAGAATCACCGCGTACAGTTTTTTCCTTTGAACTGTTGCCTCCCCTGAAGGGTAACGATACTTCGCACATCAACAGGACAATCGAAAGCCTGGTTGATTACAATCCGAAATACATCAATATTACAACCCACCGCGATGAAGTTGAATTCGCAGAGCAACCTGATGGAACAATTGTAAAGCGTATTGTAAGAAAAAGACCCGGTACAGTGGCAATTGCAGCAGCCATCCAGTACAGGTACAATATACCGGTTGTTCCGCATATTTTATGTGGAGGATTCACTAAAAGCGAAACAGAACATGTACTGATCGACCTTCATCTTCTGGGTATAGAGAATGTTTTGGCCCTTCGGGGCGACGGTGTTAAGAACCAGCATGTTTTCCAGCCCGAAAAGGATGGCCATACCTATGCCAGTGACCTGGTGAAACAGATTGTAAACCTGAAAAAGGGAAAGTATCTCGAAGAGGATCTTAAGAACAACACCCCTCTTGATTTTTGTATCGGAGTGGCAGGTTATCCTGAAAAACATTTTGAAGCACCCAACCTCGATCTTGATATGATTTTTCTGAAGGAAAAAGTGGAAGCAGGGGCCGATTATATAGTTACCCAAATGTTTTTTGACAACAAAGTGTACTACGATTTCGTCAGTAAATGCCGTGAGGCAGGAATTACTGTCCCTGTTATTCCTGGGATCAAACCCATCAATTTAAAAAACCAGCTAACTGTTCTACCCAAGATTTTTCACATCGATTTACCGATGGAGCTATCAAAGGAACTTGCAAAATGCCGCAACAACGATGATGCACGGCAGGTTGGAACGGAATGGGCCATACTCCAGTCGAAGGACCTGGTCGCAAACAATGCTCCATCGTTGCATATTTATACGTATGGGGTTTCTGATAATGTGAAGGAAATCGTGAAGTCCGTATTTTAAGTCAGACCTTCGATACTGTACTTTACCCGCTAATCTGCATCTGGGAATTTAACTTGTCATTATTAGCCTGGTTGTTCATTTTCATGGAATAGATCATGGCTTCCACCTGGCGCAGAAAATTACGTTTATCCTTGCTTGGGGCATAAACATATCCGAAGGCAACAATCACCCGCTGATTTTCCTGGTCAAGCTCAGCAAGTGAAACATAAGGGCCACCCATATAATCGTTCATCAACCGCCATAATCCGCGCATCTCGGTTGCATAATTTCCGTTGTGCGGGCGGGTGTTGTAGACCTGATCGATTCTTGTTTCGGTTGCCATATAGCTGCCTTCAGTTGGCCCGGGTACATTTGCACGCAGGATGCTGTCCCTGACCTTTAATTGATAATTCATTGTAAATGCGCTGTCAGAAACATAAGGAAAAGAATATATGATAATGCCCTGGGCTATCTCAGGTGTTTCATACCGGAGCCATAAAAAATCTTCCTTTTGTTCGGCTATCTGAAATCCCGGGGCCACCTTCATGGTTATTCCGAATTGATCGTTCAGAACATTAAAAACTGAACGCTCGAAGTACTTGTCATAATTCATGGAGAGCCTGTCTCTTTCTGCTTTCAGGAAGTAATTAATGATCTTTCCTTCATTTTCAGAAAACAGCTTTTGAAATTCCTGTACATCTTTTGCCTGGATGGTAACCACAGCCTGTGGTGTTGCCCAAAGATTTTCCTGGAAGATAACCCCGAATTCATCAAGGTTTGGAGAAATACGTGTCTGCAATATATTCCTGGTAGTCCGGAAAATGCTTTTAAATCCTTCTGCCGGTACACGAATTAAGTCAAAAATAGGTTCATCCTGGGGTAAGGCCAGGTGCTGCTGGGCTAATGATTGCCGTATAACGGTACCCGGTTCTGCGTCCCATGCATCATTACTGATAACTACTACCAGTTCCCCGGCTTTGCCTGTTACATTTCGTGTAAGGCCGGGGCTATCATTCTGGCACGACTGAAACACTGCCGCTATAAAGAGCAGGATGATTCCGTATTTCATTTTTAGTTTCATTTAAATTCTTTTTTTTTTATTCGTTTAACAAAAATCTTACCACATTGATTATGTGAATGCTGATAATGAAAAATCCCGCTGCAGTTTAAGCTGCAACGGGATTTTTCCAGACAATTTCCAAAACGGAATTATTTTTCAATTTTTTCCGGTTCGGCTTTCTGAGGCTCATCTTCATCTTCCTTGGTAGCCTTTTTGAATTCTTTCATTCCTTTGCCAAGTCCCTTCATTAATTCAGGAATCTTGCGGCCTCCAAAAAGAAGTAACACAATAATTAAAATAATAATTATCTCCTGTGGTCCTATAAATCCTGCTAATACAAATAAATTCATGGTGCAAAGTTAAAAAGTTTGTATGCAAAAATAGAATATTTTTAATTAAAAAGTCCCGTTAATCATTTTTATTATATCATTGGCATTTGCATATAGTACAAGTGCCAACAGAAGTATCATTCCTGCAACCTGTGCATATTCCAGAAACTTTTCACCTGGTTTTCTTCCCGAGATCATTTCAAAAAATAGAAACATAACATGCCCCCCGTCGAGTGCAGGGATAGGCAGCAGGTTCATAATGGCCAGAATAATGGAGATAAAAGCTGTCATGTTCCAGAATGCAAACCAGTTCCACGTGGCAGGGAATATACTGCCTATTGTGGCAAACCCTCCCAATGATTCATACGCTTTGGTTTCAGGCCTGAAAAACAACCTGAACTGCTTGAGATAATCCGTTGTAATCTGAACTCCCTGTGCTATTCCTGCAGGAATTGATTCAAAGAATCCGTAGTTGATGGTTTCAAGCTGAAAATAATCCTCTGTAAACTGGTTCATCCTGATCCCTATCACCCCTTCTTCTCCCAGAGTCATATTTATATCCACGGGGTTTCCTCCCCTTTCTACTGTCAGGTTGACAGGCTTACCTTTATGATTTTGAAGCTCCTCAGACCACTGGTCATAGAACTCAAATGTTTTTCCGTTCAGCATTTTTATTTCATCACCCACCTGAATTCCTGCTTCCTGCCCGGGAGATTCGGGTGTAAAACCTTCTACGCGCATCCTGAACGGGATCCTGGGTGTCATTACCGACTTGCTTTTTAGCAACCGCGATAAATCACTTTGCGTAATGGGTATATCCACTAACTGTCCGTTTCGTTCAACCTGGATACTTTTAGCATCGTCAAGCACAACAGTTGGGATGATTTTCGAAAAATTTTCGATATACCTGTTGTCGACCGATAGTATTTTATCGCCTGTACGGAGCCCTATTTCTTCACCTGCCTCACTGGCAACGATCCCATAGGTTACATTTTTAGTTGGCAGGTACTGTTCTCCCCATGCATAAAGCACCCCAATATAGATGATCATGGCAAAAATGAAGTTCATCATGACACCGCCCAGCATAATCAGCAAACGCTGCCAGGCCGGTTTCGCTCTGAATTCCCATGGCTGAGGGGGCTGTTTCATGGCCTCCTTGTCCATCGATTCATCTATCATCCCTGAAATCTTAACATATCCCCCCAGCGGAAGCCAACCCACGCCATATTCAGTATCACCTTTTTTTACTTTAAAAAGTGAAAACCAGGGATCGAAAAACAGATAAAATTTTTCAACCCGGGTCTTGAACAGGCGGGCAAACATATAATGCCCCAGTTCGTGCAAAACCACGAGAATGGATAAACTTAAAATGAGTTGTGCTGCTTTTACCAATATCGTTTCCATCAATTCTTTTCTCTTATAATCTGTTTTCTGTCAATAATTGTGCTACTTTTCTTGCTTCGGTGTTTGTTTGAATTAAATCGTCCATGGAGGGCTTTTCAATAAAACTTACCTTATCTATCGTTTGTTCAATGATTTCCGGCATCTGAAGAAAACTCACCCTTTCTTTCAGAAATGCCTCTACCATTACTTCATTTGCTGCATTTAAAATACAGGGAACATTGCCTCCTTTTTCCAATGCACTGAAAGCGAGTGCAAGATTACGAAAAATTTTTGAATCGGGCTGCTCAAAATCAAGGGCCGGATAATCAAGGAAGTTAAACCGCGGAAAATTGTTTTTAATCCGGTAGGGAAAAGAAAGGGCATACTGAATTGGTAATCTCATATCAGGAAGCCCCATCTGTGCCTTAATTGACCCGTCTTCAAACTGCACCATTGAATGAATTACCGACTGGGGGTGAATGACCACATCAATCATGGAGGATTTCAATCCGAACAGCCATCGGGCTTCAATGGCTTCAAACCCCTTGTTCATGAGTGAGGCCGAATCGATCGTGATCTTTGCACCCATATCCCAGTTGGGATGTGCCAGTGCATCGGCAATGGTTACCCTTTCAAGTTCGGCCCTTGTTTTTCCGCGAAAGGGCCCTCCCGAGCAGGTTAGATATATTTTTTCCACAGGGTTGGCGATTTCTCCCATCAGGCACTGAAAAATGGCTGAATGTTCCGAATCGACAGGAAGAATATCAACCTGCTTTTCCTTTGCCAGTTCAGTAATGATTTCCCCGGCTACAACCAGTGTTTCCTTGTTTGCGAGAGCTATATTTTTTCCTGCCTGTACGGCATGCCATGTGGGTATTAATCCTGAATAACCAACCATTGCCGTAACAATCAGGTCAATGGTCTCCATACTTACCACCTGGTTCAGGGCAACAGTCCCGGCATAAACCTTGACAGGTTCATTTTTTAAAGCTTCGGCAACATAACTGTACTTTTCCTGATTACCTATAACAACCGCATTGGGTTGGTATCTGATGGCTTGCCTGATGAGCAGGTCAACATTGTTGTTGGCAGTTAAAACTTCTGCTTCAAAAAGTTCAGGATTTTGTTCTATGACTTCCAGTGTCTGGGTACCAATTGAACCGGTTGAGCCAAGAATGGCAATTCTTTTTTTCATCTTTCAGAAATCAATGTATAGTTCAGGATTAAGAGGCGTTCCATTATGCCATAACTCAAAATGCAGGTGAGGGCCTGTTGACAATTCACCTGTATTCCCTATAATGGCCACAGCTTCTCCGGCCCTGACCCTGTCACCTTTGCTTTTTAGCAGTTCTGAATTGTGCTTATAGGCAGTTATAAGATCTGCTTCATGTTGAATAAACAGTACATAACCAGTTTGTATGGTCCATCCCGAAAAAATGACTGTCCCATCAAGCACTGCCGATATCCGGGCATTTGGCTCACTAACAAGATCTACCCCAAAATGATCGCCAACAGGATTAAATGAATTGGTAACAACTCCTTTTACAGGTACAAAAAAATGGATGTTGCTGATAACGGGGCGCCGGTCAAATTCTGTTCCTGTTGACAGACTGGTTTGCTCGGCAAGCAGCTTGTCCTGAAATATGGAATCGTAATTGTATGCCTGGAATGCAACTTCTCCTGTAAACGTAAGGGAATCAACCAGAAGCTGGTCTTCAGGAACTTCTCCCGAAACAATAGCCTGAATTCCTTTGAAAAACTGATCGCGCACATAAAGTTCATTCTCTAGTGAATCAATCCGTAAGGCTGTTTGAACCAGCATCTGCCTGTATTCGGCCCTGGGATACCCTGGAATATATTCCCGGAGTCCGGTGGTGGCAATCAGCAAAATGACAAGTATGACTATAATAGCCGATAGAATGCTCATTACCGAAAAAACCTTCAGCCGGCTCAGCTTAATGCTCCATAACGACTGAAAAGTTGTATCATTGTAAATGATCAGACGATATCTGTCACTAAGCTTCTTAATTAATTTTTTCTTCACTTTCCGGCTTTTTTTTACAGGCGCTACAAATTTAACAAGAATTGAATAACCATCACAGGGTTTAGATTTTTTTAACCTGCAGACCGCTAAACAAGATATATATCAGAAACCTTGTATTATGAAATGTTATATTTGCAATTTTTAATTTTAAAGATTTGATTCATAATATGAGAAGATTGAGTTATTTGCTGCTTCTATCCGTTTTATTTCTTGGAAGGGCAGTGGCCGATGAAGGGATGTGGCTGCCCTCGCTGGTTCATCAGCTGAACATTTCGGAAATGCAGCAAATGGGTTTCCGGTTAAATGCTGAAGATATATACAGCATCAACCGTGCAAGCATGAAAGATGCCATAGTTGCCCTCGACAGGGGGTCGTGTACAGCTGAGCTGATCTCCCCCGACGGTTTGCTGCTTACAAACCACCATTGCGGGTTTGGGGAAGTGCAGAAGCATTCAAGTGTTGAAAACGATTACCTGCAGGATGGTTTCTGGGCTATGACCCGCGAACAGGAACTGCCGAACCCCGGTAAATCTGTGACCTTTCTTGTAAGAATTGAAGATGTTACTGCAAAAGTACTGTCTGAAGTTACTCCTGAAATGACAGGTGAAGAAAGAAGCAATAAAGTACTGAACATTTCCCGTCAGATTGAAAAGGAAGCCAAAGGAAATACACATTATGAAACCTATGTCCGCAGCTTTTTCAACGACAACCAATACCATCTGTTCGTAGTTGAAACATTCAACGATGTACGTTTGGTAGGTGCACCGCCTCAGTCCCTTGGAAAATTTGGAGGCGATACCGATAACTGGATGTGGCCACGCCATACTGCCGACTTTTTATTGTTCCGTGTTTACATGGGACCCGATGGCAAACCTGCCCCTTTCTCAGAAGATAACATTCCGTTTAAGTCACGCCATTTCCTTCCAATATCATTGAAGGGAATTGAGCAGGGCGATTTTGCCATGGTGATGGGCTATCCTGGCGGCACCGACCGTTACAGCACTTCTTTCGGTGTTGATTACACCATGAAGGTAACAAATCCGGTCAGGGTGGAGGTTCGCGAGGAAAAACTCCGGATCATTGATGAATATATGAGCAGCAGTCAGAAGGCACGTATTCAGTATGCAACAAAACATGCAAGGAGCTCAAATTACTATAAATTCAGTATCGGTCAGAACAGGGGACTTGAAAACCTGAAGGTGATCGATCAGAAGAAAGCGATTGAAGATGAATTTACCAGTTGGGTAAATGCTGATGCAGAACGTACCCGGAAATACGGAAAGGCGTTAAGTTACATTGCAGAAGCTTACAGTGATGTGGAAGCGGACCGTGCAGCGGAATACATGGCAGAAGCCATGATCCGCGGTCCCGAAATCTTTATGTTTGCCTACAGAACACTTCCATTATACAGATTGCTTAAAGAAGGGAATACTAATCCTGAAATGCTTGAAATGGTGCAGGTAAGACTGACAGAAGGAATTGAATCCTACTTTAAGGATTATCATCCCGAAACAGACAAAAGGATTGCAGCTTCCCTGCTGAAACTGTATGCCGACAATAATAACCCGCAGTATCATCCAGCTTTTTTTGCCGAAATAAGAAAAAAACATAAGGGCGATTTTGGCAGATATACCGAAAAAATGTTCAGGAACACCATTTTTGATGATGAGGCTGAACTGGCCCAGTTCCTGAAGGATCCAAAACTGAAAACCCTTGAAAAGGATATGGCTTTTAAAGCAGCCATGGATATATTCGATAAATACAGGGAAGTTTCTGAGCTTGCTGGAGAAAAGGATGAATTGCTGGATCAGGGCAACAGGTTGTTCCTTGCCGGCCTGCTGGAAATGCAGCCCGATAAAAAATTCTATCCCGATGCAAATTCCACCATGCGTCTTACTTACGGGCAGGTGCTTGACTATGAGCCACGCGACGGCGTGCTTTATAAGTATTACACAACTACCGACGGTTATCTGGAAAAGGAAATTCCCGGTGACGATGAATTCCACGTTCCTGCTAGGATGAAAGAACTTTTGCTGGCTCGTGATTTTGGACGGTATGCCGATCAGAACGGGGAACTGGTGGCCTGTTTTATAACAAATAACGACATCACCGGCGGTAACTCCGGCAGCCCGGTCATCAATGCCAATGGCGAACTCATAGGCATTGCTTTCGACGGCAACTGGGAAGCCATGAGCGGCGACATTGCCTTTGAGCCCGGACTGCAGCGCTGCATCAACGTCGATATCCGTTTCGTGCTGTGGGTGATCGATAAATATGCCGGTGCCACCCATCTGGTTGATGAAATGCTGATAGTGGAATAACAACTCACTGATAATATTTAATACAGGTTTCGTTGTGAAAAAACGGGACCTGTATTTTTTTTGTGACATACCCGTTTGACGGGAGTTGTCCGGGTTGCCTCATGCAATAATCAAACTCAATACAAACTCACTGTAAATTCAATGTAAAGTCAATTATAATTGAATTTGCATTGAGTTTATATTGAATTTAAATTGAGTTTACATTGAATTTGGTATAGAGATGGTGTGTGATTGCGGCAATTGGACATGTTGCAAAAGCAATTGGAATGACTTAAATCGCTCAGGAAACCGGATTAAGCAGGCCAAGTTTATACAAAGCTTTATCAAGCGGTGCCAAGCCTTAGTTTGATACCGTTATGAAAGTGCTGAGAGCAATAGGCGGATAAATACAAATATGTTCTGCTAAGCAATAACATCCGGGGTATGTGAAATTTTGTAAAACGCTGTATGGTTGGCAGAGCTTTTCATTGTAAACCAGCAGCCATCGCACCCGAACCTTTTAGTTTCCGCAGGTCCTCAGAGGGTTAAAAGGATTTTAGGTTCCGTCGAAGGATTTATTTATATTTTTATTTGACCCCTGAAGGTTTACAACCCTTCAGGGTCTTCGGATGCGTCGATGCATTTGATTTCAGACAGCGCCCATCGCACACGAACCTTTGAGGGTCCGCAGGTCCTTAAAGGGTTAACCATTATAATAAGAAACATCGACCCGTACCAGGTCCGTGGGTCTCATGTATTCCACTGGTTCTATAAACATTTGAACCCTTCAGGTTCAGGAAAGGGGCAACTGCTACTAAAGTAGCAAGCTTTATCCTATGTGTCCCTGCAGTCCCATGTGTCCCTGGGTTTGTTATGATGAAAGCTTTAGCTGGGCGTGCGGGTGGTAATTACTTATTTTATTTTGTATTTGCAATTTTGCATTTTTCCTCCCTCCTTTGCATCAGCGTTACAATGATTAAATGATAAAACCTAAGATTACAGTTTATACCGATGGGGCAGCACGCGGGAACCCGGGGCCGGGAGGTTATGGGGTGGTCATGTTGTCGGGGCCGCACCGCAGGGAGATGTCGGATGGGTACAGGTTGACGACCAACAACCGGATGGAACTGCTGGCAGTAATTGTTGCCCTTGAGGCGCTTAAAATACCGGGCAGCGATGTTACCGTTTATACCGATTCGAGATATGTGGCTGATGCAGTTGAAAAGAAGTGGGTGTTCAACTGGGTTGCCAAACGTTTCAAGGGGAAGAAAAATGCGGATCTGTGGCTGAGGTTCCTGGAGGTGTATAAAAATCACCAGGTCCGGTTTGTGTGGGTGCGGGGCCATAACAACAATCCCCTCAACGAGCGGTGCGATGAACTGGCTGTTGCAGCTTCGTACCTGCCTGGGCTGAAAGAGGATGAGGGATACCAGCCGGGAGATGATTAATCCATGCCGGTTAAAGGTTTTTTTCGAGTACCTGACTGTAAGTTTTCTGTTCCCGATTTGTGCTCTTCCTTATGATGGAAAAGCTTCCGTCGGTTTCCATGATGATGGCCTCCACTTCATTCAGACTTGCGAATTTCTTTTTTCTTACGGCCCCCAGCAGGTCATTTCTTTGGATTCTTGCCTTCCGCATGTTTTTTTCAATAAATGCCCCGTTGTAATAAAGAAGGGCAGGCTGGGAGGTGATGAGCCTGTGAAAGAATTTCGACTTTACTTCGAGGTATGCTATCAGGTACTGAAGAATTACAAGCAGCAGGAATGCGGTGAGTGATTCTGCAAGCGAAACCGATTTGGCAGTAAGGATACGGCCAAATACTGAACCCATGGTAATGGTAATTATAAAATCGAAGGCATTCATGCTGGCGAGGGTTCTTTTTCCTGATACCCTCAGAATCAGGATTATTCCAAAATATGTGAGCGTTCCCACGGTTACAATACGGAGGATGGGTTCCCAGCCTCCCCAGAAAAATATGATGTCATTCATAATCCATTTTTATGAGGGCCATTTTTAGGCACCATTTGATGCATATCCAGATCAGTACAGTTGTAATTAAAATGAACGGTCCGGCAAGGCTCAGTTTCCGGTCGTTGCCGGAACGAAACAGTAGCTGGAAGATCTTCCATATTTTTGTAGTATATCTTGAGGTGAACGGCGCTGAATTCCCTTCCACCATATGGTTGTCCAGAGCCCTTCAGTCAGGCCCCAGGTGGTTAAAAGGATTCCTGCAATTAATATTATTTCATTCATGTATGCTAAAAAGTAGTGTGCGCGATATGGAGAACTATTGGTTATAACAACTGAAATGACAGCAGGTTGAAGATAATTTTTCTCTGCACGGTTTGAATGGATAACTGGTTAATAAAAAAGGAAATATCACTGGTTAAAGGTACTTGTTTAAAGGTGCTTGTTCATATCATATTTAAAAAGTGCAGCCAGAAGGATTGGTGCAATAATCAGTTCTAAATAAACAATGGAGATGATGATTACTTCATAAATATATTCGCGCATGACACCATATTTTACAGAAACAAGGAAAAAAGATATCAGAGCCAGAACAAAAAATGCAATGAAAATGACTCTGATTGATATAAGCAATTTTCCTTTTCCCCCGAATACAGGAACCAGGAATAAAAAAGATAGGTTCATCAGCATATAGCCTGCTTCCTCCATGGCAATGAAGATGCCATGCGGATTAAATTGCGTTATTAAGGCAATTCCCTCGGTTTCGTTGTTAAGCAAGCTTGGCTGTACCACCGACACCTGTACAAAATAGGTGGAAAATAGGATCATAACTGCTATTCCAGCAAGCGCCAGGCTCATCTGACTATATATTTTTCTGTTATTTGACGGATAATGGTGAATACAAACCATCAGCATGAGGTATGTCAGTACCATCAACATGGCTGAATATATCCAGATGTAATCTCCTGGGAACCGGGAGGCAATATTATGATATGGATATTCAAAACAGCTTTCCAGGCAAAAAGGGCCTGAGTAGGGTGGTGTGTTCACTGCAATTGCAAAAGTAATCAGGGTGATGACAGCAGTTGCAATGGCAGTATAAAAACCAATGCTTATAGCTTGTAATTGGATGTAATCAGGTTTTATGTTTAAATTCATGACGGACAGGTTTTCATAATGGTTTAATGAGGTTAAAATTAAAACAGATTAAAGGAAATTCATCCCTGTCAATCAATAAAATTTTCAGTTTATTTTATATGGGGGTTTCATAATCAAAACCCGGATTAATTGATAAGGCCACAAAATTTATGGGATTTTAAAACATCGCGACATAACATGTCCTCTCCTTTGGTCTCATTTTTTTCGAAGTCGCCAAATGCACTATTTTGTTGTTGGAACCGGAAGCATTATTTTGATTTTATGAAAAAAATTATTTCTCGATGCAAGAGGTTGTCTAGTCCTGAAATAAGTTGACAAAAGAGGAAGGCTTCAAGGTTGCTTTGCAGGGAAATGAAAAAATTTAATAGAATTCAAACAGTCAAACAGTCAAACAATAAAAAATTCACTTAATCTAACTTAAAAAGAAAATTTTCTTCCTCAATTCCCCCTTGATTCTCCCTTAAGGTAGCTGCGGAACTTTGTGGCTTTGGTTGAATTTTAGAGGTGGACAGGCTTTGGAGGTTGTTTTGCCGGTATTTGAAGATTTTTGGTAACAATCAACGATCCAGCCATTCAATCAGCCAACTTTTAAACTTTCTGAAACTGCCTGCTGCTTACTTTGTTTTCGGGTTTGATTTTTCCCTGTTCATAATCGGTGAGATTTTGCAGAGTGGTTTCTGCGATCTGCTCCAGCGCTTCGCGGGTCAGAAATGCCTGGTGGGCGGTGATGAGCACGTTGGGCAGGCTGATGAGCCTTGATATGACATCATCATCAATGATCATTTCCGACAGGTCCTTAAAGAACAGCTTTTCTTCTTCAGCATAAACATCGATCCCAAGGGAGCCCAGTTTTTTGTCGCGAAGCGACTGAATAACTGCTTCGGTATCGATCAGTTTTCCCCGGCTGGTATTGATCAGCATAGTTCCCTGCTTTACATGCTCCAGTGTTTGGGCATTGATCATATTCTTTGTTTCCGGTGTCAGCGGACAGTGCAGCGAGACGATATCCGACATTGAAAGCAGTTCTTCAAGTGAAGTATACCGGATACCCTGCTTTTGTAGTTCGTCAGAGGGATAGGGATCATAGGCAATGACTGTTGAATTAAATCCTTTCAGCAGTTTTATAAATGCTTTTCCGATAGCTCCTGTACCTATTATGCCAACCGTTTTACCGCTGATGTTAAAACCTACAAGCCTTTCGAGGGAGAAATTTCCTTCACGTACACGGTTGTATGCCTTATGGGTTTTCCTGTTCAGGGTGAGTATAAGTGCCAGTGCATGTTCGGCCACAGCTTCAGGGGAATATGCCGGCACCCTTAAGATGGTGATACCATTGTTTTCTGCAGCTTCCACATCTACATTATTAAATCCTGCGTTCCGCAGCACCAGCAGCCTGATGCCTCTGCGTTTCATTTTCTTCAGCGTTTTGGCATCGATTTTATCATTTACAAAGGCACAGATTGCATCGTATCCCCGGGCAATTTGTATAGTCTGACTATCAAGCCTTGTTTCGAAAAACCGCAGGTCGTGACCAAAGGTTTCGTTCATCCTGGTAAAGTATTCCTTATCATACGATTTGGAGCTATAGAAGGCAACTTTCATGAAGTTTTGCTTTGTGTTAATTGTTCATGTAAAACAACATCCCAAATTTTAGGTTCATGAAGATGTATAACCAGATATCGATCCAGGTCAAGGTAAGCAGGAAGTAAATCAGTTAATTTCCCAGTATAATGACCCGCCCCGTAGTTCCAGGGCATCGAAATCATTTTTCCTGTATATGAAATTGATTGGAAAGAGTTGGTAATATCTAACATTTTCCCCATTTAACCGGGCCGGTTTCCATTCACCGTTCAGAGTGCTGAAAGCTTGTATGGCAAGTTCGTTTAATTCAGGTATGAGTCCCTGTTCTATTTTAATTCCATCAATATCACCGGATTCCATTACAACAAAGCCCACAATTAATCTTCCTTCGACCTGTGACATGTCGAGTAGTGAATTTTTAAAAGTGCTCATAACATGGTTGTGCAGGAAAAATGTACCTGATTTAAAAAGAGGTTCTTCTTCTACTGAAAAAAAGATGTCATCTATGTAATTCTCACCATTTTCCTTCCAGTTCCTGTTTGATACAAGCTCATTGTTGCTGTAAACCGATACTGATTTTTGGGTCCCGTCCTGATAATATTCCTTAATAGTATCCTGCAGAACAAGAGGTATTTTTGATGAAGTAGAGCCCGTACGCCTGACCCGACCATTCTGAATGTCGGTAAACAGGAGTATACCCTCAGAATTCATCACAAAAGTTCTGGTCAGGGATTCAGAAAAGCCTTCACCCTTGACACGGATATGGGATTCACCGGGACTATTTATTGCAATATGTTCCGTATAGAGGAGTTTATCTTGTCCGGATCCGACCTGGTATGTTCTGACGACTGCTTTTCTTTTATTGCGGTATTCAACCTCCTTTTTCATGACTTTTTTAACCGGATCAAGCTGGCCATTCGGGCCAAACCAGATTGTTTCATTATTTTGACCCAGAACAGTGAGGGGAATAATCAATACCAAAATTGTGTATAATAGTTTCATAATAATAAATATACGAAATCATTGTTGTCCGGTAAAATTTTAAAGCAATGAATTTAAAATCTCTCACTTCGTTCTAGATGACAATCAGTTATTTAGATGTTGTGGGAGGGGAAGGTTGGTGGCGAACACCAGCCTACTCCTCCCACAACAATAGCTCTCATTTCGAATTGTGACCCCAAATAAGAATGGGGTACAATGCTGAAATGACAGGGAATGAAGATTATATTATAAATGTCTCTACTTTGTGATTTCCTGGTGCCTTGGAGCCTTTGTGGCAAAAAGTAATATATGCCACAAAACTACCAAGCCCACCAAGTTCCATAAAGTTCCCGATGCGGTTTTTTGCTTCAGCCCTAATTGTCAAACTATTGTATGTTAGGTAATCTGTCGTTGGTACCGTAGGGAGAAATCTCAAATATTAACCGGACACTAATGATACGAAAGGATCTTAAGGACCTTATATAATTGGGGATATTGACCCAGTATCTTGCCTGCTGTCTGCTCTTCGCTCATTGTCCCATGCCTTGTGCACTGTGCCCTGTGCTCCTAGAATTCCAGCTCCAACTGCAGGTCGGATTGCCTGAACGACAGCCGGTGGTATTTGGATATTCCATGGGTTGATATTGCGTCGCGGTGTTGAACTGTAGGATAACCTTTATTGCGGATCCAGTTGTAAATGGGAAACTCTTTATGCAGTTTTTCCATATATTCATCGCGCCAGGTTTTAGCCAGTATGGAAGCAGCAGCAATCGACATGAAACGGCCATCGCCTTTTATCAGGCATGTATATGGGATACTTGTCTGCGGGCGGAACATATGGCCGTCAATGAGCAGGTGTTCAGGTGTTATAACTAGTTTCCGGATAGCATGATTCATAGCCATAAAAGAGGCATTGAGAATATTTACCCGGTCGATTTCCTCATTTGAAACCATTTCCACTGCCCATGCCAGTGCTTTCTTTTCTATCAGTGGCCTGAGTTTGTCGCGCTCTTCACGTGTGAGCTCTTTTGAATCGTTGAGGAGCTTATTTTTGAATCCGGGAGGCAATATAACGGCTGCTGCAAAAACAGGTCCTGCAAGGCATCCCCTTCCTGCTTCGTCGCATCCTGCTTCAATTACCCCTTCCCTAAGGAATGGCAGCAGTTTGTTCCGCTTCTTTTTCTCCGGCTTTTTTATCATCCGCTTTATTCCTTCAGATAACTGTCATAATCAGTTTTATTAACCCATCCGTAGCAATCTCTTCGCCTTCCATATACCGGTTATAGAAATTACTTACTTCTCCAATATACGGATATTGGTCGAAAATATTTCCCAGTCCCTTCATTCTTGGACCTTCCTGCTGTGTTAATTTTTCAATCATTTCAGCTTCAAGCTGGTTTTTTATTTGAATATAGCCGGCGTTTTCAGCCAGGTTGTTCATGCAAAAAGGGTCGGTGACAACATCATACAATTCTTCCGCCACCCTCTTACCAAAATTGAGCTGCCAGTATTCCATGATTCCTTTTTTGCGGCGGGTGTCAAGAATAAATGTTTTTGTCGGGCTTCCGTCACAATTGAGGTAACCTGTTTCCGGATTGCCTTTAGGCCACCGTGCGGGTTCATAATTCCTGATATAAAGAAGGTCGTCTTTGAAAATTCCCCTCACTGGGTAGCCCTGATCATCAGGCCGTCCCACATCATGCCTTTCCTTTCCAACCAATGCATAATCCCGCAGAGGATTCACCTGTCCCGCTCTATCTGAAAAGAAGATGTCGGTCAGACTTGTCCCTGTTAAAGGTTGCATTCCGGCATCTTCTGCTGTTAACCCTGCAAGCTCGAGGAAAGTTGGTGCCAGATCAATAAAATTAACAAAGTCATTTACAACACGGCCGGGTTTTTTAATTCCTTCCGGCCACATGATGGCAAGCGGAAGGTGGTTGGAATATTCATATACCTGCCCCTTGATGCGCGGGAATGGCATACCATTATCGGCGGTTACGATTACAATGGTGTTTTCAAGTTCGCCTTTTTCTTCAAGAATCTGCAACATCCGCTGAAGATGCAGGTCGAAGTATTCAATTTCGAATGCATAGTCGAGCATATCAATCCGGATGCTGTCAACATCAGGCCAGAATGCAGGGACTTCATCAATATCATCTGTCTGTTTTCCACCTATCTTCATTCCTGCCTCAAATTCATAGGCCCGGTGGGGCTCAATGCTGCCGTACCAGAAGCAAAATGGTTGCCCCTCAGGACATGCATCTAAGAAAGCTTCAAAATTGCGTGCATAATCGTTATTGGAAATATGCAGTGCAGGAGGTGTGGTTGTATGTTTGTCGAATTTTGGTCCAGTAAGCTCTCTCCTTTTTCCATTTATTTCCCCGGGGTTGCCTGGTGCCCACCCTTTGGCTGTACTGCCGGTCCAGTATCCATTTTCCGCAAGCGCCTCAGCATAGGTTTTAAATTTAGCCGGGAAAAGTGGTGAGTGGTTGGCAGCCTCCTCCAGTTGCCAGCTGTTCCGGCCTGTTAAAATGCATGCACGCGAAGGTGCACATTTTGCATTCGGGGTATAAGCCCGGGTAAAAAGGATTCCTTCATCTGCAACACGATCGAATGCGGGTGTTTTTACCCAGTTACATCCATAAGCTCCAAAGTGTTTCCACGAAGCGTCATCGGCGATGGCAAACAAGATATTTGGTTCTTGTGTTAGGTCATGTTTTTCGGGTATTAACCGGCAGCCTTCCACAAGAAAAATGATCATAAGTGAGGGGAAAAGTTTGCTGTACTTCATGATTTTTGATATAACCGGTTCTGTTTGCAACAAAGTTTAAAATTTCAGTTTAAATTAGCGCTTTCAAGAAACAAAAAAATTAAAAATAGCCAAAATGAAACACGTACTTAATCTGCTTTCTGTTATCATCCTGTTTTCATGCACACAACAACCCCGTGAACCTGAGCTCATCGAAGAAAATTCCTTCGGCGGAGAACTGGATGGAAAACAGGTTGTATTATATACTTTGAAAAATAACAATGGGCTTGCAGTGCAAATTACAAATTTTGGTGGCCGGGTTGTGAGTCTGTGGGTCCCGGATAAAGATGGTAATTTTAATGATATCGTAACAGGTTATAAAACACTGGACGGATATCTTAATTCAAAAGAATCTTATTTTGGTGCGCTTATCGGACGTTACGGTAACCGCATAGCAAACGGCCGGTTTTCACTAAACGACAGTGTGTACAGCCTCGTACAGAATAATGGAGAAAACCACTTGCACGGTGGAACAAAAGGATTTAACAATGTGGTATGGGATGGTAGTCAGCCCGATGATCAGACCCTGCTGCTCACCTATACTTCTCCTCATATGGAAGAAGGTTATCCTGGTAATCTTGATGTGGAGGTACAGTACAAACTTACGGATGACAATGAGCTGAAAATAGAATACAATGCAGTAACCGACAGGTCTACCCCGGTTAATCTTACCCATCATTCATTTTTTAATTTAAAAGGTGATGGAAACGGAACCATTAACAATCACCTGATGCAGATCAATGCTGATTTTTACACACCTGTTGATAAGGGATTGATTCCAACCGGAGAGATTTCACCAGTTGAGGGCACTCCAATGGATTTCAGAGTTCCCGTGGCCATTGGTGACCGTGTTGATGATGATTTTGAACAATTGAAATTCGGTGGAGGCTACGATCATAACTGGGTGCTGTTCCCTGCAGAAAACGGACTTGCATTTGCAGCCCGGGTATTGGAACCCGTTTCGCTGCGGACAATGGAAGTCTACACCAATGAACCAGGCATGCAGTTTTACGGAGGAAATTTCCTCGATGGAAGTGAAACAGGGAAGTATGGCACGAAGTATGAGTTCCGCACTTCGTTCTGCCTTGAAACACAGCATTTCCCCGATAGTCCTAATCAGCCGGGTTTCCCCTCAACCATTCTCAATCCGGGTGAAGAATATTATTCGGTTTGTGTATATAAGTTTGGTGTGGCAGAATAAGATCTTATCCATAAGGTTGTTTGGGATTTTTTTAAGCAGTGTTTCCATAAACAACAATTGCCTGATAATGTAAGAATCTTTCAATGGTGAAGTTCTAAATGAACTTCAGGTACTTGAAACAGGTGCTGGTTTATACCCGCCATAAAATTTCCTATATTTGCATTTTTTTAATAAAAGGAGCAGTACAAGAAGTCGTATATGTATAATAAATTTCAGGAATACAAACAATTGGATCTTTCGGAGATCAACAGGGAGGTTCTAAAGCGATGGGAAGAAGATGATACTTTTCATAAAAGTATCACTACACGTGAGGGGCATGATACATTTGTTTTTTATGAGGGCCCACCTTCAGCTAATGGGATACCGGGCATTCATCATGTGATGGCACGTGCCATTAAAGATATATTCTGCCGGTATAAAACCATGCAGGGATTCAGGGTGCACCGTAAGGCAGGGTGGGACACACATGGGTTACCGGTAGAACTGAGTGTTGAGAAATCGCTTAACATTACAAAGGAAGACATCGGGAAGAAAGTATCAGTTGAGGAATATAATGCTGCCTGTCGCAAGGAGGTTATGAAATACACCCGGGAGTGGGAAGAACTTACGCGTATAATGGGTTATTGGGTTAACATGGATGATCCCTATGTAACCTACGACAGTAAGTATATCGAAACTGTCTGGTGGCTTCTGAAACAAATATATAATAAAGGGTTGCTTTATAAGGGTTATACCATCCAGCCCTATTCGCCTGCCGCCGGCACCGGTCTCAGTTCGCATGAACTGAACCAGCCCGGTTGTTATCGCGATGTAAAGGATACAACCATTGTTGCTCAATTTAAGGCAAGGAGAAATGAAAGATCGGAGTTTCTATTTGAAGGGGTGGATACTGAATTATACTTTTTAGCATGGACAACAACGCCATGGACGCTGCCTTCTAATACAGCACTTGCTGTCGGGCAGCATATCCGGTATGTAAAAGTCAGGTCATTTAACCCCTACACCGGGTCGCCGGCTACCTTCATCCTTGCCAAAGACCTGCTTCATGTTTATTTTAACCAGGCAAATGAAACCGCTTCCCTGGAAGAATATACCTTTGGCGATAAAAGTATTCCATACAGGATTCTTGCGGAGTACAATGGACAGGAGCTTGCAGGGGTTCAGTATGAGCAGCTGATTGAATGGGTTAAACCCAAGGGAAAGGCATTTGAGGTTGTAACCGGGGATTTTGTTACAATTGAAGATGGTACCGGCATTGTACATATTGCTCCTACATTTGGGGCTGATGATGACCGGGTTGCAAGGCAGAATGAAATTTCGCCTTTGATTGTTGAAGATGCAGACGGTAAAACGCAGGCACTGGTCGACAGGAAAGGCCGCTTTTTTCTTACGGGCGAAATGTCGGAAGCATTTGTCAGAGATTATGTTGATACAACCAAATATCATGATTTTGCCGGGCGGTATGTAAAAAATGAATATAACGAAAAGCTGACAGAAGATGATCCCACCGTTGATGTGGACATTGCTGTAATGCTGAAGCTCAGCAATAAGGCCTTCAAGATAGAAAAACACGTACATAATTATCCGCATTGCTGGCGTACAGACAAACCTGTTCTGTATTATCCGCTTGACTCATGGTTCATTAAAACCACTGCCGTAAAAGAAAGGATGGTTGAACTGAACAATACAATTAACTGGAAACCACAATCGACCGGTACAGGGCGGTTTGGCAACTGGCTGGAGAACCTTGTCGACTGGAATCTGAGTCGTTCCCGCTTTTGGGGAACACCATTACCTGTATGGAGGACAGAAGATGGTTCAGAGGAGATTTGCATTGGATCGGCTCAGGAACTTGCGGGTGAGATTGAGAAATCCCTTGAAGCAGGCATCATGAAGGAAAATCCTTATCATGGATTTATCCCGGGTGATTATTCTAAGGAAAATTATCAGCGTATCGATTTACATAAACCATATATCGACAAGGTGGTACTGGTATCGCCTTCGGGCAGGAAAATGTTTCGCGAACCTGACCTGATTGATGTCTGGTTTGATTCAGGTGCCATGCCCTATGCCCAGCATCACTTTCCTTTTGAGAATGAAGGAAATTATAATCCAGCTTCAGGAAAAGGAGTTTTCCCGGCTGATTTTATTGCTGAAGGGGTAGATCAAACCCGTGGCTGGTTTTTTACCTTACACGCCATTGCTGCCATGATCAGTGATTCAGTATCGTTCAGGAACATTATTTCCAACGGACTGGTGCTTGATAAAAATGGTAATAAAATGTCGAAAAGGTTAGGTAATGCTGTGGATCCGTTCAGTACAATTGAAAAATATGGTTCGGACCCGTTGCGCTGGTACATGATAACCAACTCACAACCCTGGGATAACCTGAAGTTTGACATAGAGGGCATAGAGGAAGTTAAGAGGAAATTTTTTGGAACCCTTTACAATACTTACAGTTTCTTTGCCCTGTATGCAAATGTTGACAATTTCAGATATGGAGAAAAGGATATTCCCGTTGCCGACCGGCCTGAACTGGACAGATGG
Organism: Bacteroidota bacterium; assembly: GCA_023412195.1. Lineage (GTDB taxonomy): Bacteria > Bacteroidota > Bacteroidia > Bacteroidales > Prolixibacteraceae > Mariniphaga. The sequence goes on from JAEYNZ010000143.1 coordinate 32,238, forward strand.
GTTATCTCACTTTTAAATTCGCTCATCAAAGAGGTAGGCGACAGTTACGAAAGCTATGAGCCTACACGTGCAGGCAGGGCTATTTCTGAATTTGTTACTGAAAATTTGAGTAACTGGTTTGTAAGGCTCAGCCGGAAAAGGTATTGGGGTGGTGAATATTCAACCGATAAAATCTCGGCTTACCAGACCTTGTATACATGTCTTGCAACCGTTGCCAGGCTTATGGCACCTATAGCACCTTTTTATGCCGATTTACTTTATGCCGATTTAAATGAAGTAACAGGAAAAGAACCCCGGCAGAGTGTGCACCTTGCTGATTTTCCAGGGTATGATGAAAATCTTATTGATAAAGATCTCGAAGAGAGAATGGGGATCGCACAAAAAGCATCATCAATGATCCTGGCTTTACGGCGTAAGGAAAAACTTAAAGTACGCCAGCCACTTGCCAAAATAATGGTGCCAGTGTTAAATCCGCATTTTCGTGAACAGTTCGACTCAATAAAAAGTATCGTTCTTGCGGAAGTTAACGTTAAGGAGGTAGAGTATCTTAGTGACACATCTGAAATAGTAAAAAAGAAGATCAAACCCAACTTTAAAACCCTGGGGCCTAAATATGGTAAACTGATGAAAGAAATTTCCGCTGTTGTGGGTGCTTTTAGTCAGAAAGATATCGCCTTTGTGGAACAGGAAGGTTCAAAGGATATTGAAATTGCAGGTCAGCAGGTAAAACTGACACGGGAAGACGTTGATATACTTACGGAAGATATACCGGGCTGGACTGTAGCTACAGAAGGTCAATTGACAATTGCCCTGGATATTGCTGTTACGGAAGAATTGAAGCAGGAAGGCATTGCCCGTGAGTTCATAAATAAAATTCAGAATCTTAGAAAAGACAGCGGTTTTGATGTTACGGACAGGATAAATATAAAGATTGAAAGTAACAACAAAATAAATGATGCGGTGTTACATCATAAAAGTTATATTTGCGCCCAGACTTTGGCTGTTGACCTGCAATTAGTTGATGGTTTGCCTGAGGGGCAGGTCAGGGATGTTGAAATCAGCACTGAAGTAACTGCAAGACTGGTAATTGAAAAACAAATTTAAAATATGTTTTAGGGCCTAAAATGTATGTTTTATTTTTAGTATTTTGGGCCTATTAATTGAGTGATATTAAATTATAAATCCTGTAAAAATGGGAGAAAAGAACAGATATTCAGATCAGGAGTTAATGGAATTCAGAGCAATTATTCTTGACAAGTTAAAGAAGGCTCAGGATGACTATGAAATGTATAAGAACTCCATTACACATGGCGACGGCAATGATACACAGGACACATCGCCTACCTTTAAGGTACTGGAAGAAGGAGCAGCAACTCTTTCAAAGGAGGAAGCAGGGAAACTTGCCCAACGCCAGTTGAAATTCATTCAGCATTTACAGGCTGCATTGGTACGCATTGAAAATAAAACTTACGGTATCTGCCGCGAGACCGGTAAACTAATCAGTAAGGAGCGTTTGCGTGCTGTCCCGCATGCAACGCTGAGCATAGCTGCCAAGAACAACCAGGTATAATTCGGATTTATTATAAATATTTAGAACGGCCCGGATGTTTTGCAAAAAATATCCGGGAGTTTTTTTAAATGTAGATGAAAAACAGGACAAACAAGTTGCTTGTGATCATATTCCTGGTGCTGATTGCAGACCAGGTTCTTAAGATATGGATCAAAACAACCATGTCTCTTGGACAGGAATTCGTTATTTTCAAAGACTGGTTTATCATACATTTTGTTGAAAATAATGGAATGGCATTTGGATTTGAATTTGCCGGAGAATACGGTAAACTTTTTCTGAGCCTTTTTCGGATCGTGGCAGTGATTGCCATAGGCTGGTATCTGTTTAAATATTCAAACCGTAAAGAAATTACTTTTGGTTTCCTTGGGAGTGTTGCCCTTATTTTTGCCGGGGCAATCGGAAACATCATTGACAGTCTTTTTTATGGAATGATATTCAACCACAGTTACGGACAGGTAGCCGATTTCCTTCCTGAAGGAGGAGGATATTCAAGTTTCCTGCATGGCAGGGTAGTTGATATGTTTTATTTTCCAATCATACAAACCACTTTGCCCGATTGGATTCCATTCTGGGGGGGTGATGATCTTGTATTTTTCAGACCTGTTTTCAATATTGCCGATTCCTCAATTACTGCCGGAATACTTTTAGTTTTGCTTTTCTACAGAAAAGAGCTTCATGCTCTGGAAAAAAAGGATGAAGATGCTGCTGAAACAGACCAGCAGGTAGAAGAAGTGACAGAAGAGAACCGTGTCACAGGAAGCTGATGTTTTGCAGGAAAAAAAGTAAAAGATGATATATTTTTCGTAATAAAATAACTTTACAATACCTGCTACATTTAAAAATATATGAACTCACATTTTGTCATATACAACACTTTAAGCCGGAAGAAGGAAGTATTTAAGCCACTTGTAGAAGGGAAGACTGGTATGTATGTTTGTGGTCCGACTGTTTACAGCGATTCTCATCTCGGGCATGCACGGCCTTTTATTACCTTCGACCTGTTATACAGGTACCTGCAGTTCCTGGGTTATAAAGTACGGTATGTAAGAAATATCACCGATGTGGGGCATCTTGAAAATGAAGCTGAAGAATCGGGGGAAGATAAAATTTCTAAAAAAGCAAAGGTAGAACAGATTGAACCTATGGAGGTGGTGCAGAAATACGTTAACACCTTCCGGAGGAATATGGAACAGTTGAATGTGCTTTCTCCTGATATTGAGCCAAGTGCTTCGGGCCATATCCTTGAGCAACAACAATATATTGACACTTTGTTAAATAAGGGTTTTGCATATGAAGTAAACGGATCAGTTTATTTTGATGTAGAAAAATATAACACTCAGTACAAATATGGTAAACTGTCGGGCCGGAATCTTGATGATGTAAGGTCGAGCAGCCGTGAACTTGAAGGCCAGGAAGAAAAAAAGAATCCTTTTGATTTTGCTCTTTGGAAGAAAGCATCACCTGAACATATCATGCGCTGGCCTTCAAAATGGGGAGAAGGTTTCCCTGGCTGGCACCTTGAATGTTCGGCTATGAGTGCAAAATATCTGGGAGAGGTTTTTGACATACATGGTGGAGGAATGGATTTGGTGTTTCCCCATCATGAATGTGAAATTGCCCAATCCACTGCCAGTCAGGGTAAAGAAGCTGTCAGGTATTGGATACATAACAATATGATTACCATCAATGGCCAGAAAATGGCAAGATCGCTGGGCAATTTTATTACACTTGATCAACTGTTTTCAGGCAATCATCCGGTGCTCACAAAAGCATGGGCACCAATGACAATTCGTTTTTTTATATTACAGGCTCATTACCGGAGCACAATTGATTTTTCAAATGATGCACTGCAGGCATCTGAAAAGGGGCTTGAAAGATTAATGGCTGCTGTTGAAAATCTCAGATCCCTTCCGGTTTCCAAAGAATCAACCATAACGGTGACTGCGCTTAAGGAAAAATGTTTGGCAGCACTGAATGATGATTTAAACAGTCCTATTGCAATTGCCCACCTTTTTGATGGAGTCAGGATGATCAATTCAGTAAAAGTAGGGCAGGAGTTCATTTCAGAAGGAGACCTGGAAGAATTAAGAAACTTTTTTAACCTGATGATTTTTGATATTTTGGGATTGAAGGAGGAAAATCTTCCTGACAGCCGGGAACATGAGTTGCTTGAGTCAATCGTTGATTTTGTGTTACGTCTACGAATGGAGGCCAAAGCCAGGAAGGATTGGCAAACTTCCGATGAGATCAGACAAGAACTTGTAGCGATGGGAATTGAAATCAAGGATACAAAAGACGGTTACGAATGGAATTTCAAAAAACCTTCATGAGGTTTAAATTGGTTGGGAATTAACTGCTTTAAAAATTGATATATGTTTTCAGGAATAGTAGAAGAATTTGGAATTGTAACAGCTATTGAAAAAGATAAGGAAAACGTTCATTTTACATTAACCTGTTCTTTTGCAGATGAATTAAAGGTTGACCAGAGCCTGTCGCACAATGGTGTTTGTCTGACTGTGGTAGAAGTGAACAAAATGGCTGAGACTTATAAAGTAACGGCAATTAAGGAAACTCTTTTGAAATCGAACCTGGGGCTGCTCGAAGTTGGTTCGAAGGTGAACCTGGAACGCAGCATGATGATGAATGGCAGGCTTGACGGACATATCGTGCAGGGTCATGTTGATCAGACTGCCATTTGCAGGAAAGTTGAGGAGGCTGAAGGAAGCTGGTACTATACCTTCGAATACGATTTTAATGTTGATATGGCAAGGAAAGGATATATGACTGTGGAAAAAGGTTCTGTTACCGTAAATGGTGTCAGCCTGACTGTGGTCAATTCTCAGGATAATTCTTTCCAGGTAGCCATCATTCCATTTACTTATGAGGTAACAAATTTCCATACGTTTCAGGAAGGTACAGTAGTTAATCTTGAATTTGATATCATTGGGAAATATCTGAGCAAGCTGATTTCCTACAAAAACTGAATCTCTTTAACAGTGCTGGCTGGCTCATAAAGTTTTTGTAGCTTTATAAAAAACATTTTTCATGGAGCAAACTGCGCTGATAACTGGGGCATCCAAAAGAATCGGACGCGCAATAGCAGAACATCTGGCTGGTAAAGGCTGGGATGTATGCATACATTATAACAGTTCTGAGGGAGAAGCAGAAAATCTGGAAGAAAAATTAAGGTTACTATATCCTGGGCAGAAGTTTTACCGGATAAAGGCAAATCTTGAAAATGAACATGAACTGGAAAATCTCATTTCTTCTGTTATCCTGAAAACCGGCAAAATCTCATTACTTGTGAATAATGCTTCAGTTTTTGACAGGAATTACCTTCAGGATACAGATACGGAATTTTTAAAACATCAGATGGATGTCAACTTTAAGGCACCCTTTATCCTGATTCGTGATTTTATCCGTCATTTCAGGGAAGGTAACATCATCAACATGGTGGATACACGTATTACTTCAAATAAAAGCAACTTTGCCGCCTATTCGATTTCGAAAAAGGCGCTTTGGGAGCTTACAAAAATGGCTGCACTTGAGTTTGCTCCACATGTCAGGGTAAATGCAATAGCTCCCGGAGTTTCAATACCTCCGGAAGGGAAAGGGGAAGAATACATTAAAAAACTGGCTGCACATATCCCTGTAAAGGAACCTGTAGGGCTTGGGCCTGTTTTGCACAGCATTGATTTTATCCTGGAGAATAAATATCTGACAGGGCAGTTGCTTTTTGCGGATGGTGGCGAAAACCTGGGTTCAAATGCATAATCTTTTATATGATGGCAAAAATTAAAGTCAAGAACCTGCTGCTTAGAACATATATTGGATTTAATCCTGAAGAACAGGTTAACAGGCAGGATGTGGTGATTAATTTTGAAATTGAAACTGACGTATCACATAAGGCGCTTGCGGAAGATAACCCGGATGATATTCTGGATTATAAATCCATTACAAAAAAAGTTATTCAACTTGTTCAGGAAGGAAAGTTTAACCTTCTTGAAGTACTTACCCAAAAAATTCTGGACCTGATTTTAGAGAACAAAAAAGTGAGATGGGCTAAGGTGGAAGTTGATAAACCTCATGCGTTAAGATTTGCTGAATCAGTTTCAATTGAAATGGAAGCCGGAAATAGGCCAGGTTATGAAGATGGAAGGTTACAGAATGAATGAGGCTGTCGTTGGTATCGGTTCAAATATCAATGCCGAAGATAATATATCAAAAATGCTGGAGATACTTAGCCAAAAAGTAGAGGTGGTTAAGATTTCTCTTTTTGTTAAAACTGTCCCTATAGGCAATAAAAATCAACCCGATTATACCAATGGAGCTGTACGGATAAAAACCCCGCTTAAGATGGAAGAACTGAAGTACCTTTTAAAACAGATAGAAAGCATTATGGGGCGCGACCGAACAAAGCCTAAATTCAGTTCCAGGACAATTGATCTTGATATTGTAGTTTGGAATGGAAATATAACGGATGAGGATTATTACCGGAGAGATTTTTTAAGAAAAAGTGTAAATGAAGTCATGACTTTTTAAATTGCAAAAACAATTTATTTAACCCTTCCACTCCCTTTATTTCCTGCAGGTCTTTCACAACATAATCAGCACCATTTATCAATAAATCTTCTTTATTATTTTTGCGGGCTACTCCTAACGTAAGACCGAAATTTCCTTTTGCTCCTGCCTGAACGCCCGAAACGGCATCTTCTACGACAATAGTTTCTTTAGGATTTGATTCCATTAAATCACAAGCCATAAGAAAGATGTCTGGTTCGGGTTTCCCATTAAGCCCCATTTCTTCTGAAATGATTCCATCAACCATTACATCAAACATATGCAGCAGACCGACTGTTTCAAGAATCTTTCCGCAGTTTTTACTCGAAGAAGCCACGCCTGTTTTGACTGAAGCTGCCTTTAGGTTGAGGAGCAATTCTTTTGAAGAAGGATAGACTTCAGTTCCTTCTTTTTGAAGGATTTCAAGAAAAACTTTATTTTTCCGGTTTCCAAGACCACATATAGATTCTTCCTCAGGGCTATCATCCATTGAGCCTTCAGGAATATTGATATTCCTGGATTCCAGAAACGATGATACTCCTTCATACCGGGGCTTCCCGTCGACATAATCCAGGTAATCGGTTTCTGTGAATTCTTTAAAGGAAATTTGTTCTCTTTCTGCCCTGAATTTTAGAAATTCATCAAAAATGTTCTTCCATGCCTTTATGTGGGTAACAGCAGTTTTTGTGATTACACCATCCAGATCAAAGACAATTGCTTTAAATGAAGCCTTCATATAATTGTTTTTTAATTCAATAAATCAATCTGCAGGTTTGAAAAACGGTTATTGAACTGTTCAAAGTTTAGTGGATATTTTACTGCCATTGATTCTGAATAACGGATCCGGAAGTTTTCAAAATAATATTTAGCCTGATGCATGTTATTTTTCTGTCGAAGGCACCAAATATGTAACCAAACGGCCTCTTCATTTAGTTCATCATAATCAAGAATTCCTTTGGATATGGTTTCAATCTCTGTCAATTTTTTATCGTCTTTATAGATGGCAGCAAGCTTTAACAGGTTATCGATGATCTGGTTGCCAGTGTAACCCCGCACTTCATCAAGCCAGCTCCAGCTGATGCCCTTAAGAAATTTTCCTTTTTTAGTAAGATTGAAAAATCTTTCAAGTTGTTTCTTATCCATTCCCGGCTCATGGCAAAGATGATATGCTTCAACATAATCACAAAAGAAAGGATTCTGCAATTCTGCCGTGAGAGTGCCATTACGGGTTATAATGTTCAGTCCATCCATTCGCTGAAGGATTTTTCGCAGTTTATTTAAAGTTACCGCCCGGTTATTGGTCACTTTTTTCGATTCAAGTCCAGGCCACAATTGTTCATCGAGTTCGGAGACAGAAGCTCCGGTACCGTTCTGATGGGCATACAACAGGACAAATAGCAGCATTTCCCTTACTTTCGGGGTAAAAAGTTCTGAAATATCATTTCCTTCCCTGTCAATTGCATTGAATCCACCAAAAAGGCTGATCTGGTTTTTCTCAGTTCTAATTGGATCAGGATAAATGGTTTTATCAACTACTTTGTTTTTCTTTCGAAAGAAGATCAGGTACGCAAGGATTACTATCAGGATTACAAAAATTCCAATATAGAATGCAATGTTGTTTTGTAGGGAAACACCTTCGGCAATATCCTTATTTTCGATAATGACAGGCTCATTAAGTGCAAGCCGGTTAATTTCTTCTGAACCTAAAGGCCTGTTCCATAAATGTAAATCATCTATGTATCCCCGCATGCTGGCTCCCTGTGAAAGGGCACTTCCCAAATGAATGTCGCCTGTTCCTGAAAATGGGGGATGGCCTGCTGAACTTCCGATGTTCCTTCCATTCAGGAATATTGCCTGTTCTCCGGTTTCGATGATATATCTCCATACAAGATGATACCAAATATTAGGTTCAATTTTTACTTCAGAAATATAATCATTTGCCCAGAGACCAAAATACGGATATCCTGATCTTAAAATCAAATGCAGGCCGCGGCGGTATTCACTTTCATAATTACCCAATACGGCATTGTCACCAGATTCGAGAATTTCGCTAAATTTTACAAAACAGCTTACGCTGAAACTGCTGTTACGCAGACCATATATCTCTGGAGACTTCAGGTTCACACTCGAATTTTCGGGTAATCTCAGTACAGTACCTCGTTCTATATCCTGAACAAATGAGTAGTTGGTTCCAGTGTATTCAGTTTGGGATGAAAGCAGATTTGTGATGGAATGTTCGAATGTGAAACTTCCTGTCAGACCTTCACCTGAATTAAAAGGTGCAGCCATGATACTGTAAGTTTCGGGAACTTCCATTTCCCCTGTAACTACAATATGCTCCGGAGTTAAACGGTATCCGGGTATAAAAGGAGTTAGGGTTAACTCTTCTCCTCCGCGGTAGGGCAAGCTGAACCTGCCTCCTGTTATAATGATGTCGGGGTTTTTCCAGTAAACTTTTTCAAATGTTTTTCCTGAGCTTTTTACAGTTCCTTTAATCCATGTAAATGAGTTGAGTTGTGAAATGATGAAATTAAAATTCAGTATTTCATTATTTACGAAAATGAAGTTTGGCCGCTTTCCGTATCTCTTCCACGTTTCGAGAAGGAAATTTATATAATCAGGTACTAGATTTCTGATATTGCTGCCGGAATTTTGTGCTACCGGGAGTTTATCAAAATCCTTGATCATTAATAATTCCATACTGGTTTTTGGAACTAAACCATTTGTTCCTGCAGCTGAAAGCTCCATAATATAATCAGAGGAAGGATGAAGGATTTTTTGTTGGAACTGAACTTCACCATTGATAAAGAAAATGATTCTTCTTCCAGACTGGATTAGATATTCAGCAGAAGGCCAGGCTTCACCTCTGGGAAGAAAGAAGACGGATGAGGAAATTTTACTATGATTTATTACAGAATCGAGAACAGAAAATTTTCCTTCATAATTTATAAATACAGGAAAGAGCTTTAATGAATCTGCAGTAATAACTTGTAGCAGTTTATCAATCAGCTGATTTACATCCTGCCGGCTGTTTGAAAAATAAATTTCACCGTCACTTTCAATAAGAGAGGTTTCAATTCCGCTATTTCTATCAGATTGAATATAGTCCCAAAACAACTGGTTCCTGAGATGATCAGGAGATACTTTTGCAATTAAAAAAGAAGTCTCTGACAATTCCTTTGCTGATATATTTAAAATGCTGAGAAGCAGAAATGATACGCTTATTAAGAAAATTCTATTCTCTTTCATTCTGAATTAATCTTCCGGCAACTTATTCCGGTATTATTTTTTTTTCAAAAATAGAATTAAAATTGGATGTTTCTAATTTTTTATATTTTTTTAGAGTTATAATAATTAGCTGATTATCAAAAACAAATTATATTAGTTAAGTGTCAGTTAATATTAAATTAATTATTAGATACCATTATAATTAAGAAATAGCTAATCCTTTCTATTTATCATTGTATAATAACTATTGCAATGTCTGTTTAGGGAATGAAAAGGAAACATTATTTGCTGTTTATTGCTGGTGGTACAGCTGTTATGATATTTTTATTTCTATCAAAGAAAACCATTGATTATACATCAACTGATGAGTTTTGCGCAGCATGCCATGCACATCCACATGCAGAAACATCATTTATGTTATCCTCACATAACAGTAATAGGAGCGGCTTTTCAGCACGGTGTGTTGATTGTCATCTTCCTCCTGAAGATCAGACAGTTTATTTCCTGAGCAGAAAGGCATATCACGGATTCCATGATTTATACTATTACCTGACCAAAGACATGGATGAGATTGATTGGGAAGCAAAGCGGAATTATGAAGCTTCAAAAAGATTTGTTTATGAAGATGGTTGTAAAAAATGCCACACCAATCTTTTTCCTTCCACACTTGATGCTCTCGGAGCTGAATCACATTTAAAATATTTGCGTGATCCTGATAATAATTCCTGCGTAAAATGCCATTTAACCGTAGGTCATTACAGGGGGGAACCAGCAATGGTTCTGGAAGAAGTATCAGGTTCTTCTGACATTATATACGAAAAGTCTGCTGAAATTACTGCTTTTGAAAATTATACTGAAATGATTCCAGGTACTAATGTTTCCTTTAATATGGTAGCAGTTACAGGGAGTACATTTAATATGGGCAGCCCTCAGGATGAACCTTATCGCAGACAGGACGAAGGACCTGTTCGGGAGGTCATGGTAAATGATTTTTTTATGGCAGAAGTAGAAGTTACATGGAATGAATATCTTGCTTTTTTTAATGCTACAGGATCCCAGGGTCGCAAAGAGGCTGACATGGCTGATATAGATGAGGATATAGATGGCATTTCAGGGGCAACTCCACCCTGGGGAGCACCCGACCAGGGGTGGGGCATGGGCAGCCGTCCGGCAATTACAATGACTCATCATGCAGCAGTGACATATTGCAGGTGGCTAAGCAGTGTAACAGGTAAAAATTATCGTCTTCCTACAGAGGCTGAATGGGAGTATGCAGCCAGGGGAGGTACAACAGGGCCATACTTTTTTGAAGGTTCACCAGATGATTATGAAACAGATGGTATATGGAATAAAATATTCGGACCAGACACTTCTGTTATCAATTCATATGTTGTATATCAGGAAAACAGTCCTTACCGTACACTTCCACCTTCGGCAGTGAAACCAAATCCATTCGGGTTAAAAAATATGCTTGGGAACGTTGCTGAATTCTGTCTTGATTATTACGATCCACAGGTTTATGCAAAGTATCCTCAGGGTGTAATTAATAATCCACGTGGGCCACGCGAGGGTCTTGAGCATGTTGTAAGGGGCGGCTCATTTAAATGTTCAGCAAAGGATTTAAGAGTTGCACGTCGGGATTTTACACGTACACGTGAGTGGCTGGAAACAGATCCCCAGATTCCCAAAAGCATTTGGTGGTATTCAGATGCAAATCATGTTGGGTTTAGGGTAATATGTGAGTTCCCGGTGAAGGAAGGAAACGTTAAAACCGAAAATTAAGATAAAATGGATAAAAATCAACTGTCACGCCGGAGTTTCCTTGGTAAAACAGCACTTATTGGAGCTGCCGGACTAGCCGGTTTAAGTGCTGTCAGTTCATGCAGCAGAAAGATTAAAAAAGTTGATTATGATTTTCCTCCTCTGCTGGATAAAGCCCCTGATGGTAAGAAACTGAGGGCAGGGCTCATTGGTTGCGGTAACAGGGGTACAGGTGCAGCGTTGAATTTTTTAGCTGCAGGCAATGATCTGGAAATTGTTGCTCTCGCGGATGTTTTTGAAGATAAAGTCTGGGACTGTTACAGTAAACTTGAAAAGCAAAAGGTTGAGGTACCCAAAAGCAATTGTTTTTGGGGTTTCGACGGATATAAAGATTTATTAGGTGTGGACCTGGATGTGGTCATACTGGCAACACCCCCTCGTTTCAGGCCTGAGCATTTTGATGCAGCGGTACAGGCCAAGAAACATGTATTTATGGAGAAACCTGTTTCTGTTGATCCTGTGGGTGCAAGGCAAATTATTGCCACTTCCAAAAAGGCAGAGAATATGGGATTGACAGTGGTTACAGGAACCCAGAGGAGGCATCAGCGCGATTATCTGGAAACCTATCGGCAGGTAGCTTCAGGTGCCATTGGTGAAATCACATCAGCAAAAGCCTGGTGGCTGCAGTCGCATGTTTGGTTCAGAACCAGGGAAGAGGGTTGGAGCGATATGGAATATATGCTGCGCAACTGGAATAATTACTGCTGGTTATGTGGCGATCACATTCTTGATACACATGTTCATAATATTGACATAGTAAACTGGTTTCTTGGCAAGCATCCGGAAAGCGCGGTCGGGTTTGGAGGAAGGATTCGCCGTTTAACAGGAGACCAATACGACTTCTTCAGCATAGATTTTGATTTTGGTAATGGCGTGTTTTCACATAGTATGTCGCGGCAAATTGACGGGTGTGCCAATTCGTTAGGTGAACAGGTTATGGGTACCGAAGGATATACCAATTGTAAGAACACTGTGTTTCATCCTGATGGTTCGGTTAAATGGAGATACGAATATCCTAAAAACAAGGAAGGTAATTCTACGGGGATAGTAGAAGTTTCTCCTTATGTGCAGGAACATATTGATATGGTTACCTCCATAAGAGAAAATAAACCTGTGGTTGAAGCAGAAAGAACAGCTATTTCAACACTAACTGCAATCATGGGGCGAACTGCAGCCTATACAGGTCAAAAAGTCACATGGGATGATATGATGAATTCAACCCAAAAACTTGGACCGGAAATGCTGGATATGGGTAATATTAATATGGAATTTCCTGTACCTTTACCAGGAACCCAGCATAAAGCTTAGAAATAAAAGCATGATTTCGGTTGTAATTCCGTTTTTGAATGAGGAGATTCTGGTGGAGAAACTCCTGACTGAGCTTCGGGGAAACCTGGAGCAGACGGGTGAGTATTTTGAGATCATATGTGTGGATGACGGCAGCACAGATACAACATTGCAAAAACTCATCAAACTCCGGATGCAGTTCGGAGAGGTGAAAATTGTGTCACTTTCAAGAAATTTCGGATTACAGGCTGCACTTACTGCAGGAATAGATTATGCAAAAGGCGATTATGTGGTTACAATGGATGGCGATTTTCAGGATCCACCTGAACTCGTTTCAGTGCTCTGGGATAAAATAAAAGCTACAGGTGTTGACATCGTCTCTGCGGTGCGGGAAGCCAGAAGTGAGAAATTTACGAAGAAACTATACATCAATATATTTCACAGGATATTTGGCAGTCTGACAGGCGGTCAACAGGTGGCCCAAACAGGAAATTTCTGCATTTTTAATAAAAAGGCACATAATGCCATTCTTCAGTTTTCAGAAAGAAACCGGTATTTCCCCGGAATTAGAAATTTTATCGGGTTCAGGCATGAATTTATATTATATGACAGGCCAGACAGAAAATCAGGAGAGGCAAAAATGAACAGGCGCAAATTATTCATGCTTGCCGCCGATGCCATTTATTCTTTTTCAAAATGGCCCATCATCATATGTCTTTACCTTGGGCTGCTTGGGGTTTTAATATTTTTAGGAGCTATTATATATACTTTTGCTTCGAAATTTTTGGGCCTTGCTCCAATCGGATGGTCATCCATGTTCCTTACCATTAGTTTTTTCGGATCAGTGCAACTTACTTTTTTAGGTCTGATTGGGGAATATGTATACAGGATTTTCAAAGAAGTGCAAAACCGTCCTCTTTACTTTGTAAGGGAGGTATATGACTAAAAGGCTAAAAATATTGTTATCAGAAAAGAATTTATATTATACAATTCTTGCTGTTGCAGCCTGTACTCTTCTGCTACTGGCACCTCATTCTGCTGTCAATGTTGATGAACAATTGCATTATCCTCATGCCAGAAAAGTGGTGAACTGGTATTTTACAGGCGGTCAGGATCAGTCAAGCCTGCATACACCTTTTACCAATCTGAAGTACTATGGTCAATCAGTTGATAACTTCACTGCCCTTGTAAACCGGATATTTTCTATTGAGGATGAATTTTTATTCAGACATTTTACCGGTGCAATTTTCTTTTGGCTGCTTTTATATTTGACCGGAAAACTGACATTAGAAATAACCGGTTCTCATATAGCAGCTGGGTTATCAGTTTTATCACTTGTTTTTATGCCCAGGCTTGCAGGTCAGGCTTTTGGTAACCTCAAGGATATTCCTTTTGCTGCAGGCTATATGGCTGGATTGATCATGATTGTACGATTGATAAAAGAGTTTCCGGTATTGCGTTGGAAAACTGCAATTCTTTTAGGAATAGCAATCGCGTTCACTGTATCAGTCAGGGCAGGTGGATTTATTTTGTTTGCCTACGTGGGATTGTCAGTGCTCATATTTTTTGTTTGGAAGCCTTTTTACCTAATACAAGTTGTTTCAACTAAACCTGTTTTTGTAAGACTCTTAGGTCAGGGTGCGACTATTCTGGCTATTGGTTATTTAGGAGGGTTGCTTTTCTGGCCTTATGCCTTGCAAAACATTTTTGTTCATCCTCTTGAAAGCCTGAGCGTGATGGAACACTATAAAGTGAGCATCCGCCAGGTTTTTGAAGGGGAAATGATGTGGAGTACGCAATTGCCGTGGTATTATCTGCTTAAGTGGATTCTGATCTCGTCACCGCTTTTTCTTCTTGCAGGACTTGTTGTTTATACAATTTCCTATTTGCGACAGGTCTTTATAAAGTTTAATCCTTCAAGATTGCTGCTCGCAGAATCCTTCATCATATTTTCTGCCCTGTTCCCATTGGTATATGTCATCAGTATAGATTCCAACATGTATAGTGGTATCCGGCAAATGATATTTATTCTGCCTCCCATGGCTTTTCTTGCAGTCACCGGAATTTTCAGATTTCTAAATTCGGTTAAAATAAAAAACCGGCAAGTGTGGTATGGAGTTGCTTCTTTCTTCCTGCTGCTTATGGTTCTTCCCCTAAGGCACCAGGCTGCTACTTTCCCCGCTGATTATATTTATTTTAATGTACTGGCAGGGGGAAACAATAATGCCTGGTCAGATTATGAATATGATTATTATTTTCACAGTATTAAAGAGCCTGCAGAATTAGTGATTCAGTTGGCCGCGGGAAAGGAGGTTGTTGTGGGAATGAATTGTAATCTTTCCAACTATTTTGATGAACATCCCAATATCAGATATACTTATACACGATATCTTGAACGTAGTTCAACCGACTGGGATTATGGCATATTTGGACTGAATTATCTTCATCCATATCTTTTAAAAAACAATTATTGGCAAACAACCGAAACCATTCAGACGTTCTATCATAAAGGTAATCCTGTAGCTATTCTTGTAAGAAGAACTGACAAATCAGATTATTATGGTATTTCTGAAATATCGGATGGCAACTGGCATAGCGGGATTATGCTGCTGCAGGAAGCTGTCAGGAAAGACAGTAATAATGTATGGTTATATCTGCACCTGGCAAAAGCAAAGCTGGCATTGAATGAAATTGAGGGTTATCATGTTTATAAGAATATGGGACAAAAAATATATCCCTTTTTCGAACCTTTTTACCTGTTAGAGGCAAATCATTCTTTTAATCAGGGGAAATATACTGAAGCAAGCGATCAGATCGAAAGGTTGTTCCAGATTAACCCAAGATATTTACCAGCAAAAGAATTATATGATGAGTTGAAAAAAATAATTAATTAATTTTTATTACTAAAAAAATATTTAAAATGAAAGCATTACAAAGATTGATTGCAACAATTGTTGCCGGAATATTTAGTATCCCATACCTGGTGGTGGCGCAGGATCAGGGAACATATATCGATAACCTGGGAGTACAGGATAGTTCCTATATGGAGCAGGATATGCTGGCAGAAGGAGCACAAGGTTCAGGTGCCGGAACAATTGTATGGATAATAATTGCTGTGATAATTATTATTGCAGTAGTTGCATTTTTTGTAAGACGGAGAAAGAAATAGCAGTATTTCTTGATCAATTAAATTTCAAAGAGGCTGTCTCAAAACTGAGACGGCCTTTTTTCATAAATTTTATTCCTTATTCAGAGATTCTCTATTTATATTTTTCAATTAACCTTTTTCAGTAGTTTTTATTTTTGATAAACCTAAATTGAA
>JAEYNZ010000160.1 GCA_023412195.1 Bacteroidota bacterium
TGTCAGCACAAACCGGTCCCTGTCCTTCAATACCGGAAAAACATTTCGGAACCTGCTCAAATCACTGTAGGTGACTTTAAAGGTTTCCACCTTTTCTGAAGAACCAAAAAAAGTAGCAAAACCTTTGGGATCAATGAAAGCAGAATCTCCTTTATGAGATTTTCCAAACACATCCGTGCCCACACGATTTACACCTATACAATATGCCTGATTCTCAATGGCCCTTGCAACTAGCAGGCATTTCCATGCATGGTGACGGGCCGATGGCCAGTTGGTCATGTATATCAGCACATCATAATCTTCATTATTTCGGCTCCACACAGGGAAACGCAGGTCATAGCAAATCAACGGACAAAAGCGCCACCCCCTGTGCTGAACAATCAGGCGTTCTGTTCCGGGGGTATAATGTACATGCTCACCTGCCATTGTAAACAAGTGACGTTTGTCGTACCACTCAACGCTCCCGTTTGGAAATACCCAAAGGCACCTGTTATAATAGTTTCCTGCCTCTTCAATGATTATTGTACCTGTAACAGCAGCATTCTTTTTTGAGGCAATCTGTCTCATCCAGTTTACTGATGGACCATCCATCGTTTCCTTCATCTTTCCAGGATTCATGGTAAATCCGGTGGTAAACATCTCTGGTAACACAATAAGGTCGCTCTGCCCAACTCCCGATAAAAGCTTTTGATATTTTTCAAGATTGGCTGCTGGTTGTTCCCAGGAAATATCAGCTTGAAGCATTGTAATATCCAGTGTTTCCATAACGACAGATTTTCTGAATTTTTTACCACTTCAATGTTAAATATAATTCCTATAAAGAACTATATTTTTATTCCCGATTTTATAAGTATCATTCATTTTATCATGCTTGTAAGAAATTTAAGAATAAAATGATACCATTGAACAGGTAATAAGATCTCTTTTTGTGTCAAAGGGTACTTCTTATTCCAAAGGTTTAACCAAACTACAATACTCAATTTCCCGACAAGTTGAATCCGGACATAAATGAACAATCAGTATTTAAACTGGTTTTGCAGATAGGAGGGGTATTCATTATGAAAAAGTATAAGGTAAAAAATCTGGACTGTGCTTCATGTGCCCTTCGCATTGAAAAAGGAGTTGCCCAACTGGATGATGTAAAATTTGTTTCTGTAAATTTTGCAACTGCTTCCATGATCATTGATACCAACAACATGGAGCACGTGAAACAAAAAATAAAAGAAATTGAACCTGATGCCGAACTGGAAGATTTCAGCAGCCAATCAAAATTTTTAACAGCAGATGAAATTTCCGGGAACAGGAGGACAATCATTCAGGCCTCTGCAGGGGTACTACTTTTAATCTCGGGATTGCTTTTTCGTGGAGAATTAAGGAATTCAACTTTCTTTTTCCTTGAATTTGTTCTATTTGGATTAGCATACCTGGTTGTTGGATGGAAGGTGATCATTCTTGCAGTAAAAAACATACTGAATAAACAGGTTTTCAGCGAATACTTTCTGATGACGATGGCAACGCTTGGCGCCATAGCCATCGGGGAAATGGCCGAAGCAGTTGCAGTTATGTTCTTTTATGTTTTTGGTGAATTTTTCCAGGATCTTTCAGTTAACCGCTCCAGAAGATCAGTTAAGTCTTTACTGGAATTAAAACCCGATTTTGCAGGGCTTCTGGTAGATGGAGTTATTAAAAAAGTACCTCCTGAGGATGTTAAGCCTGGCGACAGAATTGCAGTAAAACCAGGTGAAAAAATTCCACTTGACGGGGAAGTTACAGAGGGGCAATCATATGCAGATACTTCTGCTTTAACAAGAGAAAGTATTCCACGCCGGTTACAACCCGGAGATCAGGTACTGGCAGGAATGATCAATCATGGCGGTCTCCTGAACATCAGGGTTCTGAAGTCAGCCAGTGATTCATCCATAACAAGAATACTTGAACTGGTTGAAAATGCATCTGCCCGCAAGGCAGAAACCGAGAGGTTTATTACAACATTTTCCCGCTTTTATACACCGGGTGTGGTACTTGCTGCTTTGTTGCTGGCAGTCGTCCCTCCCCTTCTTTTTAGCGGGCAGACATTCAGCACATGGATATACAGGGCATTGGTTGTACTTGTAGTTTCCTGTCCGTGCGCGTTGGTTATAAGTATTCCTTTGGGGTACTTTGGAGGAATTGGAGCGGCGTCGCGTAAGGGCATTCTGGTAAAAGGTTCAAATTATCTCGATGCCCTGACCCAGGTCAAGCTTGTTGTTTTCGACAAAACCGGAACGCTTACCAAAGGAGAATTCAAAGTATCTAAAGTAGTGCCCGTTAATGGATTTACTGAAACATCGGTTTTAACGTATGCAGCACAGGCTGAAGCACATTCTAATCATCCAATTGCCAGATCAATAATTGAAGCCTCAGGCATCCAAAGCACAAGCCATCCAAATGAAAGGTTACAGGAAATAGCAGGACAGGGAGTAAAGGCAATCATTCATGGCAAATCAATCATTGCAGGGAATGAAAAATTGATGGGAAATGAAAATATATTATTCCATGAAGTGGAGGCCAGAGGTGAAACAGTGGTTTATGTGGCTATTGATAAAGTTTATGCCGGATATATCAGTATTTCCGATAGTTTAAAAGAGGATGCAGCTGATGCCATTCAAAAATTGAAGGCGCAAAACATCCAAACGATGATCCTGACAGGAGATAATCGTTCTTCAGCAGAAGCAATAGCAGAAAAATTGAAAATCGATCGGGTTTATTCAGATTTGCTGCCAGAAGACAAAGTCAATGTAATCTAAGAACTGATAGCCGCAGTCAAAGGGGGCAAAGTGGCTTTTGTAGGTGACGGTATAAATGATGCCCCGGTACTTGCACGAGCTGATGTAGGAATTGCCATGGGCGCTTTTGGCTCTGACGCAGCTATAGAAACTGCAGATGCAGTACTAATGACCGATTCACCATCAGCTGTTGCAACAGTTATCAGAATTGCAAATAAAACCCGGACCATCGTATGGCAGAACATTATATTTGCACTGGGGGTGAAATTGTTTTTCATCATCATGGGTGTAGCAGGCATTGCAACTATGTGGGAAGCTGTTTTTGGAGATATGGGCGTAGCGCTGATTGCTGTTTTTAACGCCATGAGAATCATCCGGAGCAAATAAGGAACAGAACTCAGGCAAACACACCTTAAAAAATAAAGCCATTCTGCTTCTTTATTGCTATCCATTTCCTCCTTTTATTTATATAATTACATGGCTTCAAAGCATGAAATTGTCTATGTTGAATTGAATTTAATCTGGACCATGTATAGAGTTGGTATCTGGTTGAATTAAATGAAAACCAGCTTTACCAAATTTAAAAATTTCAGTTAATCAATTATTGAATATATATAATAAATGCAGGCGGATTCATCAACCCGCCTGCAAGTATTAATTAAAACCAAACCTACAAAAACTAAACTATAACCAAAAATCTATATCTGTATTAATTTTCACGGGTGTCAGCTGAAAGCCTGTCTACCCACTGATTTACGTTCTGCCTGAAGTTATTGAACTCAGCCCTCAATTCCTGATCAATCTGCATAACGTTTGGACCTTCATTATCATCGCTGAACAGTCCGTCGCCATTATTTGCAGTATCTCTTACAGTAGTATCACGCTGCATCTGAGCAGTACGATCTCCACCAACTGCATCACGATCTTCAGTTATCACCTGGTTGTCACCTGTTATCGCACGATCGGTATCCGTATAACCTGAACGGCTCTCAAGTTTCATTCTTAAAGAACGGGCTTCACCCTGTAGGTCATCAATAGCCTGACGAGCAGACATGCTGATTTGTTCACCGCTTTCGTTTATATCCTCCCGGATTTCATTCATTGAACTTTCAAATTCTTCAAGTTCAGAGCTAAGCTCAGCAATGAAATTATCATCATCTTCTGCGATTTCATTCAAGTCGTCTCTTAGATCAGAAACTTCGCTGTGTACTTTATCTTCAATGTTGCTTCCTTGCTGACACGAAACAAATAATCCCGTAATCGCAAAAGCTACTATTGTAAGAATAATGCTCATTTTTGTTTTCATCGTATTTATATTTAATAGTTAAACATTCTGATTTTCCTATTTGAAAATACAATGCCAAAAATAGCCTAAAAATAAATTTATTTGCAACGCATTGGTTTTCAAGGATTAAATTGATCATTTTATATGAAATTAAAGATATAAAGTCAAAATGGAAGTTAAATTTTAATGAGGATACTCTACGAAAACTGAGGAAAAATTCAACAATTATTAGGAAATACAGATTTGAGCCTGTTGATTTCAACAAATGATTCGCTGAAAGATTTTTTTAACCATCTGTTGCCTGTGTAATTTAAGAACAAAAGTGGGTATACCAATCACATTATCCCAGGATGAAAATTATGAATTACAAATATTAATTTATTAATTATCAAAGTAATAATAAGTAATTATATAATTACGGCACATTTTTTAGAGAAGATAGGTTTAAAAAGGGGGAATTATTTTCCCTTCTATTAAGAAAACAGTAAAATATTATTCACTTAAAAATTTACAACTATGGACAGATTGGAAATTAAAGGAAATTGGAACATTTTAAAAGGAAAGATTAAACAAAAATATGCTGATCTTTCTGATGACGATCTTACTTACTCCGAAGGTCAGGAAGACGAGTTACTTGGGCGCCTTCAAAGGAAAACGGGCAAAACCCGTGATGAACTCATAAAAGAAATCAGGTCCTTATGAGAACAATCCTATATATAATAGCAGTAATCCTGATTATTGGCTGGTTGTTTGGGTTCTTTGTATACTCAGCCAGCGGGTTAATACACATTCTTCTGGTGTTTGCAGTAATCTCAATTTTGCTGACATTGATAAGAGGAAGATTCTGAATTTCAAGATTAAATTTTCATTACAGAAATCCGGTTTATCAATTGCCTTGTTTAATGCAGGCAAATGAAAACCGGATTTTTTTATAAAAGCTGAACAGCCTACTCCACTGAATGAATCTCGAATGTCCCTGCATAATTCCGGGGTTTATTGTCGTGAGCATGATGTTTTGAATACTGATGTGTAAGTTCAACACCAAAGTAGAATATAATAGAAACGAAAAATATCCAGATTAGAATAATAATAAACGAGCCTGCAGCACCATATACAATACCCATTTGGCTGTTCCGCAGAACAATCCCGATTAAAAGTCTGCCAATGGCAAAGAAAACTGAAGTAAATGCAGCACCAAACCAGCTGGCACTCCAGTCTACGTGCAGATCGGGCAGAAATCTGTAAATAAATGCGGTAACTACAGTTACTATACCCAATGAAACGATCAGGTTTATAGTTTCTACCAAAATGATAAAATGGGGGCTGAACTGTGAAACCAGAAAATCTCTCAGTATATTAATAGAAGCATCAACTAACAGAGACACCAGGAACAGGAGTCCAAGTCCAAGTATTACCAGGAAAGAAAAAAGCCTGGTACGCAGAAGATTTATAACACTTATTTTCAAGCTGTTTTTTACTTTTACCCTCCAGATAAAGTTTATTGAATTCTGCAGTTGAGTAAATAAAGCGGTGGCTGAAATCATGAATATGATGATGCCAAATATGGTTCCCAGGGTACTGTTTTCAATCACGTTATAATTATTGATAGCTTCCTCCAAAAACATTGTACTATCGCTCCCAAGAGCTACTTCTATTTCTTCAAAAAGTTTTTCCCGGATTGTAGTTTTTCCGGTGACATAACCAATTACTGCTATTATAATTATTAAAATGGGAGCCATGGAAAAAATTGCAAAATAAGCAGTTGTACCAGCCATTTGCACCGGACGGTTGGTTCCAAAATTTTTAAATGAATTTTTGAAAATCCTGAATACATCAACAAATATGGTTTTTATTTTATTTTTCTTCATCTAATGTTCGTGTGATAACAAAAAATACTGCCTCCCGGTGATTAAAATAGCAATATACATGCATTTTAACTTTCCTGTTCTACTGCCTGCCAATTACAACATATTTTCCACAATGATGTAGAATATGTAGAAATACTTCTACGGGTAAAAGATTGAAGAGCAGGATGTCAGATAGACTTCAATTTAATGGTATAAAATTCGCTATATTTATACAGGATCCAATAGGCACATGTATTTAGTAAACGGGAAAAACCTCGAAAGGTTTGGCATTATTTGGTGTATGCAAAAACAGTTTTTTATTTTCCTTATATTTTTGACCCTTACGGGAAGAGCCTGGCAGCCAGTTATGGCACAGGAAAATTATGAAATACGTAATGTAAAGTTCAGGGGGAACAAAACCTTAACCAGCGATTTTCTTCTTGAAAGAATGGCTTTAAAGGAGGTATCATTTTTCGAAAAGGTGATACTGAACCAGGAACCTTTTCTGTATAACAAGGAACTTATTGACCTGGATATGGAAAGGCTGCTGCGCATTTACCAGAGTGAAGGTTTTCTGCAGGCAAAGGCATCAGTTCAGGATTTGCAGGTCAACGATAAAAGGCAAAAACTAAACCTTATAATTGAAATTGATGAAGGAAATCCTGTTATAATTGATTCTATTAATATACTCACGCCCAATAAGATAGGAGAAGTAAATCTGGATTCAATATTCAGAAAATTAAACCGGAAACCGGAACTTAAAGAAGGCGAACGTTTCAGGGACATAGCCATAATGGATGATATCACGCTGCTGGATGATGCATACCGGACTCTGGGTTATGCCTATTCCCAATCAAATTTTAAACTGGATCTGCGTCCATCAGAATTTAAAACCAGCATCATTTATTACACAGATCCAGGTCCATTATCTTATTTTGGTGAAACGCGGATAACCGGTAATGAACATGTTTCGGAAAATTTTCTTCGCCGTCAGCTGATATATAAAAAAGACAACCTGTATAACACATATCTGCTGACAAGAACACGACAAGCCATTTACAAGTTGCAGTTATTTTCGGTTGTCTCCGTATTGCCTGAGAGGGACCCCGAAATGCAGGACAGCATCATTCCGGTCACGGTTAATGTAAAGGAAGCTCCACGGGTTAGTACAAGGTTAGGGGCAGGTTATGGAACAGAAGAGAAGTTCAGGACGTTTATCGACCTCACCTACCGGGGATTTTTAGGAGGGGCACGCCGAATAAACCTCCGGCTCAGGCATTCTGCACTTGAACCTTATTCTGCACGCCTGCGCTGGATTCAGCCGCAATTTATCGGGATGAATACCTCCATTGCCCTTGAGCCCTTTATTATGCGCATTTCAGAGCCAGGATACAATACACGGTCGTATGGTATCAGGATACCCTTTGTTTACGACATCAACAGGTGGATGGATGCCAATCTTACATACTATTATGAAAATGCCGAGCAGACTCTGGAAGAGGGCGATGAAGAATTTACAGATTGGGAAAGCGATAAGTTTCCTTACACAAAATCGGGGTTCCTGCTCTTCTCTCGTTATGACAATTCCACCCCGCAGTTTTCTCCCGTCAGGGGAATTAATGTATCGGCCGGATTTAAAATTAATGGATACATTCTGGGTGGAGATTTCAGTTATACTCAATTATGGGGAGACTTCAGAGTATACCAGGAGGTTTGGGATTTTATACTGGCCCTGCGGCTGATGGCCGGAGGCATTCATTCTTCCGATGCAAGCGGATTCATTCCTGTGGAAGACAGATTCTATTCAGGCGGCAGCCAGTCGATAAGAGGTTGGAATCGTGCTCAACTTGGACCCAGGAGAGAAAGTGGCACACCTCTTGGCGGTAAAAGTATTTTCGAAGGGAATATTGAATTACGATATCCCTTGTTCTGGAGACTGAGCCTTGTAGGTTTTTTTGACGGTGGAAATGTTTGGGAACGTCCATATCATTATGAATTTGATAACCTGGGATATGCGGTGGGGACAGGACTCAGGGTAGAGACACCTATTGGTCCTGTAAGGTTTGATGTTGGGGTTCCTGTTTGGAACGAAAAAAGAAACCCGCAGTTTTTTATCAGTGTAGGACAGGCATTTTAATTAAAGCTTTTGACAATTGAATAAATGGTTAAAATATAGTTTAAGAATTTTGGGCGGTCTGATCCTGTTCATTGTTATTGTTGTTTTACTGGCTGCTGTACTGATCCAGACAAGGCCGGTTAAAACTAAACTTGCATCGGTTGCAGGAGAACAGGTTTCAAAATTTATAGAAGGCGAACTTTCAGTTGGAAGAATTGATGGAAATTTTTTCACTAACATCACACTTGAAGATATTTTACTTACTCTTGACAATGACACCATTGCACACATTGAAGCAGTTCATGCTGGTTATGATTTGCTTGCCATACTAAAAGGAACCATTGATGTTCATTCGGCAGTGATAGAAAAACCGTATATTTCTTTGGAGCAAATCAATGATTCAGTCTGGAATGTTCAGCAACTGGTTAAGCCTTCAGAAGAAACAGACTCCGTTTCTACCGAAGGTATGCCGATTAACATTTCAAGGTTCAGGATAAACGGTGGGCACATCAAAATAAGTTCTCCTGATACCATCTTTCCCCGGCAGATTGCCGACCTTAATACTTTGCTGTCGATAAAGTGGTCAGACACCGATAAACTGGTTGTAATGAATGAATTTAACCTTCAGGCACGACAGCCTGGTATCCTTATAAACCAACTGGAGTTTAAATTACGGGAACATGACCAGGTATATGAATTGGATGATTTTTATTTTGAAACTGCACAAAATAGTCTGGAAGGATCAGCAATGTACAGCACAAGTCCTGAAATAAAAGGAAATGCCAGTTTCAGGACAGGGGAACTTCATCCGGAAGAGTTTGAATATTATATATCCGGGTTTGAAATGGAAGCAAGGCCGGTTGTTCATATTGAAGCAGTTTTACAAAACGATTCAGTATATGTTGATACGGACGTGACGCATCAAAATCAGGAAGTATTTGTTGGACTTTCTTCACCAAATTTATATGACTTTCTTACATCCGGACAGGAACGTCTGGGTTACCGGCTAAACGGTCACCTTAGGAATATTAATCCTGCACATTGGTCCGGGAATAAAGAACTTGACTACCTCATCAATGGTAATTTTTCAGCAACCGGTGAAGGTATTGATCCAGCCAATGCAGATGTCCGGTTCATAGCAGACTTTCATGAAAGCATCATCGAAGAAAAACGGTTTAACAAACTGGAAATGGATATCAGATTGAACCGGGGAAATCTCGATGGGTCATTATCAGGAAATGGCGATTTTGGTAACTTTAGTGTACATCCTCAAATCAGGAACCTGATGGAGCATCCGGCATACCAGTTGGAAATACAGACATCCGGGGTGGATATAGGAGCTTTCATGGGTAATGATACGCTGTCATCAGACATTAACCTGCATGCGATAATAAACGGAAGAGAATTTGATCCGGAAAAAATATCCGCTGAAGCAGAAATTATTCTATCACCTTCACAATTCCAGGAGTTTACGCTCGACACCCTGCTTGCACGGTTAAGGTACAGCAATGAAAACCTGCAGATTGATTCGATGTGGCTTCAAACACAGTCAGTGACAGCCATAGCCCGGGGAAATTACAGCCTGAAAGCCCATTCAGACCTGTATGTGGATCTTGAATTTGATGGGATTGAAGAATTTGCAGATTTTATTCCTTTAACAGATTTATCTACAAGTGGGAACCTGGAGGCACATGTTTCAGGAAGTCCTGACTCATTAAACCTTGAAGCCAGGCTGTTGCTGGATAGCACCAAATATACCGACATAAGCCTTGAAGAACTTCAGCTTGATGCCAAAGGGGCCATTACAGTTGCTGATACGCTGTTCAGTATGAACCTGATTACCAGAAACCTGACCTTTGGTGAATTTGTCCTTGATTCAGCTGCATTGCAAATGGAAGGAAGCCTTGATTCTGTTTTTACCATGGCACAGGTTACAAACAACGACATATACACAGATCTCCATGCAGGTGTTGTGCCAGGCGAACGGACCAGAATTACAATCCCACACTGGCTTATCAGATATAAGTCACAGGAATGGCAAATGATGGAACCTTCGGCTGTTGTTGAGTTTGATTCACTCAGTTACTCAATCGATAATTTCAGGCTCGCATCAGGAACCTCCGACTCCTCACAATACATAACTATGCAGGGAATGATCAGCAGAAAGGGAGAAGAAGATTTTCGTTTTGAAACTGGCAACCTCAATATTAGAGACTGGGGCAATATGTTTGATATGGATTTAGATGCCGATGGTCTTGCCAGTGTTTTTCTTCAATTATCAGGAACATCTGATTCTTTGGAAATGGAAGGAAATTTTAATCTGGAAGGAGCAGCATTCAATGGCTATCAATTCAGAGACTTCAGCGGAACAATGGAGTTCAGCAATAATTTTTTAAGCGTTGCCACAGAAATCCTTCCTGCCGACAGCGGAAGGTTTGAAGTCATGGCTGCCATGCCGCTCGAAATAAATCTGGACACAATGGGCTACCGTTTCAGTGAAAATGATTCAATGAATGCAAGGGTGCTCATTGAAAATTTCTCCCTGGGTGTATTGAATTCATTTGATTTTCCTGCACAAACAACCGGTTTTATTGAAGGAAACATACGGATAAACGGGACACCTGCTTCACCCAATCCCAGGGGAAACGTAAGGCTCAGGGATGCATCTGTTGTCATGCAGGAATATGGAGTAGACTACAGCGACATCAGGCTGAATATAAATGTCCAGCGCGACAGATTTGAGGTTGATACATTTCTTATAAGGACCAGCGACGGATACCTTACTGGTACTGGTCATATGAATTTTGGATCAGATTTCATAGAAGGAAATATCAGCGATTCAAAAATTGGAATAACGTTTAATAATTTTAACCCCGTGGATCACCGGCAATTTAACATGCAGATAGATGGCAATGCCAGTTTAGGAGCGGAGAAAGGGCTTGTAGTCTTTGGAGGCGACATTAAGGTTCCACAGGCAGAATTTTATCTGCCGGCGATCTTCAGACTGATGGGGCAGATGGAAAGTGTGGAAATGCCAAAGCCCATCCTTGTACAGGAAATAGAAAGAATGACACTGCCAGCTGATTCTGTAAAACATACAGATGTTATCGAAATAAAACCGGATACAATTGAAACAGCGTATTTTGACAAGCTGAAAGGACAAATAAGGTTACGCATCCCGCGCAATACATGGATTAAGAATGATGATATGCGTATTGAAATTTCAGGGGAGCTGGATTTATTGAAAAATGAAGATTTTTTTGAACTGTTCGGAATTGTGGAAGTGGTGAGAGGGCAATATGAGTTGTTAGGACGGGTATTTGTCATTGATGAAGGAACAATTAATTTTGAGGGGGGAGAAGACATGAACCTCAGATTGGATATTACCGCATCCTACACTTTCAGGAACAATGAACAAGTGCAGCAGGAATTATCAGTTAGTGTATCGGGTACACCGGAAGAGCCGGAAGTCGAATTTGAACTTGATGGAAATGCCATTGATGAAGGTGATGCATTATCCTATATTTTGTTTGGGAAAAGCATGGATGAACTCACCATGAATGAGCAACAGAACATGGAAGGATCAGGTGTGGGAAGTCTTGCCGGACAGGCGGCAGCATCGCTCATTTCAGCACAGCTGACAAATTTTCTTCAGAATAAGCTGGATGTGGATTACATTGAAATAAAAAGTGGCGGAGGATTTGATGAAGCCACTGTAGTGGTAGGAAAATATATTACAAACAACCTTTTTGTCAGTTATGAGCAAAGATTTGGAGAAACAAATGAACATACTCCGAAAAAGTATGAAGTCAAACTTGAATATGAACTTTTCAGGTTTTTGTTCTTCGAGCTGAACAATTCAACAATCGACAGTGGATTTGATGTGATCTTTAAATTTGATGTAATGTAATTATCAGTAGTGTTAAAATCATCCTGAAGTACACTTCTCAGGTTGGTCAATCATTTTTTTTAAATTCAGGTTTTCATAATGTATTAGAAATCTGGTACATTTATTCTAACTTGCAATAAGATATTAAATACTCTTTTATTTTAAAAAAGAAGCAGGTTATGGACATATCAGTATTAAAAGAAGCAGACGCTGTTGAAAATAAAAAGAAGGTGACTTATCATGATCATCACAGGAATGTCAGTGTTCAACAACTATCCTGTTTACAGGAGTCAGATAATGAAAGTTATTACAGAATACTTTGGATTTTAAAGGGAGTAAAAAGCATTCAGGCAGGAGATGATAAATTCAAGGCATTTCCCAACCTGATTGTATTTGTAGCACCAGGTAAGAAGTTGTCCATCATTTCAGAAACAGAACCTGAAGGTTGGGTGCTTCGCATATCGCATTCCATTTTTAACATGATAAAATATGAAAACCTTATGATAGGGAATGCAGAACTACTTGGGCTAAATGGCGTGACGCCGAAAATAATACTCAGTCCAAAAGTAGGGGAACGGGTCCATGCACTGGCTGGTATGATTGATGAACTGGCAGGTTCTCAGATAGGCAACAGGGAGAAAGGCATTGTTTCGATAATGAGGACGATATTAGTCTATTGTGAAAGTAAATGCAATCTGGATCTGAACAAAAACGAGAATCATCATGAAATAGCCTTAGTGAGCCGTTTCAAGCAACTGGTAGTTCAGAATTTTCATAATATGCACAAGGTTGCCGATTATGCCTTCCGGATCAATATCACACCCAAGTATCTGAACCAGGTAGTAAAGCAGACTATGGGGATTACGGCAAAACAGGTTATTCAGGAGCAAATATTTCTAAAGGCAAGACAGGATTTAAAATTTTCAAATCAAAGCATAAAGGAGATTGCATTTTCCCTGGGATTCACGGACCCCTTTCATTTCAGCAGTTTTTTCAAAGATTTGGCAGGCATGTCTCCTGTACATTACAGAAAGATGTAATGAGTTTCATTTGTCCTTTCCTGAATTTCTAATATCAGTTCCATAAGGAAGTAAAAGACAAAACAAAAAATAATTTAAGGCATATAAGCACTGATTATCTGCATAGGGGAGAATAAATAAGTTAATAAAAAGCCATAAAAAAAGGCTCTGCTGAGCAAAGCCTTTTTTAAAAAGCACTATAATTTCGTTAGATTACTTCCACATTAAAAGCTACGGGACCCCGGTCGCTTTCTTTGATTTCAAATTTTACAGACTGTTCTGCTTCCAGTCCAAACTGTGAATCTTTGATACCAGTACGATGTACAAAGACGTCTTTTCCATTTTCAGTATGGATAAATCCAAACCCTTTGACACCATCATACCATTTGACTTTACCTTGCATAGGGAGTTCGTTAGTAACGGCCACCGCCGCCACGATTGAAGCCACCACCACCGCCTCTGCGGTTTCCGCCACCACCGCCACCACGGTTGTCGTTCGATTTCGGACGTGATTCATTAACTTTAATGTTACGTCCGCTAAGTTCTGCATTGTTTAGTTCTTCAATGGCTTTTTTGGCTTCCTGGTCTACGTCCATTTCAACAAAACCAAAACCTTTGCTACGTCCTGTTAACTTATCAGAGATAATTTTAACTGAACTAACTTCGCCATACTCTTCAAAAATTTCTCTTAAATCTTCTTCAACAACATTGTAAGGAAGATTTCCAACATAAATGTTCATCTGTAACTAAAAATTAAATTAATAAAACAGGTATCTCCTTAGAGTACGATTTAATCCGAAAATTGTTCTTGGTTCCGGATTTAAATGCGTCTAAAATAATTTCAGGAAACAAAAAAATCGAGGAGAAAAAACAGGAAGGAAAATCGTGCCCGGCTGCAGAATACCTTAAAAAATTTCAACAAAAAAAGACCAATTTGCTAATTACCAGACAATCTAAACTTTTAAAACTTCAAAATTATCTATTAATTCACTGTGCAAAGTTAAACTAAAATTATAATTGACAAACTTTTAAGCAATTATATTTTATTTCCCCAAGGGTATTTTCTGGTATCTGTTATAGGGAAGGACGCAAAGATCATTATTGGTATATGATTAAACTTCAGGAATCAAGCAGTGCGTTAACAACCACACCAGCCAAAAAGCAGCCAAAAATGGCAGGTATCCATGAAATGGTTCCTACCACTGACCTTTTATTTTTTCCTTGTTGTTCGCGGAAACTTCCGGGTTTAACAGGTTCTGAAGAGAATATGACCGGCAAACCTTTTATAATACCCTGTTGTTGCAACCGTTGGCGTACCACCCTGGCCAGGGAACAATGATGTGTTTTTGAAATATCGGCTACCTCAACTTTGGAAGGATCTGTTCTTCCGCCTGCACCCATAGAACTGGCTATTTTGATTCCCCGGTGCATGCTGTTACTAATGAGTGACACCTTGGGTGCAATGGTATCAATTGCATCGACTACAAAATCAAAATGATTAGTATCGAGCAATTGAGGTATATTATCCACTGTCAGAAATTCATTTACTTCAGTTAGTTCAATTTCAGGGTTGATATCCCTGAAACGTGCCGCCATGATATTCGTTTTAAGCATTCCTGTCGTGCTGACCAGGGCAGGCAATTGCCTGTTCCTGTTTGTAACATCTACAACATCACTATCTGCCAGGGTCATCTTTCCGACTCCAGCACGGCATATCATTTCGGCAGCATACGCTCCTACCCCACCCATTCCTGCTACAAGTACATGCACATCCTTTAACTGCATTATTTTTTCTGTGCCCAGAAGCAATTCTGTTCTTTCAAACCAGTTCATCTATATATCTTTGATCAGGTAAAATCATTCAAAAATTTGAGGAAAAACTGACATTTTCAATCCTGTTAAAGTTTTTCCAGATCGACTCCTTAAGTGACTCAAGAGGCATGCCCAATACTTCAGAAGCCTTTTCATAAATCAGCTTTATTGAACCTTTAAATATATCGGTTTCAAAAAAAACATTATCGATGGGCAAAGTTTTTAATGATTCGACCGTTCTTTTATGATCTTTAAGCAGCCAATCCCCAAAAGAAAACCAAATGTTATTTCCTGCGAATTGTTTTATAAGTTCCGGGTTGCCATTAAATCCATGAAAGATCCAGGGTACAGAAGGTGGATTTTCTCTATAAATATCGAATATTTCATTCCATGACTTCACACAATGAATGATTAACGGTTTTTGGTATTCTTCTGCCATAAATACATGCGCTTTAAATACCCTTATCTGCTCCTGATAACCGGAGGCAGCTAGTTTATCAAGGCCGCATTCTCCCACAAAGATTACATGGTCAAGTTCAAGGGTATCTTCAAGCATTCGCAGGCGATCATTATTTTCCGATTCCGACAGCAGTTCCCAGGGATGTAGACCCGCAGAATAAAAGTTTCGGCCCATGAAAGCAGGTACAGGATCACCGGGCATCAGGTTAAGCACCCGTACAACAGCATTACTGCTATGAGCCTGGTGTGTATGTATGTCGATAAAGGGTAATGGATCCACAAAATGATAATTTATGCCAGCTCCAGAACTTTTTTCACAACAGCATCTGCACCATCGGCAATCTGATCGATGGTAGCATCGAGCATGTAACAGGGAGTGGTTACCACCTTATATTTTTCATCAGTAACAATTTCACCATGACCTGTTTTTCTGTGAGAGCCTCCCATCACTTCAATGGCTTCAATGGTCGACTGATCATCACCAATGGTTACATTTACGTCACCCAGTATTTTTGTTATCAAAACCGGAGAAATACATAAGGCGCCCACAGGTTTTTCTGCAACAACAGTCGATCTGACAGCTTTTTCAACATCGGGATTAACTTTGCAGTTCGTACCCTCGAATGCAAATGAACACAGGTTTTTGGCGGCACCGAATCCTCCGGGGAATAAAATGGCATCATAATCTTCGGCTCTGTATTGCGAAAGGGGCATGATATTCCCACGGGCAATCCTGGCAGCTTCCACAAGCACATTGCGTGTTTCAGGCATCTCTTGACCCGTAAGATGATTAACTACATGTGCCTGTTGCACATCGGGAGCGAAACACTGGTACTTTGCTCCATGTCGTACGATTGCCAGCATAGTAAGGGTTGCCTCATGAATTTCTGAACCATCATATACTCCGTTTCCTGCCAAAACCACTGCAATTTTTTTCATCTTATAATGATCTTTTATTTTTCTATCAAAATTACAGTTTTAAGGTGAAACTGGGAAATTCCATCAGCTGATTTCCTCCAGATTATATGGTGTTTCCTGGTATACGTAGTAGTTCAGCCAATTAGAAAATAACAGGTTGGCAGTTGATCCCCAGCGCATGACCGGAGTACGGGCAGGGTCATTAGCTTCATAGTAATTAACCGGTATCCGGATCGGCAACTTCTTTGCTTTATCCCGCCTGTATTCAGTATCTAATGTATTCCGTGAGTATTCAGAATGGCCGGTTACAAACAGCTGTCTTCCATTTTTAGCTTTCACAATGGCCACTCCTGCTTCTTCTGAATGTGAGATTACCTGCAATCCGGCAACTTTTTGGATATCTTCAGCTTTTATTTCTGTATGCCTGGAATGGGGCATAAAAAACACATCATCAAAACCGCGGAATATGGGGAGATGAGAATTTGAGTGTTTATGTTCAAACACACCAAACATCTTTTCGGGCAAAGGGTACTTCGGAATTTTGTAATAATGATATAAGGCAGCCTGGGCAGCCCAACAAATAAACAGGGATGAATAAACATGATGTTCTGCCCAATCAAGAATTTCCTTCATTTCATTCCAGTAAGTTACTTCCTCAAAGGGAAGCATTTCAACGGGCGCACCTGTGATTATGAGTCCATCATATTTTTTTTCCTTCAGTTCATCGAAGCTGCGGTAGAACAAATTCATATGTTCCAAAGGCGTATTTTTTGGGGTATGCCCCTTTAACTTCATAAAATCTATTTCGATCTGAAGCGGGGAATTGGATAACAACCGCAACAAATCGGTTTCTGTAGTAACCTTTAATGGCATCAGGTTCAGAATAATTATCTTTAAAGGTCTGATGTCTTGATGTATGGCCCGCGATTCATCGATTACGAAAATATTCTCTTCTTCAAGAATCTTAATAGCAGGCAGATTATTGGGAACATTAACTGGCATTTCCTAATATTTTAAAATGGTTAAAGTGGCAGTGGCAAAGCCTTGTAACAGGCTTAGCCACTGCCATTATCTTCATTAATCCAAGCCGGCTCTGATTAACCAATCTGAGCCAGGGCTTGTTCAAAATCAGCAATAATATCATCGATGTGCTCAATACCAACACTGACACGCAGTTGTGAAGGAAAAACCCCGGCAGCAAGCTGTGCCTCCTGCGACAACTGTTGATGTGTAGTTGCCGAAGGCTGAATGATAAGTGTTTTTGCATCACCCACATTCGCAAGATGACTCACTAACTTCAAACTGTTTACTACCTTGTTGGCATCTTCCTTTCCACCTTTCACGTCGAATGATAACATACTTCCTGCGCCTTTTTTAAAGTACTTCTTTGCATTTTCATAAGAAGGATTTCCTTCCAGGCCAATGTAATGTACTTTTTCCACTGCTGAATGTTGCTGAAGCCACTGTGCAAGTGCAAGTGTATTTTCAACATGCCGGTCCATCCTGAGCGAAAGTGTTTCCAGCCCCTGAAGTAAAAGAAAAGAATTGAAAGGACTTATAGCCGGACCAAAATCACGCAACCCCTCAACCCTTGCCTTGATAATAAAGCCTATGTTGCCTAACGGACTGTCAAAATTAAATACATCCCAGAACTTCAATCCATGATAACCTTCAGAAGGCTCAGTGAAACCAGGGAATTTTCCATTTCCCCAGTTAAAGTTACCTGCATCAACAATAATACCACCTATGCTTGTACCATGGCCGCCGATCCATTTAGTGGCAGATTCCACTACAATATTGGCACCGTAATCGATGGGCCTGAACAGGTAGCCGGCTGCAGCAAAAGTATTATCTACAACCAGTGGAATATCATGTTTCTTTGCCAGGGCACCAAAAGCCTCAAAATCAGGGACTGCATAACCCGGATTTCCTATAGTTTCGAAAAAGATCGCTTTTGTGTTTTCATCAATAAGCTTTTCAAAAGCATCAACAGTCAGTTTTTCAGCAAAACGGGCCTCGATGCCCAATTTCCTGAAAGATACCCTGAACTGGTTGAATGACCCACCATACAGGAAAGGTGAAGTAACAAAATTATCACCTTGCCCCATCAGGGTATTAAAGGTAAGAAACTGTGCAGCATGCCCTGATGCCACAGCAAGCGCTGCGACTCCGCCTTCGAGGGCGGCAACCCTCTTCTCAAACACATCGGAAGTAGGATTCATGATACGTGTATAGATGTTCCCAAACTCTTTCAGGGCAAAAAGATTTGCTGCATGATCTGCATCATTAAAAACGTAGGAAGTAGTCTGGTAAACAGGCACTGCCCGTGAATTGGTAACCGCATCAGGTTCATGTCCTGCATGAAGTTGCAAGGTTTCAAATTTTAAATTTTGTGTTGTCATGATATTTGTTTTTCGTAATTATAATTTTTTTGATTTTCTTTCTGTGAATTAAAAAAAGCGTCATAAATCACTCTTACACTCTTTTCCTTGTCGGTAGTTTTAACTACTAGATAACTCACCATGTCCGATGCGCCAGAACCGCTAAGCACAACATTGATCTGGTGTTCAGCCACTGCGC
The DNA here is from genome assembly GCA_023412195.1 of Bacteroidota bacterium. GTDB lineage: Bacteria > Bacteroidota > Bacteroidia > Bacteroidales > Prolixibacteraceae > Mariniphaga. Next base: position 18,691 of record JAEYNZ010000160.1, read on the forward strand.
CGAAAATTTTGGCCGAAACACCATAATTCTGCTGCATACCATGCCCTACTACACCAACAAGCGATACATCAAGTTTAATACTGATTTCCTTTACCGATGAAAAACCCATTTGTCTTACAAACTCGAGGGCGGTTTTGCCTGTGTTTCTTTCCAGAATCAGGTTAATTGAAGTTTGAGATGTTATCACTGATTTTATATTGATACCTGCCTGGTTCAGCCTGGATGTAACCCTTGCAAGAATGCCCGGTTTTAACCCAACACCTGGGCCATCGAGTTTGAGCAGTGAAATATCTTCGGTGCAGGCAACACTTTTGACGATTTGCTTTTCAACATAAGTCTCCGTGTTAATGATGGTATCAGCTTTACCTGTATCTGTATTAATAACCTCTACCGGAATGTGTTTCCCCTCAAGAGGTTCTACAGTGCGTGGATGAAAAGAATAATGATCAAAATATGCCAGCTCACTTGCCTCGGAATAGGTGAGCCTGTAAATTTTCGGAGAAGCTGGTATGATAGACAGATCAGCACGATGAAAGTCATATTCAATCCCCCAGAGCTCAAGTTTTGGAATGCCAAGCTCCCGTGTCAGAAAGGCGGCGGTGTAGTCTGCAGCCGAAATACCGGCACGGGCTGTTTTTCCTGCTTCTGTAAGTCCATATGAACCTGGCAACAGAAATGTTTCTTTAGGCAACTCCTGAACTACCTGCCTGTTGAGCGACAAATAGGTAGCATTACCATAATCGGCTGTTACAAGCAAACCCAAATGCTCAGGCAAAACAACAGATACTTTGGCCCCGTGATCATGCAGAAGAGTTTTAAAGATTTCTGCTGTCAGTTTTTCGCTGTAGCTCACCACATGATCTCTAAGGGCAATGGAATAATCACCTGTAAGTGAAATCCCCCTGATGATTCCTGTAACCTGTTCAACAAGCTCACGATAAGCAGCGGAAGGTTTTTTACCGGTTCTTTCAAGGTACACGTTCAGTAAACTTTTTCTGAATTGCGAATCATCGACACCTGCAGCATTGTCCACTGCATGATTTATTGTCTCTGATATTGCAGTAACTGCTGATATTACAATGAATTTGCGCTTCTCCTGGTGTTTTAACCAGTTCACTAAATTTCTTATGGATGCAGCCTGATATACCTGACTGCCACCCAATCGAATAATTCTATCCGACATGTTGTAAAAAATAAAATAAAACTTTTGATTTTTTAACGCCCGAACCTGTGTGCCTTCAATCAATGGTCTCCCACCGAATGAAGGCTAGCGCATAGCCATAGAAACCTCGGGAGAAATGAAATGTTCCGTAGCCATGTTTGACCCGGTTATCTGAAAACTGAATGTATTATAAACTTTCATTTCTTCCATTTTGATTCTGCAAATATAAAGTGAAATATTGTAAAAGCAAATATTATTTAAAATGAATTTAAATAAAGATAACATTGAATTTTTCAAACCATTCCGAACAATATTTTAAATGAGGGGTTAAAGTAGAGGGCATTTTATGGGGAAATTCAGTTTCAGACATAAATTTTATTTAAACTCAATTAACTTTGTACCACAAAATTCTATATTTAAATACCAGATGAGTTTTAATTTACTTCAAGGAAAAAAAGGCATTATTTTCGGAGCTTTGAATCCCGATTCTATTGCCTGGAAAGTAGCAGAACGTGCTTATGAAGAAGGCGCCACGCTTACATTAACCAATACTGCAGTGGCCATGAGAATGGGCGAAACACAAAAACTTGCGGAGCAATGCAATACAATAGCCATTCCTGCCGATGCAACCAATGTGGAAGATCTTAACAATCTTTTTATACAGTCAATGGATCACCTGGGAGGTAAGATCGATTTTGTCCTTCACTCCATCGGCATGTCGCCGAATGTAAGGAAGGAACGTCATTACAGCGACCTTGACTACAATTATTTGGATAAAACACTGGATATCTCAGCTGTATCGTTTCATAAAATTCTTCAGACTGCAAGGAAGCTGGATGCCATTAATGAATGGGGTTCGGTTGTAGCCTTATCCTATGTGGCAGCGCAACGGACGTTCTATGGTTACAACGACATGGCAGATGCCAAGGCATTATTAGAATCCATTGCACGCAGTTTCGGTTATATCTATGGCCGCGAACGCAGGGTCAGAATTAACACAATATCACAGTCACCAACAATCACCACTGCAGGAAGCGGGGTAAAAGGTTTCGACCGCCTGCTCGACTTTGCCGAAAGGATGTCACCCCTGGGTAATGCCACTGCCGAAGAATGCGCCGATTACTGTATTACACTATTCTCTGACCTCACCAGAAAAGTCACCATGCAAAATCTTTTTAATGACGGTGGTTTTTCAAACATGGGTATGAGTTTAAGGGCTCTGCAGCAATATGAAAAGGGTCTTCACAAGGATTGCGACTGCAGTAAATCCATTGAAAAACACAACTTCGATTAGAATACATTTCCAGGGGCAGTTCTGAACCTGTACAAGGTTCAGAACTGCCCTTCCTTAACTATCTCACCAAGCCTCAACTGAAATTACCCTTAGTTCTGATTATCAAACATATGCTTTAATATTTTTTATGTCCTGTTAATATTTATTTAGAATTCAATTTTCTAAATTTGAATAAAAAAGTACAGCCATGAAAAAATCAATTGTTATTGCAATATTTCTTTGTGTTTCTGTATTTGCAGCTGAAGCACAACACCAGAAAAAGCAAGAAGCTCCCGATCATAAGTCAATAGTAAATAAGGAATACGATGAAGACGGGAACCTGATTAAATACGATTCCACTTTCATCAGCACATGGTCAACAGATACTTCATTCCATTTCGGGTTCCCGGCAGATAGTATACCATTTAATTTCCCGGGCATAGAGCAGTTTATGCACAATTTCTGGAATGATTCGCTATCGGGCGACTTCTCATTTCCCAATCAGCCTTTTACTTTCGGCTTCCAGTTTTCACCATTTGGAGATGATGATTTTGGAAGTTTTATGCCCCCTACGTTTCCCGATTCAATGTTCTCACACCAGTTTCCATTCCATGTCGATTCCCTGTTCTTTAATTTTGGGTTTAATCAAACTCCAGGACAAAAGCCACAGATTGACTCACATTTCTTTGAAGATTTTGAGGAACGGCTTAAAGAGCATTTCTTTCAATTCAGGGAAGAAGGATATCAATTCCATGAATTCAAAAATGAAGAGCACCGCCAGGAGTGGGAACAACTCATTGAGCAACACCGCCAGGAACTTGAAAATCTAAAAAAGAAATGGCAACAAGAATAGATGTCTAGGTATCTGTGGATTATGGATTCTGATCAGCTTCGCTGATGTTGGGATTGCTGTCTATCTCCTGTTGAGGAATCTGGAAATTGAACATGGAAGAGCCCGGTTCAATAGACATTATCTTAGCATTTGTTGGCACGTGATTGCTATTCGTGCGATCAATGCCTTTTCCCTGTCGTTTAATGTCAAATAATGAGAATCCTTCACCCCATAATTCAATCCGTCGCTCCAGCAGAATCTCCTCCAGAAGCTCATTACCCGATGCATCTATAGTGACAGGAGACGGCATTCTGTTATCTCGCAGTTGCTTTAACAGCACCCTGGCCTCATTTTCCCGGTTTTGCCTTGCGAGTGCTTCAGCTTCGATAAGCAGCATTTCCTCAGGGCGCATCATTAAAAGATCGGCAGCAAATTCCTTATCTCCTTTTGCCGAAAATTTACCAGGGATATAACTGCCAGGCACAGTAGTCGTGTTTACCAATATTCTCCTGATATCCCCCTCCTGCATCTGATTGTACAGTTTGCTGCTTACAGATTTAGGACTGATTCCAAACCCGCTGTAACCTGGAATTGACCTGTCAACATGTGAAAACCATGATGCATACATTGTAGACTGTTCATCGTTAACCTCCAATCCCCACATCCAATTTTGCTGCTTGTAGTTATCAAAGCCGGTACTATATTCCTCAGCTGACATGATACTATACCCCATCCGGGCCTGAGAAGCCATTTCTGCTGCATTTGCCCAGTCATTCATAACAAGGGCTACCCTTGCGCTGATTCCCCTGGCAACATTCAGGGTTGGGTTTGAAATGTGTCGCTGTGCCAGTTTACTGTTTTCAAACAGTTGAATGGCTGTATCCAGATCAGAATTGATCTGTTTGTAGACTTCCGAAACAGAACTTCTTGGTTTGCCGACGGTAGTCTTTTCTGTATAGACTGGTATTCCAGGGTCATCTTCATGTCCCATATAAGTATACTGAAAAAGCTGAATCAGTTGAAAATAAGAATATGCTCTTAAAGTGTAGGCCTGCGCTTTAATATTCTGACGCAGGGCTTCATTATCTGAAGGTACATGGTCAATATTGTTTATAATGCTGTTCAGATTAAAAATCACCCGGTAGTAGAATGTCCACACATAACCAGGACGAATACCTTTTGCACCATGATTTTCGTAACTATAGTCCACCCCGAAATGGCTTATTTTCTCCACTACCATATCCTCTCCCATCAGGTCGACAACCAGGTCAACTGACTTCACTCCAAACCTGTCATCGAAGCCATGCCGTGTCCGCATATCACGCAACACACCATCAAGTACTGTTTGTGTTCCCTGTAGCGTTTGAAAAATGACTTGTTCGGGTGCCTGATTTGCAGGCAATGTTTCCAGGTAATCATCTGAGCAGGAAACTGCTAGAATTGTAATGGAAATTAAAACTATGATATTTCTTCTCATTGTAGCCAAAATTAAAAGTGAATATCCATTCCCACGGAAATTGTACGCACGGGGACATGCTGCAACTGCCCGTTCCCATCGAACGACTGTAAAGGAACCAGACCTTTGCGCGCGGTAAGCATCAACAGATTGTCAGCCTTAATATTCATGTAAATATCTCCAAGATTACAGCGGGAAACAAGCGCCCGTGGCAGCTGATAAACCAGGGAAACGTTGCGAAAGACTAAATGATCAGCATCAGCCAGGAACCGACTGGAACGGACAGCGGCTGTTTGTGAACCATCGAGACCAGGAACATTGGCAACTTTATTTTCAGGTGTCCACCTGTTTAATATATCAGCATGGAAATTGTTGCCATATTGTCCTGTATGCATCAGCAACTGGTATTGAAAATCTAAAACTTTTCCCCCCAGGCCATACGTAAACAACACCGATAGGTCGAAGCCATAAAAAGAAAAGGTGTTGTTAAGGCCTCCGGTAAGATCTGGAATAGCTGACCCCAGGTAATACCTTCCTGCCTGGGAATAGGTCTCAGTAATTCCGCGTTCTTCTTCATACACCGGATTGCCTGAACTGTCCAACACCGGATTATTATTGGAATCTCTTAAAGGTATATTGACATACCACTGTGACCGTCCTGTTTCCTGATTAACTCCCGCAAATTCTTCAATCCAGAAATCGTAAACCGACCTCCCTACTTCCCATCGTTTATTGCCAGATATAATTGACCCCTGCGGCAGCTCCTTAATCTGATTTTTAAAATGGCTTAAATAAAGCTCTGAAATCCATTTAAAATTACCGCCGTCAATAAGAAGCGCCTTTACTTCCAGATCAACTCCCCTGTTTGAAAGCCGCGCTACGTTGGCATCAATGGATGTGAACCCGGTGGATGGCGGCAGAGGTTGCTGGAACAATAAATTGTTGTTATCCCTGATATAGTATTCAAGGCTGAATGCAAACCGTTCTTTAAGTATCAGCTCAAGTCCTGCGTTAAAAGAATTCAACGACTCCCAGGTAAGTCCGGGAGTTGCCAGCCGGCTGGCAATCAATCCGGGGTAGTTTATGTTGTTCATACCTGCCTGGTATAATTCCTGGTACCCATAGTATGAGCCAATTTTATCGTTTCCCTGTTCGCCGTAACTTGCTTTTATTTTTAACAGACTGATCCACCCGGGTAAATCAAAGAACTCCTCTTCCGAAAGCAGCCATCCGGCCCCTGCTCCCCAGAAACTCCCCCATCTTACATCTTTTGCAAACCTTGAATTTCCATCCCTTCTGTAATTCAAACTGGCAAAATAACGGTTTCTGAATGAGTAGTCTACTTTACCAAAATAGCTCTCCAGCCTGTAATTATCTTCATACGAACCTGAAACTTCACCAACCGCTGCACCACCAAGTTCGATAAGGCCGGGAAACGGAAACCCGGACCGTGTGGCAGTCAGAACATTGTTTTTATAGTTGTAGTTTTCATGAGCAGCCAATGCCTGTATGCCATGTTCCCCTGAATTCAGATTATACCTGATCATCTGGTTGGCAGTATATGAAAAAGTGCGGTAAACATCCCTTGTGGAACGGCCATTATGAGTGACACCGTCACCAAAGCTCATGTTTTTATGTGTCAGCCCGGTAAAAGTATAATGGTCAGCACTAAGCGAGGTTGTAAATACAAGATCTCTGGCAAGTTTAAAATCAAGATATGAACGCAGTGTGAAGACATCATTTTTGTACAACCTTTCATCAAGCTCTATAGTGCCCAGTATATTCAATGAAGGGAAAATTGGCCTGCTTCTTCCATAATCCCTTCCATAGTCAAACAATCTGTTACCATCAGCCCCCGTTTGAACCACGCCATTCTGATCGTATAAATATACCGGGTATATGGGTGCAATCAAATTAACAAACCGGAATGGATTCAACAGGGAGGCAATTTCCGGATCCGGATAATTTTGTTCTGTAAGAGAACCCGTCAGGTTGACGCCTGCACTGATAGATTTTGATAATTCTGAACTAAAATTGGCCCGGACAGCATACCGTTTCAAATTTGAAGCAGCTATGATACCTTCTTCATCGCGCACTGATCCTGATAAAAAATAAGATGACTTGCCGGTACTTCCACCTGCGCCAATTGAAATTTCCCTTCGGCTTCCCTTATCCATAAGTTCATCATGCCAGTTATCAGTCCAAAGTGGTTGTGCACCAGCATTTAGTTTACCATCACTTCCAACAAGTTCTGCAGCAGGTACATTATAAGCATTATAACCTCCAAGTTTGGGAACCAGCTCATTGCCGGCCAGAGTTCCGGCTTCAGCCGGGGACCTGCCCTGCCTCAGATGGGAATTTCTGATGCTTTCCCATTGCAGTTCGTAGAATTGTCCGGCAGACACTGTTTCATAATCAGGCATAGCCCTGTCAGTCATACCGTAACTCATCCTGACATTTATGCCAGCAGAACCTGAAGTGCCCTTTTTTGATGTGACAATTATGACTCCGTTGGCTGCCCTTGAACCATACAATGCTGTTGCCGTTGCGTCTTTTAATATGGTTAACGACTCAATGTCTGCAACAGGTATCGCATTTAGTTTCCCTGTAAATGGAAATCCATCCAGCACAATCAGGGGACTCGCATCACCGAAGGTGCTAAAACCCCTGATCCTGATATCATCACCTTCTCCCGGCTGACCGCTTCCGCCTGCAGTAGAAACTCCGGCTGAAAGTCCAGCAAGCATTCTCGAAAAATCAGAAGCATGAAAGCGTTCCAGTTGTGCTGATGAAATAGAACTCACCGAGCCGGTGAATTGATTTTTTTGAGCAGAGCCATAGGCAACAACAATCACCTCATTCAGTCCAAACATATCAGGTTCCAATGTTACATCTGCGTTCAATTCTTCAATAAGAACCTCTTTTGTTTTTTTTCCAACAAATGAAAATACAAGTGAATTTACATCCTCAGGAATTTCTAAAAAGTATACCCCCTGATTATCTGTTATTGTACCCAGGGATGTTCCTTTAACCGAGACAGTAACGCCTGCAAGTGGTGCACCGTTATCTGAAGCAAAGACGGCACCTCGTATAATTTTATATTGTGCATATAAAGGAGAAACAATTATCAGGACAAGCCAGATAAAAACAGGCAAGAATTTCTTCATAAGTTCAATAATATTTACAATTCTCTCTGCCGGCTAAAATAAACAAATTAAGCATTACTTAAACATTAAAATTAAAAACAGTGAGGCTTAAATTAAAAAAAAAGGCTGCAAATTTTGCAGCCTTTAATTCAATATTTGTATTGGATTAATTCATACTTACATTAAAAGTAACCGATTCTGAATCACCGAAATCACCTTCAACATAAACCAGTTGGGTTGAACCTTTCGATATGGTTGCACTTCCAATATTAGGATATGACAAACCGTCGCCAAATTCATCGTAAATAGTGAAAGTGTAAGAACCATCTTCAAGACAGAATTTTGCAGCAGCAGTTTTATCGCCATCAGCATAAGGGCCCCCTGATGCAATAACCTCACCTGCATTGTCTTTCAGTTCCCACGTACATTCGCTTGCATACCCGTCAAACACGAGGTTCAACCTTACGTCATTCTGATTACAGATCCTTGAAATATTTAAGTTTGCAGCCTTTCCTTTGAACACACCTTCTACAGGTTCTATGTCGAGACCGATTGTTTTACCGTCACCGATATTGACATCATTCAGGGTTACTTTAATAACACCAGTGTTTGTATTTGCCGGAATAGTAACGGTTGAAGGAATAGAATATGCTTCATTAGAAGCTGTTGTGGCTTCCGGAATGACTTTTATTGCAAATGTTCTGTCGGAACCTGTTACCATAGTGGTATAAACTTTTACTTCACGTTCATTGGAGCCATCTATGTCCACACCTAGTTCAACAACAGGAGCTTCAAAGGTGATGTAATTAAGATCCCCGGTTCCCTGGATGTCATCTTCACAACTGTGAATGATGGCGACAGAGAATACCATCAGAAATAAAAAAGCTAATTTTTTCATTATTCAGATATTTATTTTTTACAAATTACTTAAAAAGTCAATTAAATGACCTTGTAAGGAATATTAATCCATGAATGGATTATTCTGTATTTCAAGCTGAGGAATAACCCATGATAAACGTGGGTCGTTGTATGGTATTGGTACCCCAACAAATGACAAATGATTAGATCCGCGTACGATCGTTGCCTTGTTCCTCTTCATTGCCAGATAGCTTTTTCCTTCGCCCCACAACTCAACCCTTGTCTGGAAATAAATTTCATCAAGCAATGCCTGTCCTGATAATCCATCGATGTAGCTTGCATCAGGCACTCTTAAGCTTACGAGCGCCTTCAGATTTGTTTTCGCTGTGGCTTCATCACCTGTTTTAGCAGATACTTCTGCATTTAAAAGGTACATCTCAGCAACCCTCATATAAACATAATCAGTTTCAACGTTTCGTTGACCACCAGTAACCCTGCCTGCATGATAAAACTTATTGGATGGGCTGTAAGCATATGATCCGCTTGCCTCAAATTGTTTTTTCCGTACATCATTTTCAGGTATTGCATCATACAAACCTTTGTCTATACCTTTTCTGTCGCCTGCCCACTGATAGCTATATGTAAACCTGTCAATCTGCCCCCACCATGATACCAGGTCAAGGCCATTATCCAGTGTTAAATCTACACCCCACATCCATCCGGAAATATTTACATCATTGAATCCGCCTACCGGGTCCTTGATGGGGTCTCCTGTATTGGGATCTTTTAAGTCAACATCAAAATAAACCTCATCAGCTGTCATCAGGTTATACCTTCCGCTATTTATAATTTCAGCAGTCAGGTTTTTTGCACTGGTATAATTATCATTACCACCCATAGCTGCATATACATAAGCAAGAATACCCTGAGCCACATGTTTGTTTACTTCATTTTTTGCCGACCTTTCAAATGTTTCAAGAAGCGCAATTGCATCAGTCAAATCACTAACAATTAAATCGTAAACCGCCTGAGTTGTGCTTTTAGGCTGGTTTGGCTGATTTGGATCTGTATAAATGGGAAGGATTTCCCGTGCGGGGTCATAATCCGTAGAGAACATTTGCGCAAGGTAGAAATAGCTGTGCGCCCTCATGGCTTTTGCCTGTCCCATAAGATGCTTGTTAGCATCAATTTCCGGAACTACATCATTACCTCCAAGTGCCGCAATGACAGAATTGGCCGAACGTATAATACGGTAATAGTACCTCCATGGCTTATAGTTGGTATTATCGGTATAATCCGTATTATCCTGGAACTCGGTTAAACCGCGATACCAGTTATAGGTACTGACAGTTAAAGCCATGTCACCTGAAACAAAATCAGTATAAATGTCGTATCCCTTCTGTCCAAAATCATCATGATCGAGATCGGTACCCCCTGTACCTGTTTGAAACATGAGGGTATAAATTCCGCTTATACTCCCTGCAATCACATCAGGATTGTTTTTCGCTGCCTCTGCAATCTGATCTTCAGTCAGAAACTCCGTTGGACGAACTTCCAGGAAGTCTTTATCGCATGCCGTAGTACCCAGGAGCAGCAGAGCTATAATGGTTAAAATATTTATTTTTTTCATAAAAAACTATTGTTACAGTTGTTTAAATCTTCTTCTAGAATTGCACCCTCAATCCCAAAGTATAGGTACTTAAAGGAGAATACCTGTACATATCGGATGTTCCTGCTTCATGAGTGGATGGGTTGAACCCGTCTCTTGCACTTAACAGGAACAGGTTGTCACCTGACACAAAAATGTTCAGCGATGACATTTTCATTTTCTGAACCATGTTGGCAGGTACCGTATATCCGATTCTCACGTTGTTCAGTGACAGGAAATCAGATTTGGTAAGGAACCTTGTAGAAGCACTTCTGACATTGGTATCATAGTTGCTCGATAATCTTGGAACATTCGTGATGTCACCAGGATTTTGCCACCTGTCAAGAATGTCTGTGTGCCAGTTGTTTCCACCTACAACATCATTATGCATCAGAATACCATAAGCACCATCATAGGCATAACCACCAAGGCTGTAAATAAACTGGGCACCGATATCAAAACCTTTCACATGTCCGTCGAGCCTGAAGGCTCCCCTGACTGTTGGGATTGCCGATTTACCTACATATTTTTGGGTGGCATTGTTGTAGGTTTTTGTAAGGGTTTTGCTGATTGCATTATCTGGATTGGTAATTGAATACTCATGAAGAGAAGCAATGCCTTCACCACTATCAAGCAAACCATTACCATTGGCATCATGATAATACTGAAACCACATGGCAGTTCCGTCAGATGGATCAACACCTGCCCACTCCCTGATGTAGAAATCATACAGTGAATGCCCTTCAGTCCGGCCAAATAAACCGGCAATATCCAACACTTTTGGCTCTTCAGTTGCAGGGTCTATAGGCATCTGAATCAATTCATTCGACAATAATTCTCCATTAACTGAAAAATTCAGTCCTGCATCCTGTGTATTGATGAAATGAGCAGTTACGTCAAACTCAATACCGCTGTTCCTCAACACGCCGTCATTAACTGTGATAAGTGCATAACCTACTGATGGGCCAACACGACGGTCGAACAGCAGGTTTTCAGTATTCTTCCGGTAATAATCAACTGAACCTTCAAGGAATTTACCAATTCCAAATTCCACACCTGTCTGGAACATTTTTGAAGTTTCCCAGGTTAAATCAGGATTACCAATATCCCTTGCAGAAATTGATATTCCATCATTCAGGTTGCTGATGTCAAAAGTGTTGAAAGCGGGATAATATCCAATACCTGCCTGCTCTCCCACCAAACCATAACTGATTTTGTATTTCAGGTATTCAAAAATATTCTGACTTTGCATGAAGGATTCGTTTGAAATAACCCATGAAAGCCCAAGAGAGCCGAATGTATCCCATTTATTGTCACCAATAAACCTTGAGGAACCATCCCTCCTTACAGAAGTTGACAGGTAATATTTGTTTGCAAAGTTGTAGTTAACCTGTCCGAAATAACTCTCAAGCCTTACCTGGTCGGTATATGAGGTGGGAGGAGAAGAAACAATAACAAAATTGTTCAGGTCATCGATGTCAGGATGTACCATTTTTGATTTGCTTGCTGTCTGGTATTTTCTTTCCCATGAATTGCTTTCATGAGCCGCAAGCGCTTCAAAGCTGTGCGAACCAAAGCTGTTTTTGTAGCGAAGCAGGTTAAGGAAGTTATATGAAATCATCAACTGGTCAACCTTATAAATCGATCCGCCCTGCCCTGCTGCTGAGCCGTAAAAAGGATTGTTCAGGTTGTTGTATTTGCTTGCATATAATTGTGCTCCGAAAGTATTTTCAAGTGATAAATTATCGGTAAAACGAATGGTACCGCCCAGGTTACCTGCCAACTGGTGTGCTTTTGTGTTGCTTTTGTCGAAATGTGCATCAGCAATTGAATTGGTAAGTGCACCAAATGCTCTTCCCACTCCATAGTCATACTGGTTCCCTTCGAAAATAGGGTCAGCAACAATAGCACCTGTCTGTTCATCCCTTAGGAACAGAGGGAAAATAGGAGGAAGATTGTCAACGAACCAGAATATACTGCCAGAATCGGTTGACTGTCCGTTATTGTTTGTTTCTGAACCTGAATAGCTCATCTTGGTATTTGTAGAAAGCCATGGTTTAACAAGACTTTCAAGGTTCAGTGTAGCACTATACCTTTTATAATCGGAATTGATAATGTAACCTACATCATTCAGGTATCCAATTGAGCTATAATATTTTGAAGTTTCAGTACCACCCCTGAACACGAGGTTGGCTTCTGTCCTTGAAGAATTCTGGAAACCATAATCTTCCCAGTTTTCAGGATCATACCTTCTTCCAACTCCAGGGCGGACAGTCCGTGTTGCAGGATCAATCAGTTCGGCAGCAGTGGCATTCCATAAATTATATTTGGGAGTAATACCTGAAGCCGAAAAGAGCGTAGTATTGGCAAAACCTGCAGGATCTGGATTTCCCATTGCAACTCCCCTGTTGTATAGCGCTTCCCAGCTTAGCCCGATATAATCTTCAGGCGACTTCATGGTACTGTAACGCGGAAGGCCGCTAACGTTTATACCGGTTTTAACATCAGCTTCAATGAAAGAAGTACCGGCTTTACCTGATTTTGTAGTTAACAGAATAACTCCGTTGGCACCACGTGAACCATAAATTGCAGTTGCTGTAGCATCTTTAAGAATGGTTACCGTTTCGATGTCATTCGGGTTAATTGAACTGACAGAACCAGAGAAAGGAACACCGTCAAGCACATATAAAGGATCCCTGTTACCATTAACAGAACCGAAACCCCTGATCCGGATTGTAGCAGTAGTACCGGGCTGTCCTGAAGTATTGATAACCCTTACACCCGCAGCTTCACCTGCAAGCGACTGGGAAAGGTTGGAAACTGATTTGCTTTGAATGCTTTCGTTTTTAACGGTCTTGATAGACCCTACAAAAGCCTGTTTTGTTGCAGTACCATAACCCACAACCAAAACTTCGTCCAGGCCAATTATATCCTGGCCTAAAACAACATTAAGAACGCTTCCGGTAATTTCAACCTCTTTAGTTTCCATACCAATAAAAGAAATTACAAGCGTTTGTGCATCAGCCGGGACATCAATCTGGTATGCACCATCCATATTGGTAATGGTTCCCAGAGTAGTCCCCTTCACCACTACCGAGGCACCAGGTATCGCATTTTGGTCGTCGGCACTGATTACAGTCCCTGAGATGCGCCTTACCTGTGCTTCAACTGTAAACACGCCGATTAGGGCCATGCTTAATAGCATTAGCGCGATTTTCTTCATAAAATTGATTTTTTTTAATTAAATACTCACTCCTTGTTAGCCGGCGAATTTAGATAAAAAAAGTATGGATTAACGTCTGTTTACAAATTTTTGAATTAATTATATAAATGTTCGTGAACAAATTCTATGTATATTCATCGTGATTTAACAGCATTCAGAAGTATCTTACAATATGAGAGAAAATAATTTTTATTTTAACCAAAAACTGGGACTAAATGCTTCCGGTTTTTCCATGAGTTGAGTTAACAAATTTTTAACTAAAATTTTTACATCGTGAAAACTTTTAAACTGGCATTTCTTCTTCTTGTAATCCCGTTTTTTTTATGGGCTCAAAAAATAAATGTGGTAGTCATCGGTGCACATCCCGACGATTGTGACATACGTGCAGGGGGTACGGCCATCAAATTTGCAAAGGCAGGCCACAATGTCCTGTTTGTTTCATTAACAAATGGCGATGCAGGCCATCATGAAAAAGGCGGCGGTGCACTTGCTCGAATCAGGCGTGCTGAATCAGAAGAAGCAGGACGAAGATTCGGAGTGAAGTATGTAGTTCTCGACAACCACGACGGGGAACTGATGCCAACACTGGAGAACAGGCTCGAAGTGATCAGGCTCATCCGGAGCTGGAATGCAGATGTGGTTATGGGACCCAGACCTAATGACTATCACCCCGACCACCGCAATACTTCCATCTTGTTGCAGGATGCCGCCTATATGGTTATTGTGCCCAACGTGGCATCTGATGTGCCTCCGCTTGAAAAGAACCCGGTATTTCTGTATGTTGAAGACCGTTTTCAAAAGCCCTACCCCTTTGAGCCCGATATAGCTGTCGACATTTCCGATGTGTTCGAACAGAAAATTTACGCGATGGCTGCACATGAATCCCAGTTTTTTGAATGGCTCCCATGGACCGGACAGCGGCTTGACCAGGTGCCAAAAGGCGAAAAAGAACGGCTGAAATGGCTGGCCGAATGGAGAAATCCAAGCATTTCAAATGATACAAGGAATTCACTTGTTAAATGGTATGGCCAGGATAAAGCACAAAAAGTGACAGCAGCCGAAGCTTTTGAAATCTGTGAATACGGACGCCGTCCTTCTGATGAAGAAATCAGAAAGCTATTTCCATTTTTAAAATAAATCCAAAAGAAATGATCCCTGTTCAGAAGGGATCATTTTCTCCTAAGTAAAAATCTTTCAATATAGAATTAAATTAGCAGGTATCAGGATTTATAGTATCAAGACACAAGACAGGATTACCAGGCATTTCAATTGATTTATTTAAAAATGATAATTATTCATGTAGAACAGAATCAAGTCTTGATACTTGCCTGCCTGCCGGTATGCCAGGTGTCTCAGCATCTTGTTTCCGGTCCCTCATATTATTTTTCATAGGGCTATAACTCTCTTTACTGAGGAATTTGTGTCGTTTTAATAATATTCCCCTGGCTATTCAGTTGCATCAGGCAGTCGCCAGAGTTCACTGCGGACAAGGTCTCCTGATATATCTGTATCCTCCATCAGTTTAACTGTATTTCCACCCGGATGAGCTGCCGTGAATGCATTATTATAATCAGCAGACATTCATTTTGAAAAATCAGAAATGTAACTGGAAGTTGCATACTTCCCTGAAATATATTTTCCGGCATGCCTAAAATAGTTTTCCAGTAGTATTCAAATCCATTTCAAGACTATACCAAATTCGATAATAATTGAATTTAGTCTGGACCAGGTATAGAGTTGGTATATGCATGATATTATATTTGGGTAGAATTTTTACTGACTGCCCGCTGATTAAAATCTCGCAATAAGCTTTATTTTTCATTCCAGGCTCAATTCAGTTCCAACTGTTTGTATTTCCTGTACTGCACTGGAATTTCACCATAATTTTCACTAAAAACATCTACCTTGGTAAGAACAAAATTTCTCCTGCCATTCAGTAAAAGAAGTGACGCATGAATAAATTAAGTTTGTGTCCATAAGTTATCTTACAAGCAGTAATGCAACTTCTGGGAACGTCCTCCCTGCCTGCCGGAACAGGCAGGGGGGACAGTGCCATATGCAGCATTTACAGCGATTGCGGTATATTTCTCCCGACCGTCCATTTAAGATTTAATAAAATTATACACAAGATAATTAAGTATCATCTTATTTACCTTGAAAACTGCAGCCAGTCGATGCCGGCCATGTTTCCGGGCCTGGCATTTGGGTCGGAACCCAGGATCTTCACAGAAAAGATATGTTCGCCCTTGTTAAGCATCTGCCTGCCCAGGTTTACCTGCCGGGTAATCACACCATCGGGGTGATAGCCGTTAAACCTGCTGCCGACCGGTCTGCCATCGAGGTAGAGCTGGACGATGCCATAGTCGATGGCCATTGTCAGCTGTGCAGAGATGGTGTAGTTGCCATCTTCTTCAAGGATGAACTTTGTAAGCAGTTCATCACCGGTGTTGCCATGCTGCCACCAAAGCTGATCGTTGCCACTCCAACCGTAATTGCCCGACTGGACGCCGGCTGTTCCCGAGGGTGTGAGGAAGATTTCGAGGTTTTCACCTTCGATCCGGCCATTTTCATCCACTACGGGGGGATAAATATCGGAACGGTCGGTCATGACTTTGTTACGGACGGCTTCGGGATTGGTCCGTACATTGGTTTCAACTCCCGGCCGTGCATACCAGAATGAAGACATTGCAAAGTTTACTGTTGTTTTTACCCAGTGCCAAAGTTCGATGTCAGATTGTATTTCATTTTGAAATGGAATGGCATCGAGCGTACGGTAACGCATGTTGACCGACATCCCAGGGGTGAGGTTACCCGCACCTGAAGGCTGGGCAATGAGCGGGTGCGTGAAATTCTCGGGGCGGCACCATGCATAGCCGTAATAATCTTCGGTGCCTGTACCAATGAATGACGGAAAGGATTCACCATCTACATAAATTTTTTCATCGCCTTCCCCCCACCAGGCATGGGAGGTGTTAAATACAGTGATTGCATCGCCGGCGTAAAGCCCCTGCCCTTTCAGATCAACAAAATTGACATCAAAATGCCAGTCGTCACCTTCGGCTTCCTCATCCTTTGCCGTGCTGATCATGTAATGTTCATGCCATGCAGCACCAAAGAACATGCTCGAGTTATCCCATTTATAATTTTCCAGTGCCACTGAGGCTTCAATGAATACCTCTTCTTCACCATGGTTAATAAAACTGATTTCAACATTTTCATTAAAAGGCATGAGCCATGATGATTCCATGACTCCATCATCTGAAACCCGGGTGTACAGAGTTTTTGAAGGATATATTTGGTAACCTGTTCCAAAAAAGTCACCCACAGGAATCCAAACAGTCTGTTCACCATCGAAAGCAATGGCAAGAACAGTCGATCTGAGTGCCTGCTGCAGGTTTTGGGCTTCCAGCTTAGCTGTCAGCCATGATACAGCTTTTCCCTGTTCCTCAAAATTAAACTTGAGCGATTCACCCGGAGTAAGAATTTTCTTTTCTGATCCTGCATTTTCAGCAGGTTTTGAATATCCTGCAAGCAAAACCTCTCCGGTTGACCGGATCAGCTCCCTGTTTTTGTCGATAACATCCCAGCTAAGGCTTTCTACTTCGACATTATTTTCATATGTGCGGTAGCAGATATTGTAGTATATGCTCGGCACCATCCGGTTATTTTCCATTCTGACTGCATCGCACTCGTATGTAATTTTACAGTGTTTTCCATAGGGTAAGGGCAGATAAAGGTTATGCCCTCTTTGCTCATATTCAGTTTCAGGGGAAACAGATGCAGCAAGAGGTTCAGATGCTATCATTTCTCCGCTGAGCAGTTCCAGGATATCGCCCTGAATTACAGGCTCAGGGTTGTTGTCGATATAAACCCGGACGATTCCGCCGGCAGCTCCTTCTCCGGCAAAAGTCATCCACCAGCGTACCACGGCACCCGGGCCTTCAGCATCGAACATTACAAATTCACGCCTGCCGTTATTTTCTTCACGGATGAACTGCGTGTAGTCGTCGTTGGCAAACCATCCCGGTTCATCAGGAGCTGTACTTCTGCGGTCGTAGCTGCTAAACTGCTTCAGTGTAAAAGCCTGCTGTGGCAGCCGTGTAAGCAACTCCCTGTCTGTCATTTCGTGAAGGAGGGAAGCCATTGTAACTGTTTCGCTTTTACATGAAGAGAGTAAAAGAGAGATGATTATTCCGGAGAAAATAATAGTACGGCTCATGATGAATTCTATTAATTAACACCATGAAAGATACAAAATTGAAGATTACAATTTTAACCGGATGCCGATTTTTGCAAGGATGGCAGCAAAGCCAATCATGGCAAAAGCCCAGACCAGTGAACCAAGAATAACAAGTAGCGGGCTTTCAAGGTGTTTATAAAACAGCAGCGGAAACCCGGTCATCCAAACCGTGTAATATATGATATCGGGAGCCAGGTATGTTGTAAGTGAATTCTGCCCCGCAGGTTTGAACACTTCGCTCCACTTTGTTCTTCCCCATACGTCGAGGATCAGAAACAACAGGACAAAAAGCAGGATACTGATGCCTGTGCAGATCAGTCCCCAGCTGGGTGTTGCCCTTATTTTGGAGATGATGAACCAGTTACGGAGAAAGAATCCAGCCGCCAGTACCAGCATTCCCAAAGTTAATCCTGTATATGTAAACTTCTTCCATTGAGTAGCCCCGGTCTGGCGAAGCAGGAGGCTGAAAAACAATCCTGACACTACCAGCAGCGGTGTGTTTCCACTGATGATCACCCCGAATACAGGCCGTAAAAATGAAAGGAAAGATAGCAGTCCCAATTGAGAGAGGATATTCAACGCCAGAAACAGCAGCCAGAACATGCCAGTCTTCAGCAGGCTTTCCTTTGCGGCCAGGTATACCAGGGCGGTTGCAAAATACCCCCAGCCGATCAAACCAAGAATGCCCCACCAGCCTGTTACAAGCCAACCCGGATTTTCAGCAGTTCCGCTACGGAAAATGACAACCAGTGCCAGCAGTCCTGCAAAGCCAAGCCCACGCAGAATAATGACGGCTGTCCGGGCCAGGTTCGTATACATATTCCAAATTAAAAAAACCGACATGTACATCAGGATTGCCCAAAGATTTTTGCTGATCCCGGTAAGCTCAGGATTCAATCGTGAAGTGTTGAGCATCAGAATTCCAATAATGAGCAGGCTGATTGTACGGATAATTATGTGCATTACAACCTGGAGAGTGGATTCTCCTTTTTTCAGGCGGCCACCGATTGCATATGGTACAGCCATGCCCACCATAAAAAGGAAACCGGGGAATACCCAGTCGGCCAGTCCCATGCCATCATAGCCGGCTTCTGTATGTCCCAGCCACCATGGCACGTTTCGCATGTATAAATCATTTACAAATAACATCAGAAAGAGGGTAAGCCCGCGCATGATGTCGATTGTCAGAATACGCTTCACAGGTTTTGTTTTTAAAGTTTGCGATGAAGATAGGAAAATTCATTTAAGAAGGGAAGCAATGGGAAATGATTTGGTTAAACCTACAAAACTGCCTGAATACAATCGCATTCAATTATGATAATTCCGATATTTCATTTTTCAAAAAATGATTATATTACATTGTTGTCAGGTAAAATATTTAAAGCAATAAATTTTGAGATTTCTCACTTCGTTCGAGATGACAATCAGTTATTTATATATTTGGGAGGGGTAGGTTTGGGGCGTTTACGGCCACCCAC
>JAEYNZ010000168.1 GCA_023412195.1 Bacteroidota bacterium
GTTGATGAAGGCCAGATTAAGCGACTGGAATTCGATTTTACCTATGATACCAACAGCTCGGATGGCAAACTTGAACTTGAATATGAAAACTTAAAAATCACTCTCCTTGACAAAGATGATGGTTCAAAAAAAACATTTAAAACATTTATTGCAGAAACATTTATTCTGCAAAAAGATAATCTTAGGGAGAAACGATCATACAAAGAAGGATCCATATCTTTTGAGCGGGATAAAAAGAGGTTTGTTTTCAACTACTGGTGGAAGTCATTGTTTAGTGGAATGCAGGACATTATTGGAGTATAAAGCAGGTAAAAAGTCATTAACTTTGGAGAAATGGATATACTGTTCATTGTTGTGGGTTCAATTTTAATTGTTGGGGGAATTATTGGCAGCGTATTGCCCTTTTTGCCAGGACCTCCATTGAGCTATGCCGGATTACTGCTTCTGCATTTTACAGAGCGTTATCATTTCTCCTCACGCTTCCTGATCATATGGGCTGTCATAACTGCAGTCACCTATCTGATAGATTACGTTATACCAATTTGGGGAACCAGGCGTTTTGGCGGAAGCAAGCAAGGCATTTGGGGCAGTATTATCGGTCTGGTAGCAGGAATATTTTTTTTCCCGCCATTTGGTATCATCATAGGCCCTTTTGCCGGAGCTGTTATTGGGGAACTTATTGCAGGGAAAAATTCTTCGGATGCTTTTCGTGCCGGATTGGGTTCATTTATTGGATTTCTTGTTGGCACATTTATACAACTTGTTGCTGCCGGCCTGATGGCCTGGCATTTTGCGAAAACCGTTTTTATTTAAGAAAGAAACATCCACAACAATTTTCTGACCCTGTAGTTTTATGTATGATGTTTTGTCGTATTAAATTTCACAAAGTCATATTTATGAGAAGCACAGAACAACATATTATGCCAAATTTACAATGGTATAAACCTTGTTAAGCACAACCGGGAATATTTAACTATAAAAAAATCAACGATGAATGGATTTAAAACTTTTGGCCTCATGGCCTTGCTTACATTCCTGTTCCTGTTTCTTGGCGGTGCAATCGGCGGCCAGGGAGGAATGATCCTTGCTTTAATTATAGCCGGAGTAACCAATTTTATCAGTTATTTCTACAGTGACAAACTGGTTTTGAAGGCATATAAAGCCCAGCCTTTGCCACCTGAACACCGCGTTACCAGGCTTACCAGTAAGCTCGCACAGAAAGCCGGGTTACCTATGCCTAAAGTGTACATGATCAACAAGGACCAGCCAAATGCATTTGCGACAGGGCGCAATCCACAAAATGCTGCAGTTGCCGTCACAAGAGGCCTGGCCGACAGCATGAACGACAATGAGCTTTCCGGTGTACTTGCTCATGAACTGGGGCATATTGCCAACCGCGATATTCTGATCGGAACCATATCCGCAACATTTGCCGGAGCCATCACCTATCTGGCTTATGCCATGCGTTTTGGTATGGGAAGAAGCAGAGGCAGTGACCAGGGTGGGAATATTCTGTTCCTTCTGCTGGCAATGATCCTTGCTCCGCTTGCTGCAACCTTAATCAGAATGGCTATCTCAAGAACCAGGGAGTATAAAGCAGATAATTATGGCGGCAGGATCAGCGGGAACCCTTTATACCTCAGCAATGCTTTAAATAAACTGGAGAACTGGAGCAAACAGATACCTATGGAGGGTAATCAGGCTACGTCGCATATGTTTATTGTAAACCCATTCAAGGGAAAAACATTCAGCAACATGTTCAGTACACACCCTCCTACTTCTGAGAGAATACGGAGGCTGAACGAGATGGCAGGCAAAAGATACTAAATTTATATTCTACAGATGTGGCGAGCACAAAAGCCGGGTTTAATTTTTGAACAGCAGTATTTATCAATTAATAATAACAACCCATGGACTTGGATGATGTAGTTTTATTTGCTCCTTATTTTTCTTCATTCCAGTAATCGCGGCAACGATACTCTTCTGCCATCTGTAAAACAGAGAATCCCAATTCGATTGCACGTGAATTGCAGGCTTCCTGCTTTTCACCAAGTTCAAAATTTGCAAGCCCCCGGAGAAACCATGCATTTTTATTTTCAGGCTCCAATGAAATAGCTTTGTCACAATCATTCATCACTCCTTTCATATCTGCAGGGAAAGAAGTACCTGCGCGATTAACGTAAGCCCGGGCATCAGTTTTATTCTTTTGCAGATATGTATCCAGGTCTTCCTTTGCTTGTTGTGGGTTACCTGTAGCTATAAAAATTCTGGCCCTTGCCAGATTTAATCCCGGCTCATTAGTTTCCTCTAATTTATCAGAAAGTTTCTCCGGCAACTCTTTAAAATCTTCCCGGACCCAGAATCCCATGGTCATTTTTATCCTCCCTCCACACATATCTTCAGCTAAATCGAAGGAAAGATAATAATCATTCCTTTCCAGTTTATAAATACCTGGTTCAGAACACATAGCTCCCTGCATATCAGTAAATGTGATGAAATCTTCTTCAACCTTGTATCCCGATACAACATCAGTGTTCCTGTCGTTTCCAAAATCAACTTCTACCAATCCGTCTTCCTTAAATTCCAGACTTACCGGACCGGTTTAAGTCATCCTGAGCCATTTTCCCGTGATTGTTACAGATTTATTTACAGATTGACAGTGTGTATTTCCAGTTAAAATGGATTATACAAAAAGGAAAAGTAAGCAGGATTTCATATTTCATTGAGTCAAGTTTTTGTTTTTTACTCACTATCTGCGAAATACGCAACTAAAGGTTCTGGTATTAAAACAAATAAACCACCAGAACACAACAGGTTTATCATTACCTGCCTATATCAAATGAATATTTACCAGCATTCAACTCAAGAAAAAGTTTGCCATCTCTTTTCCCGGCTATTTTTACAGAGGGATTTTTCTCCAGCTGGGTTCCTCCTTCGCTTACTTTTACGTCATCTAAAAATAAAGTGGCAGTGCTGTTTGCCGGCACTTCAACCATGTATTCCACCCTCCTGCCCTTCCGTTTCCATGAAGATAGGATGGTTCCGTAAGGGCTTTTGTGGGAGGCTTCAAATTGGTTAAGACCTTTTACGAAGTTGGGTTTCAGTATCACATTCTTGTAGCCGGGCTGCTGTTCATCAGGAAATATGCCGCCAAGGGCCTTGTAGTACCATGCATTGATTTCGCCAAACATGATGTGATTCATGGAGATATCACTTGCTGCATCCAAAGGCCAGTTTTCATAAAAAGTTGTAGCACCATTCACAATCCACCAGCCCCACGATGGGAAAGTCTCCTGGGAGGCTACCTCCCATGCAAGGTCAGGATAACCATTTTCACTTAAAGCATTCAGAATGGTCTTGGTTCCCAGCAACCCCACATCTATGTGTTTATTATCGGCTTCCACCCTTTTGGCCAGATTAGCCGCTACTTTAGCTCTTAAATCCTCCGGCACAAGGCCCCAGTGCAGAGCAACACTCAGTTCGGTCTGCAGTCCGCTGCCATACATGGCTGTTTCCCTGTTGAGGTACTTTTCATTGACTGCACTTCTTATCTTGTCAGCAAGGGCAGAATACTTCTCTGCATCGGCATCATTTCCCAGTATTTTAGCTGCTTTTGAAAGGATGACAGCATCTACATAATAATATGCGCTGGAAGTAAATTCCTTAGGAGTTTTGGATTTTACCGGCACCCAGTCACCCAGTCCCCAGTCGGTTATGCCCGAAGGATACTGAGCATCAATATAGTCGACGTACCTCTTAATATTATCATAGCATAACTCCAGAAGCCTTGAGTCTCCATAAAAAAGATAAATGTTCCATGGAATGATGGCAATAGTACTTGTCCAGTCGGGACCATTCGCCCAATGATACCCCCATCCGCTGGTAGGAATAATGGCAGGAAGTACCCCGTTTGGCTGCTGTTCGTCCCGATGGTCGGCAAGCCACTTTTCATAAACTGTTATGCCATCGAAGTTGTATAGTCCCAGTTCGATGGCTATATGTGCATCGCCTGTCCAGCCATTCTTCTCACGCTGGGGGCAGTCGGTAGGATAACCAAAAAGGTTTGCAAGATAGGATGCATTGGCTGCCTGCCATATTTTATTCAATGTATTACTGGAAGAATGAATACTTCCCACCTTTGGTACATCACTATGCTGAAAATATGCAGTCAGGTTTTCCCTGGTAAGTTCCAGAGGCTTATCAGACGTTACTTCCACATACTGAAAACCTTTGTAGTTGAAGCGCGGCATAAACTCATCCTCCCCGTTCCCGCTCAGGATAAAGATATCTGTCTGAAAAGGGTCTGAATCATCTGTAGGGCGGTAATGCACATCGATGTTCGACATATCGGCACGGCCTTCAGCATCCAACCGCTCAACATGCTTTAGCCGGATAATTGTTCCTTCCGGGCCTTTAACTTTCATATGTACAACCCCTGATATGTTTCTGCCAAAGTCATACAGCCATGTATTTTCCCCCTGCTTTTTCAAATCTGCAGCAGGCAGTTCAGTGACATTTCTTACCGGGTGCAGTACCTGGGCAGTAATATTTTGAGAGGGAGCACCTGTAATCATAGAGTTTCTCCACTCTTTTCCAGCAAATCCCGGTTCATTCCATCCGGGTTGTTCAAGCCGGGCATCATAATGTTCTGCAGTATAAATACTGTTGAAAATAACCGGGCTCAAGGCGGTTTGCCAATCCTGCCCCGTTGTGATTGTCTCTGTTGAACCATCCGAGTAAGTGATTCGCAAATCCATACAGAACTTGGGTCTTGCCCTCCAGGGTGCCTTATCGAAATACCACACGGCAGTCGACTGATGATTGTACCAACCGTTGCCTAAAAGGACACCAATGGCATTATCTCCATTCTGAAGGTTGTCAGTAACATCATAGGTTACATACAGGTTGCGGCGGTCGAAACGGGTGTAGGTGGGATCCAGCCTGTGATCGCCTATCCGGTTTCCGTTGATGGATAGCTCATATAGTCCGGCAACAGCAATATATGCCCGTGCTGACTGAATAGTCTTATTTGCCTTAAATTCCTTTCTGAAATATGGCGCGGGTTTTATATTATAATCATAGGTATCAGTAATCCACTGCCCCTTCCAGTTTGCCTGGCTGATCATACCGGTTTCAAACCATGCTACAGGTGACCATTCCGACCATGTTCCGCCTTCATCCTGTACACGCACACTCCAGTAATAACGGGTGAAAGGCTCAGGTGCCGTACCCTTGTAAACTACCGGAATAACAGATGAACTTACTACGCCCGATTCCCATGCATTCCCTTGACCTGAAGCCACATCTGCCTGACCGGTTCCAACCACCAGCTGATATGCCTGCTGAGAACTGCCTTTACTCCCCGATTCCATCTGCCAGGTAAAACGGGGCTGCTGTTCATCAATCCCCAAAGGATTAACAAGGTGCTCGCACTTCAGGTTGACAAGCTTTATTTGAGCAGTTGCAGAAATTCCCAAGGAAAGGATCAGAAGCGACAAAATGAAAATAATTCTATTCATAGTAATTTTTATTTACCTAGATACAGATTTCTACATACAATTTAAGTTGGGAAAACGGTTCGGCATTCTCCTGTTCAAACAGTTTATTTCTTTACTATTTTAACACCCCTGGGAGCCTTAAATGAGGTTTCAACTTTACCATTTGCAAGCTTCCTGTGTTTTACTTCCAAAATACCAAAGGAAGTCGGAAATGTTCCTTCCACCCATTCAAGGTCACCCAAATGGGGTTCAAGTTTTATCCTCCTGCCACCCGGTTCCAGTACCTTCACCCCAAGAACATGCTCAGTAAGCCATGCTGTAGGTCCTGATGCCCAGCCATGACATAAACTGTGGCGGTAACTTATATAGCAGTAATCGCCGTAGGTACCATGAACATCCACCTTCCCTGAAGGAGTTAACTCATCTATCCGTGCAGCATTATCCAGCCAATCAACATTAAAATCCTCCCAGAAGGTAGTAGCACCCAGGTCAAGCATACCACCCCAGTACTCTCTGATGTTATCCAGTGCACCCTGGTAATCACCTGCCAGAGCACGTGCCTGCAGCATGTAATAGCCATAAAAGGTAGACATTCTCTTTGCCCCATCCATTGCAAGAACAGTGGAATTGGCTTCCTCAGGTGGCATCAGGCCGGAAATAGCCAGCAGTGCAGCAGCCTGTTTAGAACCAGCCGTACCCGGAATATGTTTTTTAAGTTTTTCCATACTTTGATGGCAAAGCTGACTTGTTTCATGGTCGCCAAGTAACTCACTCAATTCCGCACCTGCATTAAAAGTCATAACCATCATCGACTGCAAACCGGCATGCACTGCCTCAGGATTTTCACTGGAAGGCCAGTCGAGAAACCTGTTGCCATCAAGCACCTCTTTTCCTGATTCATCAATCTTTGCAGCAAGATGCCTCAGTAAGCCCGCAAGATATTCCTCCTGATCTTTCAGGTATTCAAGGTTCCCCTGGTACAGATACCAGTCGCGGTGCAGGATGACCCACCACATTGAATACGAACTGATGCCATTCATCCATCCCGGAAGTGGTGTTAGGTCACGGGCAAGGTCGAGGCTTTTAGGAACTACTTCATTGTATCCGAAAACAGAACTGACTGTCATGACCTCCGGGTGAAGGTCGCCCACCCATACCAGCCTGTCGCGCTTGACCCCGTCCCACAGATAATCCTGCATGTTGAGATGAACCGTATAGGCACCTGTCAGCCAGATTTCGTTAAGCCTCTCATCATTGCTTTTGAATGACCCGGCATAGGGTATATCCCGGTACACGAGAGCAGCATTGATTTCCTTAATCTCAAGCTTTGAGTCCGGATCAAGCAAATCAATCCGTACAAAGCGAAAGCCTGTCTGCCCCACATCAATTCGCCCCAGCCAGGGTAAGACGACCTCAAAATCACGCATTGCATGGTCATTCGTGGCACCATCCTTCTGCACTTCACTCATGGCTTCAGCTACCGATTCCCCAAACCTGACCCTTATTTTACCGGCAGGATTGGCATTATTGATTGTAGTTACAATTTCAATTCCCCCCTGTAACTGCTTTCCAAAATCAAGAAGTATCCCAGCCTGATTGGCACCTTCATTTATCAGAGTAAGGTATTCCCCGCGGTTCAGATCAGCCTGACCGTTACCCGGCTTCAGAATAGCATCCTTGTTTTTAACTTCCTTTCCCGTTTCATCAGATACCCAAACAATGCGCACAGGAGGGAATGACTTCCTGCTTAGGGCTGATGTCCGCAATGCCGGATAATCATTGTCATTAAACACAGGGGGCAGCTGTGCCCATACACTCATAGAGTAGAACAGGGTTAAAACAGCAGCAGTTAAATTGATTTTATTTTTCAAACCGATTGTTTAAGTTGTTTTTAAAACTTTTCATTCAGTCATAATTTTATATGACATGATCCATACGCAATTTTCTTTTATGAACATCAGAAGTTTTATTCATGCAAAAACCCACACCTTTTGAAATCTTCTTTATAGAATAAACTATCCTTCATCAGCTCTTTTCATTCAATTCAATCTTTGCCCACAGATTGCTATGCGAAAGTTCCACCGCTTTTTTCAGCTCTTCGGCTGCCTGCTTGTTATTGCCTAGTCCCTTTTTGCCAAGGCCCTTCATGGTGTATAACCTTGAGTTCCTTACATTTTCAGCCTCCCGTTCTCCGAATATAACCCCTGCTTCAGAAGTTACCTGAGCCTGAAGCTGCCTGTCAGCCTCCGCAATCATTGAATCAAAAACCTCTTTTGCTTTATTCTTTTCGCCAGTTTTAGCATAAGCCAGTCCTTTATAATAATCCATCGTGGAAATCCTGCCTGAGCTATGAGCTGTTACTTTTCTGAAGTATGCATCCGCATCTGACTTTTTCCCAAGGGCTTCATAAGCCAGGCCTATATAGTAGTTCACCTGCATGTCCCTGTTGCCAAAGCGGGCGCTTCCGGCCTCTTCATCGGGCACCTGTGCTTTCAGAAAATATTGCAGAGCCTGCTCATATTCCTTTTGATCATAGTACTTCATCCCTTGCATGAGTTGTTCATCTATAATGATTTCCCTTACCCTTGAGGATCCTTCCCTGTAAGCAAACTCCACTCCATCAAGATACTCTACTGCCTTGTCAGGCTGCCCGGCAAGGTTAAGTACCTCAATCTGCCTGATAAATGCATCATCGCGCTTTTTCACCACCTCGTTATTACCCTCAAACAGCTTTAGCCTGGTTTCGACAGGTGTATTGTTCAACTCATACAGTTCATCCAGTTCTGTAAAATATATTGCAACATTTTTATCCAGTGAAATCGCCTTTTCATAATTCAAAATCGCTTTTGCAATATCATTATTGTTCCTGTAATACCCCCAGCCCAGGTTTCTGAACGCCACTGCAAGTTCAGCATTTTGTGCCACGGCTTTCTCCCAGTATTCAATAGCCAGTGCAGGCTGCTTGTCATACAAAATATTACCCAGGTAATAGTATGCCTTTGCATCAGCAGGATTGTATTTCAATACTGTTTCCAATACCTCCACTGTTTTAAGCCTGTGAGGAAATACATAATCAACAGGCTGACTGGCAGCTTCTTTAAATAATGCCAGTGCCTGTGCTGAATGACCATTCCGGCTGTTGGCATATCCCCTGTAATAACTTATCAGGGGATTTTGACCTTTAAAACGGGCCACTACATCTTCAGCTTCCTGGAAAAGACCATCATGAACATATCCCACTGCCAGTTCCAGATAATTCTCATGAAATTCCCTCATTTCCTTATTAAGCGCTGACAGCAGATTTTCAGCCTGTTGCTGGTTTCCGGCTTCTTTTGCAATGAGGTACAACTCGTTCCTCATCCTGAAGTCAAGAGGGTCTGAATCCATAATTGCAGCAATTGTCCTGCCTGCTTCTTCATAATCACCGTTCCTGCGCTGAAGTGATGCTTTTAATGTCACTGCCCGGTTATTACGTGCATTGGTTGCCAGAGACTCATTTACCTGCTGAAGTGCTTTATTATAATCTCCCTTCATTGCAGATATCTGTGCCAACTGGTAATATGCAGCAGAATGGTAAGCATAATCCCATGAGGCTCGGTATAGCGTATCAATGGCTTCATCATACAGGCCAAGGGCTTTTAAAACAAGTCCCTGAAGATATAAGGGCTCGCAGTTTGAAGGCCTTGTATAATCACCAGTCAGCCTCCTGATGGCCTGGGTAAGATATTTCCGTGCGTTCAGATAATCCCCGTTCTTCAGGTAGTGATTTCCAATAGCTGTATTGGTACGGATATCACCCGGATCACGCCGGAGCGCTTCCATATACCAGTCCATTTCGTCGTATTGGGGTGCATAGAACTGCTCTACCCGCTTACCTGTGAGATACAGTTCTTCAACGGTTTTTAGTTCTTCAGGAGCAGTGTATCCCTTCCAGGGTTCCGGAAGTTCCTTCACCTCCTCCAGTTCAACAGGCTGATATGAAACCAGTATCTCTCCCGAAGCAGCATCTGTAAGTTCTGTGCTCAGGTCTGTCAACTTAAACTGGCCCGGCAGGCTTATGGTTTCCGCAAATGGCTGATCAGGAGATATTGAAATATTCTTTTCTAAAATCACAGTTTCTTTATTCCTCAGAATAACTTTGGCCTTTTCCAGTTTCTGTGTAGAATAGTAGCCCAGAAAAACCGTATTTCCTTCCTTTCTTTCCAGATTCACGGCACCCTCCAGGTTTGCATATTTGAAGCCTCCGATACCTCTTACCGGGTACCAGAACTGCTCCCATTTCTTGACTTCATAAGGACGTATCCATGTATAATCAGGCTGGTTATCAGAGAAAGCCCCTACCATAATTTCAACATAAGGGCCATCATTTTCTGTCAACCTTCCTTCTGTTGCCTGACCCCGCGAGCCTGAGCCCCATTCCCACAACTTGGCTCCTTTTACAATATTATGATCGCCAATATGCACTGTTCCAGAATTTTTCCCATGATCGTATCCACCCATGAAATCTTCCTGCAGATCGTGCACAAAAAATGAGTTGGAGCCTTCCACGTTTTTCCACCAGCTTATATCTACACCTCTGGTGAAATCAGCACCACGATATTTCTCCGTCGACACAGGCCAGCGGGTGAAATCCGTTTTTGAATGAAAGGTGGCAACCTGTGCACTCGGAGGGAAAATGGTCTGGTAATGCTCATTGGCATGGGCAGCCACATTGGCCCAATACAAAAATGTATGTGTAAAGGGCGAAGAATTATATATCCTGCCTTCTGCCTTGAAATATGACTTCCCGGGAAACATTGTTATACCAATTGACCACCGCATATCATGCCGGGGCTCATATTCCCCTATCCAGATGGTCTTGCTGCCATCCTCATGCTCTTCCGTGGTATAATCAACCGGAAGATAAGTCGACGCCCTGTGGTGGTGAAGCACGCACCATTCTATGCCGCCGGAAACCCAGGCTCCTGTCATTCCGATGTTGGAAGGCTTCACAACATTGTTTTTATAGATAAAATGATAGCCATTGGTTTTATCGGTGGCATAGTAAAGCTTTCCACCTATTTCGGGAGTAATTGCAAGTTCGATGTACTCATTTTCAAGCACAAGGTGCTTCCACTCCTGCTCTACCCTTTCATTGGTGTACTGGTCGTTCATCTTCAGTGGATAATAATGGCGCGACGCTCCCTGATAAGCCTCATTTCTGAAAAATATAGGGCTTTTTTCAGCTGGTGCTACAGTCCACGTTGGCATAACCACCTTCTTCTCCTGTAAAGTCACTCCTGACTGTGCTGACAGAAACTGTATTGAAAGCAGAAAAGCTGCCACTAAGGATAATCCGTACTTCATCATGATTATAGTTCAAATTGGTTTCAGATTCTAAAAATACCTGAAATTTTTAAATGCCCATGCACTTCAGACTGCTTTTATATTATACCGGGATTATTACAGCAGCATCTTCTATTCAATAATCTTTTGAGCAACTTGAAGAACTTTAGACACAAGACCAATAGACACAGGTATCAGGACCCTAATTAAATATAGTTACAGCCCGGATATGAATAATATAGGAAATGAAAAAGCAGATTTTAAAGTACGACCCCCTAAATCCCCCGAAGGGGGACTTCAAGACCGGGCCAATAAAGCTTAATGCTGCTAAACAGCGTCTTACACCTCCCCTTCGGGAAGGATGGGAGGGGTCGTTATGACTATTAATGATAGATGATTACAATAGAGTCCTGATTCCTGGTTATTATTTACTGAATATAAAGAAGTTATATAAAAGTCACAAAACAGGCTTTTCAGGCAAGTTCAATAGGTTACTGAATGATAGTTTTTGTCATTCTTGAATGGAATCAAGTCCTGGCACTTGTGTCTCAACATCTTGTGTCCCGATATCCTGATTATACTGCCTGGAACTCCCTGATGTGCCGGTAACAGATTTTGATGGTTTCAAGGGCCGATTCAGGAGAACAAATCTGAGGCGTCCGGTTGTGAACGGCACATTCGATAAAATAATCCAGTTCTCCTGAAAAACCTTCATTGGGATTGCCAACAGTTACCAGGTTTATCCCTGAACCTGACGCAACCGTAATATGCGCCGGGTCCTGTGATGAATAATGAATGCTTGCATTCCTGAACCTTGCGTTGAACGAGGCCTGAAAAGGATAATCAGAATGATAAGTGTTCCCTCCTTCAATTTTTATATGCAAGTTTTCAGCAGGATATTTCCATAGTGCCGAAATATAGTCATAGTTGCTTAGCTTCCCCGGCAAACAATGTGACTCTATGGAATCAGGAATCCCGCACACCCATTGGGCAAAATCAATATCGTGTATAACGAGGTCAAATAATGCACCCCCGGAAGTGCCAAACTCCTTTTGCTTCTGCAACCACTGCCCCCATGACGGTACTCCGGAGAAACGGGAAAGAGAAAGAAACTCCAACTGTCCATATTCTCCATTATCAACCCAGCTTTTCAGCATCTGGTATGCAGGCATAAATCTTACAACGTGGCCAACCATTAAAATCCTGTTCCTGCTCCCTGCAAGCTCAATGAGCTGCTTCCCCTCTTCTATATCCAGACTGAATGGTTTCTCAAGAAAAACATGAGCCCCTGCTTCCAGTGCCATCTTTGCCAGTTCATAGTGCAGGTTTGTATGCACTGCAATGATGCAGGCATCAGGTTTTTCAACCTGCAGGCAATCTGCAAAATCATCATAAAAGTTTATTTCTGAAAGCATTTCAGGCTGAATGGTACCGGTTGAAAAATTCCCTGTCTGCTCTTTCAGCTTTTGGAAGATATCATCAACGTTCTTATCTGCAACAGCAGTTAACCGGACTGCGGCATTATTTAAAAGATTCCCGGTATGGGTCATTCCCATGAATCCAAAACCGGCGACAGCAACCCTTAGCATTTAATCAACTCCCTTTACGTTCATCTTCAGGGTATACACCGAAGTGCGGGCAGTGATGAAAAGCTTATCACGCTTTTCTCCGCCAAAACATACATTTGATGGACTTTCAGGCACATCTATCTCCTGAATAAGTTTTCCCTTGGGAGAATACACCCACACCTTCCCCATCGTAAGATAAACATTGCCTTTATTGTCAATGGTCATACCATCTGATCCATGTTCTGCAAAATATGTTTTATTAGCAAGGGTACCGTCGGGCAGTATATTATACTTCCATATTTTCTTGTCATTGATGTCAGCTACATAAAGTATTTTGCCATCCGGAGTGCCAATTAATCCATTTGGCTGCTTGTAATCATCGATAACACGGATTATTCTTCCTTCCGGACTCAGGTAGTAAACGCCCCGTACATCCTGTTCTTCTCCCCTGCCTTCCTTCCACCATTTGCGGTGGTAATAGGGATCAGTAAAATAGATCCCGCCGTTGGGTGTGATCCATAAATCATTTGGCGCATTTAACGGCTTGCCTCTATACCCTTCATGTATCAGGTGAAACTCTTTATTTTCATCAAAATAACCCAGTTGATATTCCAGGTCGGCACATGTAACCAGCTGTCCTTTTGAGTTGAAATACATACCATTCGACCGGCGTGTCCCTTCCAGCCATAACGAAACTCCCTGATTTTCATCCCATACATGAATTCTGTCGTTGGGTTGATCCGTAAAATAAACCCGTCCATCAGATGCAACTGCAGGCCCTTCTGTAAAACTGTAACCACTTTCAACTTTCTCTACCGTGGCATTTTTTGCACTTACCCCTTT
Source organism: Bacteroidota bacterium (assembly GCA_023412195.1). GTDB lineage: Bacteria > Bacteroidota > Bacteroidia > Bacteroidales > Prolixibacteraceae > Mariniphaga. Next base: position 13,235 of record JAEYNZ010000168.1, read on the forward strand.
TCCCTGGGCGCCTGCCATTGCCGGAACAGCAAATGACAGCAACAGAAAACATATTTTCTTCATTGTATCAAATATTGGTTTTTAATATTACTCTGCTGAAACTGATCAGCAAAAAAATCCTTACAGGCTTAAAATCTTATTACGTATGTCCTTTCATTCTATAAAAATAGAACAATTAAATATATTTAGCACCCGGGGAAGATGATTTTACTTTTTATTCATCAGGAAGATTTTTGAAAGTAACCGTAAAAACCTATAGAAACCCATTTCGGGAGGCGGGGATTCCAATCCACGCATTTTTTATTCATAAAATGTAATCAGCGGATTGGAATCCGCTGCTCCCGCCAGAAAATTCGGTTGCACCGGCTTCAGCAGGGTGGCAAAAGAAGAAATCTTTAATATTTAAATAAGCATTTCCGATAATCTGGAAAACAGGACCAACCACAAAATCATTAAATCACTTAATGGCACTTAAAGATTTGATGAAATGTCGTGTTATCGTGCTTTAGTGGCAAAAAATGAATACAACCCAACTAACGTAGCGTTTATCCAGATTCCTTTAAAATAGCATCAGGCTGACCCGGATCTCAGGAAGTCCCTGACAGCCTGATGTTAAGTAAGATCAAACAACCGGCCTCCTATAACCGCTGCGATATGGCCTTGCCATCAGCCGTGCAGCATCCTTCGGATTGAGTACTGTAAGCTTTTTCGTATCCCACAACACCTCTTTACCGGTTACGTATGAAGCCATTGCCATTTGTACAGTGGTAGTTGATCGAAATGCATCTTCAACAGTGCAGCTGATCATGTTCTTGTTCTTTGCCTTAACAGCCTTCACGAAATCAGCAACATGCCTTTCCTGCATATCGGGTGTGGGAATATCCATTTCCTGCTGTTTCTGATTTCTTCCGGCCGGCATCAGCACCAGCTTATTATCGGAAGCATACAATGTGGCTTTATCACCGTAAAAAAACACGCCGTTGTTGAACTGTGGGTTCAGGTCGCCTGCCCCCCATAGCCTGTGCTGCCAGATTACAGGAATGCCGCCAAAGTTCATGGTTGAAACCAATGTATCAGGGGTAGTGATTTTACCCTTCAATGTAATATTCCCGCCCTTGCTGCTGAAGGAATCAGGGATATCGAAATTCATAATCTGCCTGATGATATCTATATGGTGTATGCCCCAGTCTACAAGGTGACCATTCCCGTATTCCCTTTCAAGACGCCACGCCTTGTGACCGATGTTGGGGCTGTATGGTAATTTCGGTGCCGGTCCGCACCATGTTTCCCAATCGAGTGAAGCAGGAGGTTCCTGTACGTTTGTATCTTCAAGTACCGGATTGTAATGGATCTGAGCTCCTATCTGATATATTTTACCAGTTGTTCCGTCTTCAATCAATGCCTTAGCTTTCTTAAAAGCTTCGCTCTGCCTTCTCTGGAAACCTACCTGAACAATATTTCCTGCTTTTTGGGCAGCCCGCATCATGGATTTTCCCTCTTCCACATCGTAGGCAAGCGGTTTCTCACAGAAAATGTCGAGCCCTTTCTCACAGGCTGCAACAAACTGAAGGGCATGCCAATGGGGTGGCGTACCAATGATCACTGCTTCCATATCCTTCATGTCGAGCAGTTCACGGTAATCCCTGAACTCTTTTGGCCTGCTTCCCTGCAATTTTTCCAGCTCAGCTGCACTGTTTTTCAGGTGCTCTGTATCCACATCACATACGGCAGTGATCTCAACATCGCCTGCCTTCAGAGCTGCTTTGGCCACCACCATGCCATACCAGCCGCTGCCGATAAGCCCTATTCTAAGTTTCCTGTTCTGTGCAAAAGAAGGAATTTGAAATGCTGTAACCATAGCTGCTGTTCCAATAGCTGATTTAACCACAAATGTTCTTCTGTTCATATTTCCAGGTTTTTGTATGAATTTACAATATTATAATAAATTTTATTTACTCCGTTTACCTGCTATTGACTTATCACCGAAAGCCGGTCGCTTCTCAACCCTTTTGAAGTAACAGTTATATCGATCCTGCCGGGTGTGTTCTTGTGTGACCGCACTATAAGCATAGCCTTCCCGTAAAACAGGCTGCGATGAGAGGCTATAAATGATTCATAAGAACGCTGGTCTCCATTTCCTGTGCCTGCTATTCTTCCTGCACCCTTCACATCAAACTGAACCAGATTGTCAGCCAGCGGACACAGGTTACCATTTCTGTCATAAGCTTCCACCAAAACAAAACATAGATCTTCCCCGTCAGCCGTTATAGTTGCACGATCGGCAGTCAGTTTTATAGAATGCGGCTTGCCTGCCGTTTTAACCACTGCCTCACCTACCGGCTTTCCATTCCTGTATCCAACCGCCTTTATTTCACCCGGTTCATAAACCACATCGTGCCACATCAGCCGGTAACGTTCGGTGGAAACCTTAGAGTCCGGATCTTTTGACTTCCGGCCCAATGACTTTCCATTGAGAAACAGTTCAGCACTGTCGCCATTGGTGTAAACAAATACCGGTACGTTCTTCCCTTTGTATCCTTCCCAGTTCCAGTGCGGCAGAATATGCACCATATCATGTTCCGGCCTCCAGTGGCTTTGGTACAGGTAATACCTGTCTTTGGGAATACCAACAAGGTCAACAATGCCAAAGTAGGAACTGCGTGAAGTCATGTATGGTGTAGGTTCACCCAAATAATCAAAACCGGTCCATACAAATTCTCCTGCAATATATTTCCCTTCCTCCTGCCACATAAAATCATCGTCGGGAATCTCAGCCCAGTAAGGAGCATGCAGGTCGTAAGAACTTACATAATTTGAATTGGTGAAATCTGTTTTCTTTTCAGGAAGAGGCAGCTCATAAAACCCGCGTGTGCTTACTGTGGAGGCCGATTCACTTATAATAACTGACTTTGAGGGATCCAGCTTACGTGCCGGCTCCCATCTTTGTCCGTAATTCCAGGAATGCACATCGTAATAATCAAAATGCCGCCATTTTGCATTCCCATCCTGATCATTGGCCATTGTAACAGGCCTTGAAATGTCATACTTCCTGACAAATCCTACCATGGCAGCAAGTTTTTGTAATCCGTTATTTGAATTGGACTGGATATCTCCCATTTCATTCCCCACACTCCAGATGATGACTGATGGATGATTCCTGTCACGCATTACAAAATTCCGTATGTTGCGTTCACCATATTCATAAAAATCGGTTTCAGGGGTAATATCAGCCTTATCGTCCCACTTGTCGAATGCCTCATTAAAAACCACAAATCCCATCCTGTCGCATAGTTCCAGCAGCTCGGGTGCATCCACATTATGACTGTTACGGATGGCATTGACTCCCATCTCTTTCATAATTTCAAGCTTCCTTTCCATCGACCTGTAATTGAATGCAGCCCCCAGCGGACCATGATCATGGTGAAGGTTAACCCCTTTCAGCTGCAGCCTTCGGCCATTCAGGTGAAAACCATCATCAGCCGTAAACTTAAATGTACGGAATCCGAAAGAAGTGGTTTTAACGTCCAGTACTTTCTCCCCTTCCTTAACAGTAGTTTTTAAACTGTATAGAACCGGATGATCAACATCCCACAATGAAGGATCCGGCACTTCCATCCAGTGGTCAAATTCACGGGAAGCACCGGCAGCGATTTTTCTTTTAGTTAAAGAAGTTGCTACTTCATTTCCTTCAGCAGAAAGAATGGTGGCTTCAACAGTGATTTCCCTGTCATTGCTGCTGAAATTGTTGATGTTGTTCAGTACCCTTACTTCGGCACGTGAACTTTCAACAACAGGAGTTGTAATATAGGTTCCCCATATTTCCGAATGGACCGAATCGGTTACCAGCATCCTGACTTTCCTGTATATACCGGCACCCGGGTACCACCTGCTTCCATGATTACGCGTATCGGCATATATTGCAATTGTATTTTCTTCCCCGAATTTTACAAATTCAGAAACATCCGTATAAAAAGAATTGTAACCATAATCCCACTTTCCGGCAAGTTTACCGTTAATATATACCTTAGGGAATGCCATAATGCCATCAAAAAGAAAATAAACTACTTTCCCTTCATCCGGTTTCTCCATTGTGAAATTCTTACGGTACCATCCCTCACCCTTCCACGGAAGCTTTCCGGTATTGCCCGGTTCATTCTCGTTAAATGGTCCAGTTATAGCCCAATCGTGCGGCACATCAACATGTTCCCATTCCGAATCATCAAAATCAATGGCCTCTGCATGTAAAGGGTTTCCTTTTGTAAAACGCCAGTTTTCGTTGAAATTGATCCAGTTGCGATTTTCTGCATGAATGGAAAAAACAATCCCTGCCATACAAATTAAAAGAAAAGCATGTTTCATAAGATGACCCAATTAGCTGATTTAATCCCGGGTTAAATTACAAATTTTTTCGGGGAGTAAAAAATGAGATACAATACCACTGCGAAAGAGTATTACAGCCCGATGAAAAGTTATTTGAAAGACAAGGCACAAGATGCTTGGACACAAGTCGCTCAATAAAAATAGTTAAAGCCCGGATAAACATAAAATAAGAAATGAAAAACCAGATTCTGAAATACGGCCCCCTAAATCTTCCTAAGGGGGACTTCAGGACTGTGCAAATTTAGCAGGATACTGCTCGTCTTACCCCTCTCCGCCAACTGGCGGAAGGATGGGAGGGGTCGTGTTCCACAAAATAAACTTGCTATTGAATGACTATTACATAAAAGCATCATGACTTAATTCTGCTAAAACAAAATGAATATATTTTAAAGGAACTATACGATGATTCAATCCTGTGTCTTGCGTCTATAAATCTTGTGTCTTGCGTCTATCAGTTTTATGTCTTGTGTCTATCAGTCCTGTGTCTTGTGTCTATCAGTCTTGTGTCTTGTGTCTATAAATCCTGTGTCTTGCGTCTATCAGTCTTGTGTCTTGTGTCTATCAATCCTGTGTCTTGTGTCTATAAGTCTTGTGTCTTGTGTCTATCAGTCTTATGTCTTGTGTCTATCAATCCTGTGTCTTGTGTCTATAAGTCTTGATACCTGCCCGCAGAATAATTTTACAACTGATGTAATGAAAAAATAATACCTGCGTCTTAACTTTGAAACCACGCCTGAAAAGGCAGATGAAAAAGCAGAAAAGTAAATGGTTGCCAGTGATTTTAAAACAAAAGTGTTGCCTGTAAGTAAAAAAGTACTCCGCTTTGCAACGCACTTCCTGAAGGACGAGGATGAAGCCCGGGATGTTGTGCAGGATGTATTTCTGAAACTTTGGCAGAAACGGGAAGAACTGGACCAGATTGAAAATATGGAAGCTTTTGCCATGCGGATGACCCGAAACAGGTGTCTTGACATCATCAGGGCCAGTAAAACAGTGTCAATGGATGCAGAAACCGACAGGCAGCTAAAGCAGGTTTCAATAGATGTTCATTCAAAAATTGAGTTAAGTGAGGCCGCAGGCCAGGTAAAGAAACTCATTGCCGGATTGCCCGATTTACAGCGACAGGTAATGGAACTTCGCGACATTGAGCAACTGGAATATGAAGAGATTGCCGAAGTAACAGGCCTGCAGGTCAATGCAATCAGGGTGAACCTTTCGAGAGCAAGAAAAAAAGTACGTGACGAATATTTAAAAATGAATTCAGATGAAAACCATGGAAGTAAAACATTTGCTACAACGTTATTTTGAAGGAGAAACCACCGTTCAGGAAGAACGGGAACTGGAAACCTACTTCAATTCAGACGATGTGGCTGATGAACTGAAGGAGTACAGCGGATTATTCTGTGGCATATCTGAACTGGCTAAAGCAGCAGGTGAAGATACCATTGAAGAAGATGTCATGGAATTTATCACAATGAATGACCGGGTAAAAAATCCAAAACAAAGATGGCTGTGGCAAACCATATCAGGTATTGCTGCTTCAGTGATCATTGTGGTAGGAGGATTTCTCTTCTATCAACAGCAGGAAGAGCATTTTGCCGACACATTCGACGATCCTGAGCTTGCATACGCATATGCAGAACAAACATTATCCTTTGTCTCTGCAAAATACAACCAGGGACTTGCTGCCTTATCGAATTTCGAAAAGCTTCAGACTGCTGCCGAACCCCTGCAACAAGGAGTAAGGCCGATCAACGAATATCTTGATATGATAGAAAAAATGAACATTGTCCCGGAGGAGAACCAGTAAATAATGAAAGGAAGACACAAGATGAATAGACACAAGACACAAGAGAAGAAGACACTAGACTCAAGAGAAGAAGATACAAGACACAAGAGAAGAAGACATTAGACAAAAGACAAAAGAACAAATAAACAACAAACAATTAAAAAAAGTAATACCATGAAAACAATGATTTTTATTCTCGCACTGATGCTGCCGATGGCAACATTTGCACAGAAAACTCCTGTTGACCGCCTGTTTGAAAAGTACGCCAACAAGGAAGGATTTACTACCGTGAACATTTCAGGCAAACTGCTTGGGTTTGCAGGAAAATTTGACTCCGGTGACCCGGCAACCAGCAAAATGCTGTCGGACCTGAAGGGCATTAGAATTCTTACTGTTGAAGATCCCGCAATTACCGGAACACTCGACTTCTTCACTGAACTGGAAAAAGATGGGTTCTTCAAAAACAACGACTTTGAAGTACTTATGGAAGTGACAGAAGCCGACGAAAAAGTCAGGTTTCTGGCAAGGGATGGTGGCAATGGCAAGCTATCGGACCTGCTCCTGGTTGTGGGTGGTGAAAGCAGTACCCTGATCAGTATCAGCGGGCTGATTGATCCGGAAAACATAGGAAAAATCACCAACTCGCTGAATATCGATGTAAACAGCAGCAATAAAAAAACGGAATAATCCCCGTAATTCAAAAGATAATAACATCGACATAGACATAGTTTTACAACAGGAAGGCTGTCTGCAAAGGCAGCCTTTTTTTGTGTGCAATAAGCAATTCAGCGGCAGCGGCATAAGAAACAAATCCGGGTTATATTATTCATCACGAATTGGCGCCGGAAGGCAGGGATTCCAATCCACGCATTCATCGCAAGTTAAATTTTATCAGAGGATTAAAATCCGCTTCCCCAACCATCTCTATACTAAACTCAATGTAAACTCAATTATGATTCAATACTAACTCAATTTAAATTCAATAATAATTGAATATACTCTGACTTTATATTGAGTTTATATTGAGTTTGTTATTACTAAAGCAGTTATCTGATCCTTTTCTACTAAATTTTTTATCGCCCCAAAGGGATTTTTATGGCAGGTTAATCAACTGATTCTTCTATTAAATCTACAGGTGCCTGCAAATGATAACATTTCCTTTTCATTATTTAATTTCCAGCAACAGGTCCGGGATCAATAAGGACAAACCATAAAGAAAAAGAGGCCACCCCGAAGGACAGCCTCTGATTCAGATATTGAAAATTCTAATTATTTCAACCCTTTCTTTTCAAGATAAGGTTCAATGGAAGGCTCTTTGCCACGGAAATTGGTATATACAACCATACCGTCATCGGCTCCGCATTTTTCAAGTAATGTTCTGAATTTTCCGGCAACCTCCTGGTTGAAAATATCGCCTGTTTCCTTGAATGCGTAGAAAGCATCGGTATCGAGCACACCAGCCCAGTAATATACATAGTAGCCTGCAGAATAACCACCGCTGAAAATATGCGAGAAATACGTGCTGCGGTAGCGTGGAATGAATTCAGGAATCAAGCCTATTTTATCCATCGATGCCTTTTCGAATGCCCTTACATCTGCAATATCAGGGTTGCTTGTTGTATGGTAATCCATGTCAAGCAGGGCAGCAGCTACAAATTCTCCTGTTTCGAATCCCTGGTTGAAGGTACCGCTTTTTTCAAGTTTTTCGATCAGCTGGTCCGGAATGGGTTCGCCGGTCTGATAATGCCTGGCATATACTTTCAGCACTTCAGGTTCGGCAGCCCAGTGCTCCATGATCTGGGAGGGAAGTTCCACAAAATCGCGCGGCACATTGCCTGCTGTCCGGTCGTAAGGTCCATCGGCAAACAAACCATGAAGTGCATGTCCGAATTCATGGAAGAATGTGGATACTTCATCAAAACTCAGCAATGCAGGTGTATTTCCTGACGGACGCGTAAAGTTCATCACGATTGAACCAATGCGGGGAATACGTTCACCATCGCGGTAAGTAGCACTGCGGAAACTTGTTGACCATGCTCCCACCCTTTTGCCGTCGCGCGGGTGGAAATCCATATAAAGAACCCCCAGCTTGGAGCCATCGGCTTCAAGTACTTCATAAACCTCAGCTTCTTCATGATAAGTAGGCCAGTCACGCTTTTCAAATTTCAGGCCGTAGAGCTTTTCAACTACATAAAACATCCCTTTTTTGGCATTGTCCAGGCTGAAGTATGGCTTGATCTCAGCTTCATCCAGATCGAACTTCTGTTTTCTGAGTTTTTCACTGTAATACCACCAGTCCCAGGAGGCCAGTTTAAAATTGCCGCCTTCACGGTCAATAATCTGCTGCATTTCCTTCACGTCATGTTTAGCCATTTCGAGGGCAGGTGTCCATAACTGATGAAGAAAACTTATCACTGCCTCAGGGGTTTTAGCCATGTTCTCATCGATAACATATTCTGCATGATTTTTAAAACCAAGAAGTTTTGCCTTCTGGTCGCGCAGCTTTACTATTTTCTTTATTATTTCCTTGTTGTCGAAATTATTGTCATTATCGCCGCGCATAAAGTATCCGCGATAAAGCTTTTCCCGCAGATCCCTGTTTTCGGCATACTGGAGGAAAGGGATCATACTCGGTTTGGCCAGGGTGAATACCCATTTGCCTTCTTCCCCGAAAGCCTTGGCGTCGTCGGCAGCACGGGCAATTACATCTTCGGCCAGTCCGGCCAGGTCTTCCTTTTTATCGACAACCAGCTTAAAGTTACGGTTGGTTTCAGCCAGCAGGTTTTCGCCATATTGCAGGCTTAACTTCGACAATTCTTCATTCAGGCTTCTGAGTTTTGCCTGGTCATCTGCAGAAAGATTGGCCCCCCCGCGCACAAAATCCTTATAATATTTTTCTGTAGCACGCATTTGCTCCTTGTCAAGTCCCAGGCTGTTACGCCTTTCGTAGACACTTTTAACCCGTGCGAAAAGTTCCGGGTTCAATGAAATGTTGTCGCGGTGCTGGGTCATCAGGGGTGACATTTCACGGGCAATGGCCTGCATGTTGTCATTTGTATTTGCCGAGTTTAACGGACCAAATACACCGTTTACCTTAGAAAGTGTCCAGCCCGATTTATCAAGTGCAAGAATGGTGTTTTCAAAATCCGGCTCATCCGGATTCTCCACAATTGCTTTTACTTCATTTTCCCTCTCAATAATCCCAGCTTTCACTGCCGGAAGAAAATGTTCTTCTTTGATTTCATCGAAAGGCGGTACGCCATAAGGAGTGTCCCACTCCCTGAAAAATGGATTTTCCATATCTGCATTGGATACACTTTTGGGATTCTGGCATGCAAACAGCAACATTCCAAAACCCAAAACAATTAAATTTAACTTTTTCATTTTATTCATCATAAGTATTTCACTGATTTTTGGCAGCAAAATTATGACTTTTAAGATGTATTCATATGATTCTTGTTATGATTTCGTATAAATATCCATAATATTGGTTTCAAAAAGTTAAATACTTAGTCTTGCAATCGATGGAATTATTATGATTGGTGGAAGTATATAGTTAAAGTATGACCGTACCTGGAGAAGACTCACGATGATATTACTTCAATTACGACCGAAGCCTTCCTGCCCGACAAGGCTGGCAATCCCCCTGCATCGGGGAAATATACAATTATATCTCTGAAGAAGACACTTATGGTTTCTTGCCTGGCGCCTTTTTTATCACCTTGTTTGTTTTTCTGACAGGTTTTTTTTCATACACAGAAGTTGTTTTTTCACATCGTTCTTTCAGTGCCTGGTTCATTAGTTCAAAACCTTTTTTAGTTTTTTCAAGTGTCTTTCCCATGAAAGGAACCAGTATGCCCCCAAATTTTTCACCATGGATAAACCGTGTCTTTCCATTATCAAGGTCAATCAGCATGAAGTAATGTTCGCCATCAAAAATACCTTTCATCCCCAACTTTCCTCTCCAGCGAAGTTCTTCATTCTTATTGAGTTTCAAAATTACAGGCCTGAATTCAAACTCTTTCGAATCAGGAGGCTGAAGGCGGACCATCAGTTGTTCTCCCACTGCCTTTTTTCCTTTAACTGAATGAATAAACGGATTCCAGTCAGAGTATTTTTCAAAGCTGATTAAATTGTCCCATACGGTTTCAGGTGTACTTGAAATTATAATCTCAGTGTTCAGCTGTTTTTTCATTGATAATTAAATATTTAATAAATCATTAGTGTCAGGTTAATATTTGAGATTTCTCCCTACGGTACCAATAACAGATTTACTTAAAATGCATTTTGTCTGGCCATTAAGACAGAATCAAAAAGCTGCATCGGGAACTTTGTGAAACTTCGCGGGCTTGGTGGCTTTGTGGCATAAATTTCTTTTGCCACCAAGACTCCAAGGCGCCAGGAAATCACAAAGAAGATACATTTATAATATAATCTTCATTCCCTGTCATATCAGCATTGTGCCCCATTTTTATTTGGGGTCACAAC
>JAEYNZ010000056.1 GCA_023412195.1 Bacteroidota bacterium
ATATTACCGAAAGGTTAGGGTTGTAAATTAGGGAACCGCCGTATACGAGAACCGTACGTACGGTGCTGTGAGAGGTCGGAAAGTAAAGTAGGAGGAAAACTACTTTATTTTCCTCCTACTCGATTTAGCAGGAACTTTTTGGTAAAATCAAAAAAGGAAAGCTTACCTGCTTTCCCTTTATACTGTTTGGAAACTTAATTTCTTCTTTGTCAGGATGTCTGCTATGTAGAAGCGGTCATAAATCTGTTGAGAATTCCTTCAGCCATTCTCTCAGGGGTACTCCGATTTCTTCGTGCATCAACCCGTAAATGATATTGGTTTTCAGGAAATCGAGTTTGTTTCCGATGTCATACCTGGTGCCTTTAAAGCGTAGTCCGTACATGGCATATTTCTTTACCATTTCGCGCATGGCATCAGTAAGCTGTATCTCATTGTTTTTGCCGGGTTTTGTTTTATTGAGATAATCAAAAATTTCAGGTGTAAAGATATACCGGCTGGCAATTGCAAGATTGGAAGGTGCTTCCTCTGCTGAGGGTTTTTCAACAAAATCTTCTGCTATTATAACATTTTCATCCAGTTTTTTGCCTTTGATAACACCATAGCGGTGCACATTTTCCATAGGTACCTCTTCAAGTGCCACTACTGAAGATTTATATTTTTCATAAACCATCATCAGTTGTTTGGTGATGGGTAAGCCTTCACCACTGATTAACGTATCGCCTAAAAGCACGGCAAAGGGCTGGTTGCCCACATGATCTTCAGCATATCGTATGGCATCACCCAGTCCGTTCATTTCCTTCTGCCAGATAAAATGAATATTAGCCAGGTTTGATATTTTTTTAATTTGTTCCAGCAGATCATATTGTTTTTTTGCCAGCAGTGATTCTTCAAGTATAGGGCTCCGGTCGAAATGCTCTTCTATTGCACGTTTTCCTTTTCCGATGATGATGAGGATATCGGTTATTCCGCTGTTGACAGCTTCTTCTACTACGTACTGAATAACCGGGGTATCAACAATAGGAATCATTTCCTTTGGTTGTGATTTGGTAATGGGCAAAAATCGGGTTCCCCAACCTGCGGCAGGGATCACAGCTTTCTTAATCATATAACTTAATTTACTATTGTGGGTTTAATTACTTCAAAATTTCTTTCCTTCATGGCTTTGACCAGCCTGAGGTACATATCTTCATCCTTATATGTACCGATCACAGCGCCGCCTGAACCTGTAAATTTAGCAGAAGCACCTGAAGATCGGGCTGTTTCTACCATTTCTATATTTCCTTTTGTAATGGGAATAAGGCTGCGCCTTAAATCGAAATTTGCATTGATCAGGTCGTGCATGGTCTGATAATCCTGTTTCATAAGTGCTTCGCGAAAATTTTCGGTGTAGCCTGCCCATTGTTCCATGGCGTCCAGTACTTTCTTTTCGCCGATGTTAAACCTCGCACGCAGGTTGTTATGCAATACCTCTGTACCTTCTGAAAGATTTTTACGGAAGGCAATGTACATATTTGGAAACAGGGAGGCATCCAGCACTTCATAGTTGCCAAATCCCTGCTTGTCCATTATGGTTTTATTGAAATCCATATATACGGGCTGGGCATAGGCCTGTGCAACACGGTCCTGCAGCCCGGCTGCGATTCCAAGTTCTTTATCTTCAACACTTAGTACAAGGTTGGCAAGTATAGGTTTCGGAATGGCAACTCCATAGAAAGATATGAGCGCTTTCATGCATGCAGTAATAATTGCACTGCTTCCTGCCAGCCCGAGCCTGAGTGGAATGTTGGAATTATATCGGATGGTAAAGTTCCTGTTGTCGAGCATGATGTTACACTCGCGGCAGTAATCATAAAATACCTTAATGGTAGCTTTTAAAAGTCTGATTCCCCCATAATAACCTGAGAGGTTCACATTGTCAACCAGATCACCTATGCTGTCGAACCGGGTTATATCGAGCCGCTGTGGCTGGATTTCAAGTTCCGGTGTATGGTATAACTGCACTTTGGCTTCGAAGTTTGAAAACAGGAAAGCAATGGTTTTACCAAAATAGCCATCAGAGGGATTCCCAATAACAGCTGCTCTTGGGTGGCAATAAGTTTCAATAATCATACGGATATTTATTTTCTAAGAATTCATTTTGCTTAAAGCTGCAAAATTGGTATCATTTTCTATATTTTTAGCGGCAGGTGAATACAAAAATTCAATTTCGTTGCTGTAACGTTCAATAATTTTACCCCTTACCATCTTCATTGTTGCATTAACCAGTCCGTTTTCCTGGTTAAATGTTTCGGGAAGAATTACAAAGGTGGCAGGTAACCAGCGTTCAGGAAACATTCCTTCATGGGCTCCTCCTTTTTTGAAAGCATCTAATTCCTGATTGATTATACTTAATGATTTTAATTTTCCCTGCTCACTTCCAGGTTCGATGTTGAGTTTTTTTAACTCACGTTTGATTGTCTCCATATCAGGCACTATCAGGGCTGTTGTATAAGAGTTTTGGTTGTTATACAGCATTATTTGCTGGATGGAGGATGATAGCTCAACAACTGCTTCCTCTATTCCTTCAGGACTGTACTTTTCTCCGTCATTACCTATGAGCAGGCTTTTAAAGCGGCCCAGTACATAAAGGAACCCGTCAGAGTCCATGTAGCCCATATCGCCCGTATACAACCAACCGCTTTTTATAGTTTCTGCAGTAGCCTGTGGATTTTTCCAGTATCCAAGCATCACATTATCACCTTTTACAACGATTTCACCTTTCTGTCCTACCGGCATTTCAACGCCATTTTCATCAAGAATTTTCAGGTCAAGGTATTTTACGAGTCTGCCTGATGATCCAAATTTAATGGCATGCAATGCATTGGAAGAGATAACAGGGGCTGCTTCTGTCAGCCCGTATCCCTGGCATACCGGCATGCCGATTGCATAAAAGAAACGCTGAAGCTCAATATCGAGCAAGGCTCCTCCGCCAATAAAGAATTGCAGCCTGCCTCCAAATCCCTCCCTGATTTTGGAAAACAGAATCTTGTCGAATAATACTGTTAACGGTTTAAGAATAAATCTCCATCCTTTACCACGGTCAAATCCAAGGCCGTTGTATGTGTAGCTTACACTCAACGCAAACAGGAACAATTTATACAAGGTTTCTCCTTTTTTTCTGATTTGGGCTTCAATATTCTGCCTGAACTTCTTTGAAAAAGCAGGTACGCTCATAAGAAGTGTTGGCTTGATCTCCCTGATGTTCTGAGGAATATTTTTTAAAGTTTCGAGGGGTGTTTTTCCCACTTCAACCGAGGCAATGCTTGCTCCCTTATACATGAATGCATACAGGCAGCATGTATGCGCAAAAGCATGGTCCCATGGAAGGATAGCCAGTGTAATCCAATCGCTTTGAAGTTCCATCAGGGTATTGGCCTGCACTACGTTTGCAGCATAATTCAGGTGTGAGAGCATAATCCCCTTGGGGTCGGCTGTAGTTCCCGACGTGTAACTGATATTTGCCAGATCGTCAGGTTTAATATTTTTCCAGGTGGCTTCAATTTCCATCTGGTGGTTCTGCAGATAATTTTCACCCTGCTTTATAAGGTTCCGGTAATCCACATCATTTTTCCCCGGTTTTTCTTTGCCGTCGAGATATATAACTTTTTCCAGCTTGGGAAGTTTCTTTCTGATATCTTCAATTTTGGCTTCGTATTGCCGGGAAACAAAAATAAACTTGCTGCCGCTGTGGTTAAGCCTGAATACCAGTTCATTCTCCTGCAGTCTGATTGATAGTGGAACATTTACACCACCGGCATAAAGCATTCCAAGTTCACTGATGATCCAGTCGTTACGGCCGTCGGAAAGCAACCCGGCACGATCCCCTTTTTTCATTCCGATCGAAACAAGTCCGGCTGCAAGCTTTATAACTTGTTCCCTGGTTTGACTATAAGTTGTTTCTGTAAATTTTCCATCCTTTTTTTCCCACAGGTAGGGATTATTTGGAAAATTATTTACTGCAGTTTCAAAAAGTTCAATTATTGTTCTCATCCGCGGAAAGATTAGTTTTCATACCAAAAGTACAAAAAAATCAACGATTTGGATATGAAATAAACTCCGGCACATAGCAGGTAATTTTTTCATTCCGGTTAATATACAATATAAGTAGATTGAACCTTTATTCTTTGATTACAGAAAACCTGCACACCGTTACTTCATGATAAACTTTGCCAGGCGTGAGCATTACAGATGGAAAATGCGGATGGTGTACTGAATCAGGATAATGCTGTGTTTCAAGAGCTATGCCTGAAAAGGGTCCAAACTTCTTTTTTCCGTCGATTTCAAGTTCAGGTATCCAGTATCCTGTATATAATTGAATGCCAGGTTGTGTAGTAGAAATCTCCACCAGGCGGCCGCTGCTCCTTTCCCTCAAAACGCAGGCGGGTTTTAGTTCACCTGCTTCATTATCCAGAACAAAATTGTCATCATAGCCGTAGTTCAATTCTTTCATGTCGTGCTTAATAGTTTTGAAATCACTAAAATCGTAAGCTGTTTCTACGGTAGATAAAATTCTACCGGTAGGAATCTGGTTGTTCATTTCAGTCATCTTACTGGCAAATAGTTTTAGTTCATGATTCAGGATGTTCTCCTTACCACCATTCAGGTTAAAGTACGTGTGATTGGTAAGATTTACAACAGTGGTCTGATCTGTTTCAGCAAAATATTCCATCACCAGTTCATTGGCATCAGTTAAAAGGTAGATGCATTTCACCTTCAGGTTGCCTGGATACATTTCTTCGAGGTGAGGGCTGAAGTAGGAGAATTCAATCCCTGAAGCATCTTCTTTTTTTATGATGCGTGCATCCCAGAGCCTTTTGTCAAATCCGGTATTTCCCCCATGAAGGTGATTTGGGCCGTTGTTGACTGCAAGTGGATAACTTTTCCCTTCAATTTCAAGATGCCCTTTTGCAATCCTGTTGCCAAACCGGCCGATGATGGAGCCGAAATATGGATAGTTGCTGAGATAAGCCTCACTTAAATAATCTTCCAGTTTATCGAAACCGCAAACAATGTTTTCGTCGGTTCCTTTTTTATCAGGCATTTCAATGGCTGTAATAATAGCTCCATAATCGGTAACTTTTACTTTCACCCCATTTCTGTTAATCAGGAAAAAAAGTGTGGTATCTCTTCCATCCGGAAGTTTTCCAAAAAATTCTTGTTTTACACTCATTGTTCGTAGTATTAATCTGGTTGCTGATTTAAAACCGTATTTTAACTAGTAGCCTCTGTTTTTGATACTTTTATGTCTGCTACGCAAATCTGCAAAAAATGAATTTATTATTTGACAGACACTGCTAGTGTTATAGAACATGTTTATCTTTATAGGGTTTATTTTAATTTTGTCTTTAACCAAAAATCAAACCTTGAAAAAAGTTATAAAAATAAACAACAAATCTTCTGAGCCAAAATACAGACAGATTATTGATTCTCTATGTTGTGCCATAGAGAATGGATCTCTTAAGAAAGGAGATAAGATTCCTTCTATAAATCAAATTTGTACAGAGTACAATTTAAGCAGGGATACAGTCATTTATGCTTACAGCGAATTAAAATCAAAAGGTATTATTTTAAGTCAGCCAGGAAAAGGATATTACCTTGCAACAAGTGAAACCAACCGGAATGAAAAGGTATTTGTCCTTTTTGATGAATTAAATGCATTTAAGGAAGAATTATATTATGCCCTCATATCTACTCTGAAGGGGAGGGCACATGTGGAAGTTTATTTCCATAATAATAATTTCAAATTATTTAATAATCTGCTGGTTGAATGTGCCGGAAATTATACCTCTTATATTATTATGCCTGCTTCTTTTGAAAATACAGGACATCTTTTATCAAAACTTTCTCAAAACAGGATTTTTATACTTGACAGACTGAAGGCAGATTTAAAAGATTTCCATGGGGTCTATCAGGATTTTGAAGCGGATGTGTTTGAAGCAATGACATCAGGTATGACTCTGCTCAATAAATACAGAAAGCTTGTGTTTTTAAATTCCGGTGGGAAGGAGCCTATAGAAAGAGTAAGAGGTTTTGAGCGATTTTGTAAAAATAACAATATTGAGTATCAGATTCTTAAAAGTATAGATAATGCAAGACCTGCCCTCTATGAAGCCTGGTTTCTGACCTCTGACCGTGATTTGGTACAACTGGTAAAAATGGCAAAAGAATATAAGTTCAAACTGGGAAAGAAGTTCGGTATTGTATCTTTTAATGATACGATGTTAAAGGAGGTAGTGGCAGGTGGGATAACAACCATTTCAACTGATTTTACGGAAATGGGAAAAACATTGGCCAGTATGATATTAAATAGTAAAAGCGGTATGATAAAAAATCCATCCAGATTGATAATCAGAAAAAGCCTGTAAAAAACAAAGATTATGGAATTATGCTTTTTTTTTATGAATTCCAATATTAAAATTATATTTGTTTCAACTTGCGCCAGCCAGTTAAGTATTGATGTTAATTGAAATTTATAATTATGACAGTTGATCAGTTAAAGGAAAAGTTTGTTGAAAAATACGGTGAAGGAGAAGTCAGTGGTTATTTTTCACCCGGACGTGTTAATCTGATTGGGGAGCATACCGATTATAATGGCGGATATGTATTCCCATGTGCCATTAGTTTTGGCAATTATTGCCTGATACGTAAAACAAAGCGGAAATCCGTAAGATTTTCCTCATTGAATATGGAATTTGAAACAGAGATTCCTGTAGCAGAATTAAATAAACCTGTTGCAAAGGAATGGGTAAACTATCCCATTGGTGTTTTTGCCCAGTTTTTAAAGAGGGGAATAGTATTCGGTGAAGGTGCCGATTTACTTTTTTATGGAAACGTTCCAAATGGGGCAGGACTTTCATCTTCAGCTGCGCTTGAAATGGTGACTGCCGTTGCAATAAATGACATGTGGAAGTTGAATATCGACAGACTTGACCTGATAAAAATGGCGCAAAAAGCTGAACATGAATTCGCCGGAGTTATGTGCGGAATTATGGATCAGTTTGCCTCAGGGATGGGGAAAGCAAATCATGCAATATTTCTTGACTGTGATACATTGGAATATCATCTGGTACCGGTTGAACTGGAGGGGGCTAAAATTGTGATCAGTAATACGAACAGTCCGCATAAACTTGATTCAGGAAAATATAACCAGCGTGTTGCTGAATGTCATGAGGCTGTAAAAGAAATCAGTGAGGTGCTAAAACCAATAAAAGCACTGGTGGAGTGTTCTATGAGTGAATTTAAACAAATTGAAGATAGGTTCACTGATGAAACTGCTAAAAAAAGAGCACGGCACGTTATCAGTGAAATAGAACGGACAGAGGAGGCTGTAAGGCAGTTGAAGCATGGTAATCTCGAACGTTTCGGTGAACTGATGAATGCTTCACATGATTCTTTGCGCGATGATTATGAAGTAACAGGGTTTGAACTGGATACCATGGTGGAAGAAGCAAGGAAAATCGATGGAGTTATCGGCTCAAGGATGACCGGGGGAGGATTTGGTGGATGTACGGTAAGCATCGTAAAAGATGAGGCCATCGAAACTTTTAAAGTGCAGGTTGGAAACAATTATGAAAGTAAAACCGGACTGCAAGCTGAGATCTACGTAGCTGAAATCAGTGACGGATCCAAAAAACTTTTCTAAAGCTTTAGTTATATTCGCAGAAATTTATTTGAACTATCCATTAATATTTAAAAACGACAATTATGAATCAACGTAAGAGTTATGTGGTGCCAATCATTATGATGATCCTGCTTTTTGGTATGATCGCATTCGTTACGAATCTGGCAGCACCTATGGGTATTGTACTTAAAAACCAGTTCAATGTCCCCAACTCACTGGGAATGTTAGGTAACCTGGCAAATTTTATTGCATATGCCGTTATGGGTATTCCCGGTGGTATCCTGTTAACCAAAATCGGGTATAAGAAAACCGCATTGATTGCTATTGCTGTAGGTTTTGTGGGAGTAGGAATTCAATATCTTTCAGGTCATGCAGAAAGTTTCGGAGTTTACCTGTTGGGTGCTTTCATAGCAGGTTTTTCAATGTGTTTACTGAACATTGTTGTAAACCCCATGCTGAACACGCTTGGTGGTGGCGGAAACAAAGGTAACCAGCTTATTCAGGTTGGTGGTTCCTTTAACTCTGTAATGGCTACGTTCACTCCAGTATTTGTTGGTATTCTAATTGGTGAGGCAACAAAAGCCCGTATCACTGATGTTTTCCCAATTATGTACATTGCAATGGGCGTTTTTGCGCTGGTATTTTTCATTCTATGGGCTACCCGTATTCCGGAACCTCATGCAGATCAGCCGCAGGAACCGCTGGGTGGTCTGATGTCAGGAGCTTTGAAATTCCGCCATTTCGTGCTGGGTGCAATTGCCATTTTCGTTTACGTTGGTGTTGAAGTTGGAACTCCGGGTATTGCAAACTTATATATGACTACACCTACTACTGAACAGTCACAGCAAATTGTTGCAGCTTACGAAAGTCAGGCAGGAGGAGGCGATATCAGTGAAGATGCTTACCTCAGTGCACAGCGAATACTTGAAGGAAGGGATACACCCGGGTTTGGTATCGGAGCAGGCATTGCCGGTGGTGTAGTCGGGTTCTACTGGCTGCTGATGTTGGTTGGCCGTTTATTTGGTGCAGGCTTTGGACACAAAATCTCAAGCAAGAGTATGTTAAGTTTTGCTTCAGCTATTGGAATAGGACTTATCCTTCTGGCCATATTCTGGCCTGAAACTACAATGATTTCCATGCCATCTTTTGCAGTAGTAGCAGGTGCTGTTGACTTTGGAATGGTACCTGTTCCGATTAAATTCCTCTTCATTGCCCTTGTTGGATTATGTACATCCATTATGTGGGGAGCAATCTTTAATCTTGCAGTAGAAGGTCTTGGAAAATATCTTGCTGCAGCATCCGGTATCTTTATGGTACTCGTATGCGGAGGTGGAATTCTTCCTGCCATCCAGGGATGGATTGCTGATATTTCAACTTATCAGGCAAGCTACTGGCTTGTAGTCGCCGGATTGGGATATTTATTATTCTATGGACTGGTTGGTAGCAAGGTCGCACGCAGAGCTGATGAACCTATCCTGGAAGGAAGAACTGTTATTGGCGCCAAAAACAAAAAGTAGATATAACTGCTATTTTTGGTAAAATAGAAGCAGGCCGTTTCATGTAAATGAGACGGCTTGTGTTTTTATACAAAAGTTTTGCTTTTGATGGTATCGGTGAAACTTAGAGGAAATTCAGATTGAACCTGATCCAATCGTTCTAAATGACAGGATGGGTTTCATTCTGATGCTGCAGGCTTATTTTTTAATGCTTTATATAGAACCTCAACCGGGTGAAGTGCTGTTTTTCCTGTACCATCCTTAATATGGTGGCGGCATGAAGTGCCTGGGGCTGAAATGAGAGTGCCATTTTCTGCATTCCGAACTGATGGAAAAAGAATCATCTCCCCAATTTTCACTGAAAGGTCATAATGTTCCTTTTCATAACCAAAGGACCCAGCCATCCCACAACAGCCTGAGGGTATTTCTTTTACCGTATAATTTTTTGGTATTGAAAGCATCCTGATGGTGGGTGCAGTGCTTGCAACAGCTTTTTGCTGGCAGTGCCCATGCAGCAGAATTTGCTTCTCTTCAGAAGTAAACTGTTCGGCTGTAATATTGCCCTTTTCTATTTCACTTGCAATAAACTCCTCGAACAGAAGGGCATTTTTTGCCAGTTTGCCAGCTGCCGGCTGCAATTCTGTTTCTACCAGTTCCGGATACTCATCACGAAAAGCCAGTATGGCCGAAGGTTCAATTCCGATCAAAGGAGTATTTTCTGAAACGATTTCCTTTAAAAGATTTACATTTTCTGTGGCTATTTTTTTCGAAGTCCGGATCAGACCTTTGGAAAGGAAGGTTCTGCCACTCTCACGGTGCAACGGGATTTTTACCTCATAACCCAGTTGTGTGAGCAGCAGTATTGCCTTGATACCTATATCGCTTTCATTGAAGTTCGTGAATTCATCATTAAAAAGATATACTTTCCCCTTAGGCTCTGCTTCAGGAAGAGGAATGCCATTGTTGGTCCATTGTCCGAGGGTGAGTTTTGAAAGGGTAGGCAGCTTTCTTTGGGGTGCAATGCCAATGAAGTTTTTTACAAGCGCAGTATTCATCATGTAATTGGAGATGGGTCGCATCTGAACAGCAAGCCTGTTCAGGCGGGGAAGGTATGCCACCAGTCGTGAACGAAGCGGGATACCATGTATATCATAGTAATGCTGCAGAAATTCGGCCTTTAATTTGGCCATATCAACATTGGAAGGGCATTCTGCCTTGCAGGCCTTACACGATATACACAAATCCAAAATATCAAATATTTCCTGATGGCTGAATGGACTTTTACCATTCCCCGCACTGATAAACTCCCTAAGTACATTAGCCCGGCCACGGGTGGTTTTATATTCATCGCGGGTTGCCATAAAGGTAGGACACATAGTTCCCCCAATGATTTCACTCTTACGGCAGTCGCCAGAGCCATTGCATTTTTCTATACTCCTGAAATACCCCCTGTAGCGTGAAAAGTCAAAAACTGTTTCCATTTCCGGTGTAGGCTGACCAGGCACAACCCGAAGGCTTTCTGTAATGGGAGGTGTATCTGTGATCTTACCCGGATTCATAATATTATTTGGATCCCACACCTGCTTCAGGCTTTTTAGCAGGTTGTAGTTATGTTCGCCCAGCATAAAAGGGATAAATTTTCCCCGCACACGGCCGTCACCATGCTCACCACTCATCGATCCGCCATATTTTTTTACCAGTTTGGCTGTTTCTGTCATCAGCGTGTTGAACAAATCCACGTCGGCAGGATCCTTGAAATTGATAAGGGGCCTGAAATGAATTTCCCCCGTAGCTATATGAGCATAATAAACGCTGCTTAGTCCAAGTTCCCCAAGCACCTTCTTGATATCGGCCACATAAGCCGGGAGGTACACGGGCGGCACAGCTGTATCTTCTATGCCTGGAACCCCTTTTCTGTCACCAGGGATATTAGCCAGTAATCCAAGTCCTGCCGTGCGCAGTGCCCACACTCTTTTTATATTGCCGGCACCGGTGATCAACGGAAAATGATAGCCAAGTCCTGCAGCCCGTAAATCTTTTTCCAGTGCCGCCGCTTTATCGAGCAACTCTTTTTCGGTTTCACAGGCAAATTCAATCATCAGGATGGCTCCCGGATTTCCCTGTACAAAAAAACGGTTTTTATTCTGTTCAATGTTTTCCTTGGTGCACTCAAGTATGATGTCGTCCATCAGTTCGATGGCTCCCGGTTGATGCTGAAGTGCCACCAGGTTACCCTCAAGCGATTCTTCAAGTGTTTCAAAATGGGCACATACAAGTCCCTTGTGCACCGGGGGCAACGGTATCAGGTTCAGCTTGATGCGGTATGAAAAAGCCAAAGTTCCTTCCGATCCTGCCAGCAACTTGCAGAAATTGAACTGTGGACCCCCCTCCGAAAAAATTTCTGTCTCAAGCAATGAATCTATTGCATACCCCATATTACGACGGGTAAGCGAGGGGTGAGGGAAATTCTTCCTGATTTCATCCTGGTTGGTCTTGTCCGAAAGGATATTGTATATGTTCTGATAAATGGCTTTCTCCAGTTTGTTGGGATTTCCGTTCAGCTTCTGCTGAAATTCTTCCTTAGTAAGTGCCCTGAAAGTTACATCTGAACCATCAGCAAGAATGGCTTCCACTTCAAGGATATGTTCCCGTACGCTGCCGTAAATCAGTGAATGCAGTCCGCATGAGTTGTTACCCAGCATGCCCCCGATTACACACCTGTTGGCAGTGGAGGTTTCCGGGCCAAACTGCAATCCGTAAGATGCCAGTGCCAGGTTAAGCTCTGCCAGAACCACTCCCGGCTCAACAATGGCATAGCGTTCCTGAGGATTAATTTCCACGATGCGGTTCATGTACTTTGAAATATCTGCCACAATACCGCTTCCCACAACCTGACCGGCAAGTGATGTACCCCCTCCCCGTGGAATTAAAGAAGTACCGTTTTCCCGGGCAAACAGGATGAGTTTGCGGATGTCCTCCTTGTTCTTCGGACGTGCAACTGCCAAAGGCATCTCTTTGTACTGAGATGCATCGGTTGAATAAAGTACACGCTGAACATTGTCGGTGAATAAATCTCCTTCAAGCCGGGATTTCAGCAGGCTAAAATCAGGTTGCATATAAATTGTATTTAACTATGTAAAAATAGATGTTTCACTTTTCTGTTGCAAGTTTTGGAGGCGTGCAAAATAATAAATCGGCATTAAGACATACAGACACAAGTTCCTCAGAAAAAAGTATTACTGACCGACGAAAACTTATACAAGGGAATCGACATTAAATGCTGGTATATAATTTTTAAGGCTTTTATCCTGGCAGAACAGCTGGTTTGAGGCATAATTTTACTTATTATATCCAGCCTCTCAGCTTATAATAAACTGTTGCTGCCAGTTCCCGGGCAAATATTATTTCATATTTCAGGTGGTTCCATACCTGGTATCTTACTGAAGTGCTTTCTCCCACATCAGGGGTAATGATTTTTCTCCCTCCAAGATCTTTATCCTTATAGGTAAGATCAGCCTCGGTTGCGTGCTCAAATGCAGGCAGGGCATATACTGTTCTGAAACCGGTTTTTTGAAAGCACAAAACAGCGCGCCGGGTGTGTTCGGGTGATGTTACCAGCAGTATGGTTTCTGAAGAATTAAGCATTTCACTGCAAAAAAGAGCCTGGGCGCGGGTGTTGGTCCCCTGGTTTTCAAAAAAAATCCGGTTACGCTCAAGTCCTCGTATTAAAAGTTCTTCTTCCACCAGCCGCGGGGTACTCTTATGGTCGGCAGTATCTCCGGGCATGGCAATCAACACCCTGGCAGCCGGATAACTGCGGGCAGCCTTTTCAGTGAACCAGCTTCGCATAAGATTGCTCTCGCTTGGCATCCCACCACCACCCAGCAGGATAATAGTTCCCGGTTCTCCTTTAAATTCGGTCTTGCTTGTTCCCAGCCAGTGAATGCCCCAAAAGGGCAGGGTGGTGAACGCAAGTATGATCATGACAAGGAATAAAATACCAGCGGCAACAAAAAAAATGCGGAGGATCCTTAAAAAATGAATATTTTTGATAAAACTTTTTGTCTTCATACGAACCAAAGGCATAAAAATATATATAATCTTTTAATTTTCATTACATTGAAAAACAAAGTAAAAAACGAGATCATACAACTTTTTGAAAACCATTTTAGAGAAAAAGTAATCACTGTAACCATGCTTCCTCCTTCCGGGTCATACAGGGAATACTGCCGGATTACAAGTAACAGTCATAATGTTATTGGTGCATGGAATGCCGATGTGAAAGAGAATACAGCGTTTTTTACATTTACCAGTCAGTTCCTGCAGAAAGGCCTTCCTGTACCTGAAATTTACTTAATAAGCGACGACAGGAAGAAATACCTGATGGAAGATCTGGGCAATATAACCCTTTTTGATTTCCTGTCTGAAAAAAGGGAGACAGAAGGCTTCTCCGACACTGTTATTGAAGAATATCTCAAAGTACTCAGGATACTTCCCCGGATTCAGATTACAGCCGGAAGGGATATCGACTATTCAGTGTGCTATCCGAGGGATGCTTTTGATAAGCAGTCGATGATGTGGGACCTGAACTATTTTAAATACTATTTCCTGAAACTGGCTAAAATACCTTTTGATGAACAGGCACTGGAGGATGATTTTATGGTTTTCAGCGATTACCTGCTTTCTGCACCTTCAGAATACTTTCTGTACCGTGACTTCCAATCGCGTAACGTAATGCTTAAAGATGGCGGAGTTTATTTTATCGACTACCAGGGAGGCCGCCGGGGTGCCCTCCAATACGATCTGGCATCATTGCTATACGACGGAAAGGCTGATATCCCTCCTCCCATACGTACCCAGCTGTTCGATTTTTACCTTTCAGAATTGAAAAAATATATTACTGTTAATGAGAGTGAATTTACATCCTATTTCAACGGATTTGTTCTTATCCGTATTATGCAGGCTATGGGCGCATATGGGTTCAGGGGGTTTTATGAAAAGAAGGAACATTTTCTGAAGAGTATCCCCTATGCAATCAGGAATCTTCAAAACCTGCTGCCTGTTTTGAACCTGCCGGTTGAACTTCCTGAACTGGTGAACGTACTTTCCCTGCTTACACAATCTGAAACACTTAAGGAGATTGGGCAGTCAAGGGCTAAATTGACTGTCAGCATTACCAGTTTCTCCTATAAAAAAGGAATCCCTGAAGATTCTTCCGGAAACGGGGGAGGGTTTGTATTCGATTGCCGGGCAATTAATAATCCGGGAAGATATTCTGAGTTTAAGTTTCTCTCGGGGAAAGATCCGGAAGTGCAGCAATTCCTGAGACACAATTCTGAAATGAAATGGTTCCTTAAACCAGTAAAGACACTGGTGGAGCAATCGGTTAAAAATTACCTCGACCGCGGGTTTACCCACCTCTCTGTAAGCTTTGGATGCACCGGCGGGCAGCACAGGTCGGTGTATGCCGCGGAAAAACTGGCTTTACATTTACGCAACAATTACCCTGTTAATATCGTTCTGGTTCATCGTGAACAACAAAGTGGAGGACATGAATGACAACAGCTTGTAAAAAGAAAGATTTCGAAGACAAGGAAGATCCCAAATATGAATGTAAAAGTTGCCGGGCAAAGGTGAAAAAGAAAAATAAAGTTTGTAAGCCACGAAAGTTAAAAGACTGATGACCAATTGCCCCTGATACCGGGCAAATATTTCATTTTTATTTATCAATCGGATGATTAAAATTACCCTTGCAGCAGTAAATGTTAAAATCTATAGGGTGAATATTGTTATGTGCTGATAACATTTCGGCGTAATCTAAATCTCCGGAAAGAATTTAAAAGCCGATTTACTTCCGCAGCCAATATCAAAGTTAATTTAGAGGGAAATAAGTTGTTGTTGACCTTTGTGCAATTTTTTTTTACGGATTGAACATCCATTTTACTGTATGAGCATTCATTATGGTTTTCACGTTTTAATTTTAAGACCTCTAAAATTAAAATTACCTGACGATGAAACCAAAAACCGGAATTCATTACGCAGCATTTCTGCTTCTTTTTTCCACATCTGCATTGACTGGAATTTCCAGTAATCCTGATCTTTCAAATTATCTTATTAACCTTTCGGAAGGAACAACCGGTGCAGGTTATGATGATAAAGTTCCCGAAATTGTCGTCTCAGGCAATAATGTTCATGTGGTTTGGACACAAAGTGTTGCCAACAGGGAGGCAAATCTTTATTATCGCCGTTCTGCCGATCTGGGAGAAACATGGGAAGAATCACGGATTATTATGACATTTAAGGACAGAGGCAGAGCGATTGCGCTTGAAAACAGGCGTCTGGCAGTTGACGACGATGTGGTACATATCTGTGCCTCCGATTATGACTACGACGCAGGCGGTATTGGCAGGGTACATTATTTCCGGTCACAAAACGGTGGTGTTTCATTTGAAAGTGAACGAATCATCGCAGCGACTTCGGGTGGTTATAAATCTATTGATCATGTTTTTATAAAGGCAGCTCAGGGAAAAGTTGCAATAGCATATCATGGAACCGGAGATAAAAAAGGAACCTGGGCAATGTTCTCTTCTGACAACGGAAATTCATTTTCAGACACAAAATTTTCTGATGAAAGTACTTATATTGCTGATTTATATTATGATGGAGGACAAATGATCGTACTTCACGGCGATTATTCTACTTCCTATGGCTACATTACCATTGGTAAAGTTTGGGTAACTACCACCCAAAACGGAACGTCATTCACAACCAATAAAATTTCGGCAACATATATGAAAGCCGAAACCGAGAGTGAACGCTGCTACGTAGTGCATAACAGTCACTTCTCTTCCAAGATTGTCCGCTCGGGAAATTACATTCATGCTGTTTTTACAGGATATGCTGAAGGAGATGTGTGGACAACATATTATGCCCGTTCAACCAATGGAGGAAACTCCTTTGAAACGGCTAAGGATATTGGTTCCCTCTTCCCTGAAACTTTACAAAACGGAAGTGAAACTGTTGCTGCCAAAAACGGAAATGTTTATTGGCTTGCAGCTACTTCTTATCCAACGAACAACAACCCGGGCAATCAGTTTTATTTTGCTTATTCGCACGATAACGGTGCCACCTTTTCAGAACCACGCAGAATAATGAATCCTGAAATTGCGCATGTGGGTAAATCTTCATTGCCAGCCATTGTTACAGATCCTGCGGATGAAAGTGGTAAAACAATTTTCCTTACAGGCAACTGGTTGTTTTCAATCAAATCGGAGGATGGGGGAAAGACATTTTCAGGAGGAACTTCTTTGGCACCGTTTCTTGAAAGCAACATCATAAATATGTCACATGGTTTTATGAATTCATATTTGGAAATAGATCAGGAAGGGGGAATGCACTGGATTTCACAGGCCCTTTGGAGAGATGGCACTGACCAGGATATATTCTACCGGAATGTTAAAACGCAACCTGAACCAGGTCTTGAAAACAAGGCTTTATATATCGAGGATCTTAAAAATACCCGTCAGGCTGAATTGGTAGTTGTTCCCTCTTCAGAAAGCATCCGGTTTGATTCAGCAATGACTGCCGAGGTGTGGGTGAAGATTCTTCCTGGTACGGAAGCAAATTTTAGTATTCTGGCTAAAGTGAACGGTTATGATGGATACGACAACAGTCCGACAGGCTACCAGATGGGTTTTAGACAAGACAAAGGGATGATTAAAGTTAATGCAGGTATTAAGACTGATAAAGGAAGTTTTGTAAACTGGAGTGATATAGATATAAATGACAACCTCTGGCACCACCTTGCTTTTACATACGATGCCAACGGAGGACTGAACAACCTGATTTTGTATATCGACGGTCTGGTGCATAAAAAACTGACGGTCACGGGATCTATAACCCAGGATGACGGAATGCTTATGATTGGTTCGCGAATGATGGGCAACAGCTGGTATTACGATACCAAATTTCAAATGGACGATGTGCGTTTATGGAACAGGGCCCTGTCCCAGGAAGAATTACTGGAGAACCAGACAAAAAAGCTTACCGGCGAAGAAGAAGGTCTGATGCTTTTCATCAATTTTGATGATACCTTTAAAGATATTACAGGAAACGGGAATGATGGCATCCCGGTTTACATGGGAACTTTGAATACATCGGATTTTGATCCGCCGGTTCCTGCAATTGAATTGTACCAATCAGGCAATGATGTATCGTTGAATAATAAATCAGAAAATGCTTCTTCCTGGCTCTGGAATTTTGGAGATGGCAGTTCTTCAGAACAGGGAAATCCGAAGCATTCCTATTCAGCAGCAGGTGAATACATTATTTCGCTTCTTTCAAAAAATGAAAACAGTGTAACAGGAGCGGTAGGGAATGTTACCATCCAGGGACTTGACAAGGTTGAGCCGGTCAAAACAGGTAATGCAGGTTTTGTAACCATTGTTGTTTTTGGGGGAGGACTTACGCCTGAAGGCAGTACATTTCTGCTGCGTAAGAACGGTGCAGAAATACCTGGTGAAGACCTCTGGGCTCCGGCACCCGGACAACTGGCCGGACGCTTTTTTATGAAGGAGGCAGATTTGGGAAAGTACGATGTGGTTGTCCGGAGAAGTAACACAGACCTAATACTTGAAGAAGCATTTACAGTGGTTGAAGCCAAAAATCCGGATCCGTGGGTTTCCATTACGGGCAGGGGAATGACTTTATTTAATATGTGGCAAACCTATACAATAAACTACGGGAATAAAGGCAACATGGATGCGTTGGGAGTCCCGTTAAACATTGTTATCAGCAACCTCTCCGGGCTTGAAGTTGAGTTTATCGACTTTAAGGTTGAAGCCAGTGAGTATATGAAATCCCAGACGCCTGAGATCGCAGAACGGATGGACACACTCTACGATGTAGTGGAGAATTATTTTGAACCGGGACATCATGCCAGGTTTTATCCGTTGTTCATTTCAGTGCTGGAGGCGAATAGTTCTCATAGCATCCGGTTCAGGATAAAAAGTCCGGATGATTTCCATATAGAAGCCTGGGCAAACGCCCCGCTTTTTGAAATTGTTGATCCTGAAACCAAGAGTGCCTCTTTTAATCCGGATGACTGGCCCGATGATAAAACGAAGCTGAATGCTTGTATTGCTCTTTCTGCTGCTCATGCTGCATCTTCATCTGCAATGGATTTATTAGGCATGGTGCTTCCTGTTGATTGTGTGTACGACTTTTCAACATTTGTCTTTAATCCGTGGGATGCAGCCAAACCCAAACATGAACAGCATACAGCCCTTCAAAACTGGGGCTATTCGTTAGCATCTGCAGCCATAAGCTGCATCGGCGATTTATCACCTGTTAAAGCTATCAAAATAGGATTGAAAATAACCTCCATCATAAATAACATGTACCAGGGTTACCTGGCTCATCAGGACTGTTTAAATGCATTCGATCCAAGATACAGGAATAAAAAACGTATTCATGCTGTCTCCTCCTTCGATCCCAATGAAATGGTGGGTCCTGCAGGCTTTGGAGATCAGAATTATATAGCCAAATACAATATGATGCCCTACACGGTTTTATTCGAAAATAAAAAAGAAGCCACTGCCCCGGCACATATAGTTGTAATTACAGATACACTGGATTTGTCGGTATATGATATTTCAGAGTTCGGATTCAGTTCCTTTGGATGGGGCGACACTGTTATTTCTCCTCCCGGCAATAAATTAAATGAATTCTCAATGGATATTGATTTACGCCCGGAACTGAATCTGATAACCCGTGTTTCTGCACGACTCGATACTTTATCTGGTGTTATAAAATGGGAGTTCCTGTCTTTAAATCCCGAAACTATGGATTTGGAAGAAGACCCCTTCCTGGGCTTTCTGCCACCAAACATGACTCCTCCTGAGGGTGATGGATTTGTAAGTTTTTTCGTTGGATTGAAGGACGAACTGGGGACAAACGATGAAATACGAAATCAGGCAACGATTGTATTTGATGCCAACGAACCTATTGTAACCAATGATTATCTGAATATACTGGATATGGATGCTCCTCAGAGTCAGGTTTACCCGCTGGAAGCAACTACAGGCAGTCGCTTCTCTGTAGACTGGACCGGCTCAGATCAGGGCTCCGGAATTGGCAGCTATACCATTTTTGTACTTGAAAACGATACCTTGCTTTATCCATGAATGACCGATACACATGAAATTTCTGCCGAATTTATAGGTGAAGTGGGATCTGTATACAAGTTTTACAGTATCGCCACCGATAATGTGTGGCAAATTGAAGCAACACCTGACGATTACGACGCCAAAACTACCATAACTGTTGAAACGGAAGAGATTGTATCAATGAAGAACACACTTGATATCTGGCCCAACCCCGTAAAAGATCAGCTGCGTGTCAGCTTCAGCAATGCCCTCTGTGGCACGTATATGGTTGAATTGGTTGATGTAAGTGGTTCGGTAAAATATTCGAAGTTATGCGACGAACAAAATCTGCGGAACGGAATTACCATCGATGTTTCTGATTGCATGCCCGGAAATTACATTTTAAGGCTGTTATGCGACAGTCTCATAGAAACCCGGAAAGTAACCATCTGGTAAAAATACTTCATAGGGTTTTTTATTTTATATTCACGTGTAATTCTTTTTATTGTGTCGTGGTCTGCTACTATTTGTCCAATAAATTTTGATCCTCTTAATTTAAAAAGCACGAAAATTTGTCTCATTGGATGGGGGTACTGCCAGGGTGGATTAAATGTTTCCAAATGTGGAAAAGTAAAAAGCACAAGAATTTTTATAGCCATTTAACCGGGATTTCAATTTCTAGTTTTATTTTCGCATAAAAATTCATTCCACAAAATTCTGAACCATGGGAAGAGCATTTGAATATCGCAGGGCAGCTAAAGAGAAACGTTGGGATCTGATGTCGAGGACATTTCCCAAACTCGCAAAGAAAATCACAATTGCAGCCAAATCCGGAGGAACTGATCCCGATGTAAATGCAGCCTTGCGTACTGCCATTCTGAATGCCAAGGCGCAAAATATGCCTAAAACAAATATTGAGGCAGCTATAAAACGTGCAAACGGAAAAGATGCTGCCGATTTCACCGAGGTTAACTACGAAGGTAAAGGGCCCCATGGAGTTCTTGTTTTTGTGGAATGTGCAACCGATAATACCACCCGGACCGTTGCCAATGTAAAAAGCTATTTCAATAAGGCTGGAGGCAGCCAGGTGCCGACTGGTTCACTCGAATTCATGTTCTCAAGAAAAGCCGTATTTGAATTTGAAAAGAAGGAAGGAATGGATATTGAAGAACTTGAACTCGAACTGATAGATGCCGGACTGGAAGATATTGAGGAGAATGAAGGGGTGTTTTATGCTTATGCCGATTACACAAGTTTTGGCGATATGGCCCATAAGCTTGAGAATATGAAGATTGACGTGCAGAAAGCAAATCTTAAACGATTTCCCAATGACCCGGTAGAATTTACTGAAGAACAGCTTGAAGACATAGAGAAAATGCTGGATAAGCTCGAAGATGATGACGATGTCCAGGCAGTTTATACAAATATTGCCTGACCTTGGTAATCCTGCTTTTCTGCATCATCTGTAAATGATCTGTACCTCTGAAGTAACAGACATTCTGAAGATAATTTGATACATGGGTATCAAGATTTATAGTATCTAGACGCAAGACCCTACTATATAACCAGAAGCAATATATTGATTATCATTTATTATCTGGAGTAAACCCTGCTAAGAGCAGTTAGTAGGTGAACCTGAAGGGTTCAAATGTTTGTAGCATAAGGTAAACAGGGATTCTCCGGACTCTGAAGGAGTCGCATGTTTGTGCGTGTCTAAAAATTGGGCATTAATTGCATTTCACATTTGACCCATTCAGGGTCAGGCTACTCTGGTGATGCCTGCTTTCTATAAACATGTGGTCCCTTCGGGATCAGGAATGGCTAATATTTAGAAAAATATTCATCTTGATTGAGCAGGATCAAAGTCTTGATACTTTTATGTAACTCCTGATTTTATGCTGCTTCCAAAAGTTGTAATTTCTTTTTTAGTTGATTGATTTTCTTTTGTTTGTATTTTTCTTGATACTCAACTAAAGCGTTTGGGTTAAAAGCTTCTTGC
>JAEYNZ010000074.1 GCA_023412195.1 Bacteroidota bacterium
TATTTATGAAGTATTTCATTTGATTGTAAAGCCATCAGGGGAGATAAAGAACAAAAGAATTATCTTTACATAAAAACCTAAGAATGGCTTAATAAAAATTCGTCCTGACTAAAACAAAACAACATCATTTATGAAAACATTTTCGGCGTTGTTGATAATCCTGGTTACATTGACCGCATGTCACACAGGTATTCAGACCAACAAATCAGATAGGAGTACATTTTGCAATCCTGTTAACCTGAGCTACAGGTTTACTCTGGATAAACCTTCCAGACGGGAAGCTGCTGACCCCACCATTGTATGGTACAAGGACAGGTACTTTCTGTTTGCATCAAAATCGGGCGGATACTGGCACTCTCCTGACTTGATCGACTGGACATTTATTGCCACTGATCAGATTCCTGTGGAAGAATATGCCCCAACGGCTGTTGTACTGAATGACACCATTTATTTTATGGGGTCATCTACTGAAAAAAGCACTATCTATAAGAGCACTGAACCTTTGAAAGGAGTATGGCAGGTTGCAGTGGAAGAGCTTGAGGTACCAGTATGGGATCCTGCTTTTCTGCTGGATGATGATAACCGCTTATACCTTTACTGGGGATGTTCTAATGAAAGGCCCTTGCATGGAGTGGAGGTTGATTACAGCAGAAACTTCGCATTTTTGGGAGAACCTGTGGAACTGGTTCATGCAAATCCTTCAGCACATGGCTGGGAAGTCCCGGGCGATTACAATACACTGGTTAACCAGGATCCGTGGATAGAAGGAGCATGGGTGACCAAAAGAAATGGAATTTACTATCTGCAGTATTCAGGTCCGGGCACAGAATATAAAAGCTATGCTGACGGAGTTTATATTTCTGACAGTCCATTAGGTCCGTTTGAACTCCAGGAGCATAATCCGGCTATTTACAAGCCTGAAGGGTTTGCTGCAGGCGCAGGACACGGCAGTTCGCTTACAGATGAATGGGGAAATTCATGGCACATCGGAACCATTACCATTTCACAGAAGCATGTTTTTGAGCGTAGATTGGGATTATACCCCGTATTTTATGACGATGACGGGGTTATGTATTCCATCACAAAATTTGGTGATTATCCAATGATTATTCCTAAGAAAAAAGCCAATGGGTTTGAAGATATCTTTACAGGATGGATGCTCCTGTCTTACGGAAAAAATTTAAGCGTTTCTTCATCGGTCGATACCCTGCCAGCTTATAACATGACTGATGAAGACATCAGGACCTACTGGGCAGCTGAGAGTGGCAAGGCGGGTGAATATGTCATTTTGGATATGGATAGCACACATGATGTATATGCCATCCAGATTAATTTTGCAGAACACAATACTGAGATTTATGGAAGGGAAAAGAATCTGTCACATAAATACACAATTGATTATTCAAATGACGGTTCAAACTGGACTTTGCTAACCGATAAATCGACCAATGACAGCGACAACACTCACGATTACATCCAACCGGGAAATAGTGTATCGTGTCGTTATTTAAGGATTAACAGTATTGAAGTGCCGGGCGGACAATTTGCAATCAGCGGTTTCAGGGTCTTTGGTAAGGGCAGGGGAGAGAGACCCGTTCAAAATGAAAGCATGGCTGTCATAAGAGATCCTGAAAACAGGAGAAGTGTCGAATTAAGCTGGGAAACCTCAAAAGGGGCAATCGGCTATAACATCAGTTATGGAACAGATAAGAACAAGCTGTATCTAAATTACATGGTATATGGTGATACTACATTAATCATCAATAGTTTAAATACTAATCAGTCTTATTGGTTTTCAATAGAATCCTTTAACGAGAACGGGATTACTAAAAGTGGGTTAAGCATTTTTGCTGAATAAAAGCTGCCAGTAACTAGCTGCAAGTGTGCCAGATTAGGTTCTGCAGCTTTTTTAATATATTGCTGGTCTTAAAGCTCTTAAAGGCCTTAATTAAGTTATTAAGTCACTTGTGTTTCACCAGTCACACCAGTCACAGTAGTCCGTTAAATTTTTAACCATGCTCCTGGTTTCTCCCGCCAATCCCTGTAACATTTTTTAATTTTTAATTACTGATAATGCATTCTAATTGAACCTTCGCCATGACAAGTATTAAAAGCAGGATTTTTAATTTCATGGTAAAAAATTCTTACCTGTTGCAGGGTAGAATAAAAAAAAGAATTCTTTACAGTGGATACATCTATAGTAGAATTCAGGGATAGGTATGAGAAAGGTGCGGCCCGGTATCCGAAACTGGTGGCTGATGTTACAGATTTGTTCAACAGCAATTAGCAAGCGAAAAGATTTAAGCTGTTAGCTGCAGGCGAATGCCCCACCATTCCACCGATCCCTTGTGTCCCTTATTGTATTGCAGATTTGTTTGGAAGATGTATTTTTGGACCACTTTTCAAATAAGATGCTTACATTATACTTACAGTAATAAAAATGGGCGTTTCTGATATCCATTTTCTGGAAAAACTTTTAAAAACCCTTTTAAAAAAAGATAAAATTTTTAGTGCTGTTTTGTGTGTTGAAAGCGGTGATGGCAGGTTTACATGGACAGGAGCTGCCGGAGATATGAATCAGGATAGCCGTTATTTTATCGCAAGTGTTACCAAGCTTTATGTTACTGCTGTTGTGATGCTTCTGACACAGGAAAAAAGATTAACACTGGAGGATTAAATAACAGAATATTTGTCGGAAGTACATACACGGGGACTTCATGTTCTTAATGGATTTGATTACACCTCACAAATTACCATCAGGCATCTTATCTCCAATACCTCCGGTTTGCCAGATTATTTTTTTCATAAAAACAAGTATGGTAAATCAGCAGCAGATCTGTTGATGGAAGGAGTGGATGAAGGATGGGATTTTGACAAAGCCATCCATACAGTCAAGAAACTGAAGTCGAAGTTCAGTCCGGGAAAAAAGGGAACTTATTCAGATACAAATTATCAGATTTTAGGGAAAATTATTGAATCTGTCACCGGCAAAACCATTGGAGAGGTTTTCAGGGATTATATTTTTGATCCGCTTCAATTGAAGGAAACTTATGTATATTCAGATCCGGCAGACCAGTCACCTGTACCCTTCTACTATAAAACAAAAAAACTATGGCTTCCGGAGTACATGACATCTGTATCTGCAGAAGGGGGAATTGTATCAACAGCGGCAGAATGTATGATTTTTCTTAAAGCATTTTTTCAGGGGTATTTTTTTCCGGTAGAAACCCTTGAGCATTTAAAACAATGGAATTTGATTTTACCGCCTCCGGGTCTTTTTTTCTATGGAATCGGTCTTGAAAAGCTGTGGACCCCATGGTTCATTTCACCCTTTAAACCCATCAGTGAAATATTAGGATTCTGGGGACAAACAGGCTCCTTTGCCTGGTATAATCCTGATACAGACCTGTATTTTTGCGGCACCACCAACCAGATAGATGGGTCAGGGCATGCCGCCGCCGGTAAGGCAATTTTAAAAATGATAAAGAAGGCCTGGTGAGATCAGATTAACCCTATCCAACACTATTTATTTATAAAAACAGGAAGAAAATTTGTGTATAAAGAAAAAGGCTGCCCGATATTTGATAGCCTTTTTATTATTAAGATTAAGAATAAACTGCTTATTGTTTTACAATCATTTCCCTTAATAACTGATTACCATTTTTTATCACCATTAAATAAAATCCGGGAAGTTGTTCTGAGAGATCGATAGTAGTACGTTCAGATAAGATTTTATCGGTTTTTAATTTCCGGCCGGTCATATCATAAACAGTATAAATAAACCCAGTAGATGCTGGATTCATTTCCAATACAATGTTTTTGCTGGCAGGATTAGGATATAGCCTGAACAGTAAAGGTTGTCCTTCCTTTTCAACACCTGTGGTAAGTTCATCGTATTCTTCCACTGTGATGAAATTTTCAACCGATTTGGTATCCGATCCACTTGCATTGGCAACTGTTAATGTAACGCTGTATTTGCCCGGGTTGTGATATCGAACCACTGGATTCCTGAGCGCTGATGTTCCTGGTGTTCCTCCTTCAAATTTCCATGACCAGGATACCGGATTGTTGTCTGATAAATCCTCTATTTGCACAGTTTCACCTTCTTTGAGAATATTTTCAGTTGCTGTAAAATCCGCTACAGGTGCAGGAATGCCTGCGGTCCAGGTATAGGTTGTTGTGGCCGTAACGCTGTTTCCGCTGGCGTCAGTAGCTGTATAGTGAAAAATCTGGGTGCGGGTGTGTCCATCCAGTGTGATGGTACCGGGTGTGCAACTTACCGTGGCCTCGCTGCACTGGTCAGCAGCTGTTACATTTGCATCACATGACGGAAGTTCAGGATTTTTTCCAAGATATTTATCTGCAGGAACATTTGATAAGACCGGAGTAGTCAGGTCTTCTGTCCATGTATAGGTGGTTTTGGCCGTGGCCTTGTTTCCGGTGGCATCAGTTGTTGTGTAGGTAAAGGTCTGGCTTCTGTTGCAACCATCCTTAATGATGGTACCGGGTGTGCAGACTACTGTTGCTTCGCTGCATCCTCCCGTGGCTGTTACCTTTGCATCACATGACGGAAGTTCAGGATTATTTCCAAGGTATTTATCTGCAGGAACATTTGATAAGACCGGAGTAGTCAGGTCTTCTGTCCATGTATAGGTGGTTTTGGCCGTGGCCTTGTTTCCGCTGGCGTCAGTAGCTGTATAGGTAAAGGTCTGGCTTCGGTTGCACCCATCCTTTATGATGGTGCCGGGTGAACAGGTTACTGTAGCATTACTGCACTGGTCAGAAGCTGTTACCTTTGCATCACATGATGGAAGTTCAGGATTGTTTCCAAGGTTTTTATCTGCAGGAACATTTGCCAGAACCGGCGGTGTCAGGTCTTCAGTCCATGTATAGGTGGTTGAGGCCTGATCTTTGTTCCCACAGGCATCAGTAGCTGTGTAGATAAAGGTCTGACTTCTTTTGCAACCGTCCTTTATAATGGAGCCGGGTGTGCAGGCTACAGTAGTCTCACTGCATCCTCCAGTGACTGTTACGTTTGCATCACATGATGGAAGTTTAGGATTGTTTCCAAGGTTTTTATCTGCAGGAACATTTTTCAATACAGGAAGTGTCTGGTCAATTTTAGAATCTGATATCATTTGTATTTCTGCCCAAAAAGCGTTATGATCAGATGCTACTGATGGATTTTTTATTCCTGTGTTAAGTATTTTGAATCCTTTAACCAGTACATTATCAATCCAGAGATCATTTCTTCCTATATAGGTGGAATACCATCCATGTGCAGGTCCCTGTGCTGAATTAAACCCATTATCTACGAAAGACTGAAAAATACCTAAATCTGCTGTTCCTTTCGGTGCGTTGAAGTCAGCCGTGACAATTATATATTCAGCAGTATCTTTTGAAATAATATTATTCCATAATTTATCGATATATGTTTTTGCCTCAGTATTATTATCGGGAACTTTTAAATGGGTGTTGTAGAATGAAACATTCTTTCCCCCGAATTTCACAACAGTTTTGATGCAACCGTTATAATCATCCGGGATACTGGTTGGATCTATTAATGGAAAGGCTGAACCTATCCCAATTCCAACAATACCATAATCATAGGTTGTTCTTTTTATTGGAAAATGGTGGGAGTGGCTTAAATTATAATTCGATATCAAATTATTAAAACTTTTGGATTGGTCATATGGTTCTGCAACTTCCTGAAGACCTATTAGGTCCAAATTCATATCAGCTATATTTTTTCGGGTTAAATTAAACTGAGTAAATCCTGATTTCGTGTTATATGTCCCTACTCTTAATGTATTATTGGAAAGCCTGGTCTGTCTTGCCTGAAGTATAGGATCTGTTTTCTTATAATTCTCAATAAGATTTATAAAATTATTTATTGCCTGTGGATCTGAAGCATTGAAATAATCATGGTTCCGTACGAACATATCCAGATCAAGAATATCGGGTTCTGCTCCTGCTCCAAATACCTGTGTCAGATTTATATAAAAAACTCCGTCCAGCATTATATAATCACCAACTTTTTTGTCAGGTTTATTTAATCTGAATTGTAAACCTGTTTTTGTTGCAGTAGAAGAGGTTATATAAGAGCACCATTCCCAGGTGTCTGATTTACTTGGAATGGTCATGTATCCGGAATGATCACTTAAATAACCACTGCTGATTCTTTTGCTTGTTTTTATCCATGCCCCAAAATAAATTTTATCTCCTGAATTTCTGGTTATATCAGTAAAACTAAAAGTATAGGAAGATGTTGTGGAAGCACTTAATGCCTTAAAGGACTTGGTGCCCATCTTAGCATCATTGCTGTGCTCATAGGTATATGAACCGCCATTGGCAAAAGTACTCATTCCCACTGGGGTTTTACTGTCATAGTTCCATGAGTCAAAAGATCCATCAACCATATGATTAACCATAGTAATCTCACCTGCCATCATTGTCTCATTTTGGTTTTTAGCAGCCGGTACTTCTGCGAAAAATAATGGAAATTCAGAATATAACTCTTGGTATTTGACACCAGCTGAGAATACCTGAAGGGACAAGTCTCCAATTGATAAGTAGTTTACATTCTGCAAAGAAGAAGTTTTATTAAAAAATCCTGCACCAGAATCTGCTGTATTAAACTTATGATTGTATTTTGGAAACCCGTATGCGTGAATTACAAACATAAGTAAGATAATGAAAAATGTAATAATTTTCATAAAAATTGATTTAATGGTTTTTCTATTTTGATTGGCTATGCAATCAGCGGGTAAAACTATCTTCGTTTTAACATTCATGAAAATGCAGAATGCTGATTTGAAAGGGCATTTTGCTGATATTGTCTATAGGTAATATTTCTGGAACTATAATGTTTTATTAATGAAGGCAACTTTAAACGAATAAAATTTACTGTGAATTGCAACAAGGAAGGAACATATGCTTTCAATTAATGGTAATTTAAAGGAAGTATGTCATATTCAATATGGGAAAAATAAATCTGATTTAATCTTTGTCCTGTCAACATAGAGTTTAAATAAACTACAGGGACCTTTATTTTTTAGTAAGCATTCGGCTAAACCCGTCTAATAATGTCCAACAATTCTTGTAATCTTTCGGACTCGGGTTGGATTTTTACAAAAATCTTGGAGAAAAATTGGATTTGTCCAAACAATTACAACTTTTTTTGGAATCAGTCGGACACGGTCTGACACTCCCGGGCTTTCTTCCAGTTGTGAGGAAGAAGGTTTGCCAAATCAAGGCTGTAATCATTATTGTAGGAAGTTATCCTTTTCAAAACATCAGTCAGCCATTCCCTCGGATCTATATCCTGGGCCTTGCAGGATTCCATCAGTGAATACATGATGGCAGCATTTTCAGCAGAGTCATGGTTGCCGCAGAAAAGGTAATTTTTCCTGCCGATTGCCATCCCCCGGATGCTGTTTTCAATAAGGTTGTTGTCTATTTTGTACTTTCCGTCAAGATGGTAACGGGCCAGACGGCGATATATGATGTGAGTATATCTTAATGCCCGTTCCATTCTTCCCCTGGGGAGTGCCTTGGGGTAATAAGTTTCAATCCATTTTTCAAAAGCCTGCATGATAGGGTATGCCAGCCTGCAGCGCAATTCTGCCCGCTGCCGGTCATCCAGGTTCTGCTCATCGGCCATAGTCTCCACCTTGTAAAGAAGGCCTATTTGCCCAAGAGCATATTCAGCCCCGGTTTTATCTTCCTGCCTTGCCTCCTCAAATTTTCTTCTGGCATGGGCCCAGCACCCAAGAAGCAAGACACCCATTTTATTTTCATAAATGGAATATGCCCCATATCCATCGGATTGTACCGCTCCCTTAAAATCACGCAACAGTTCAACTATTACTTTTTGTGCCCGGGAACCTTTGTCATAATGAAAAAATACCAGCTTTTCGATTACCGCCCTCACTACCCAGAGATATTCTTTTGCCGCCTTTTGTTTTTCATTATTGATAACCGGGATGGTGCTTTCATCCACCTGTATATAATCCGATGAAAGCACAATCTCTTTTAACCGGTGGTACAGCGCCCTTAATAGGTCACAGGCATCTTTATGCCACCCGTTCATGGTGGATGCCGGGATTGAAACACCAAGCTGTTTATAAATAGCTATAATGCGGTGAAAAGGCAGGTGGTATAAATATTTTCCCAATTCTATATCTGCAAGTAAAGAAGCATCTGCATTGCTTTTTTTAAGTGGTAAATTATCAGGCAAAGAAGCAATACGGATATTTTTGCCGGATTCCTGCTCAACATTCTGCAGCAGGAGCGATTTTTTCAATGCATAAACCGGTCTTTCAATACGACGCACATACAGTTCTCCCGGTTTCAGGTTCAAAACTTCAGTTACTTCAACATTGATGCGCACCCAGTTTTCATCGATGCCCTCGGGTTCAATGACTTCTGTTTCACGACGAAGATGCTCTGGCAGTGATGTCCGGACCGGCTGTTCCTTTTCTTTTTTAGGTTTTCTCCTCTCGTACGTGATAACCTCTTTTTCTGCTTCCTGTGCGTATTTCTTTTCTTCCGGCAGCATATCCAGCCCCTCAAAATCAATCCTGCACTGGTTGGGGTCTTGTGGTATGTACTTCTCGGTGGAGGGTTTCCAGAACTTGCGCCTGAACCAGGCAAGCTGATCTAGAAGTTTATTGATTTTAGCGTCTTTCTCTTCAATTATGCGGTTTAATTTCTTGTTGGTGTTCTCAGCTTCCTCCAATGCCCCCTGGTCAATTTTTCTCAAACGGGAAAGCTCCTGGTACAGGGTGTCACGCTCCTGGAGAAGCTGTTC
>JAEYNZ010000080.1 GCA_023412195.1 Bacteroidota bacterium
GTTATTGCACCAATTAATGCCGGCCTGGGAAGTTCTGTTGAAAGCTCCATCAATTTTCTGATCGTGTCTTTTTGAACGATGACATCCGATTCAATGATAAGAAGTGGTTTTTTTTGCTGAATGGCTATATCCTGAGCTTTCTGTAAAACAAGTTTATAGTTGGGAGGGGGA
This sequence comes from Bacteroidota bacterium, assembly GCA_023412195.1. Lineage (GTDB taxonomy): Bacteria > Bacteroidota > Bacteroidia > Bacteroidales > Prolixibacteraceae > Mariniphaga. The sequence goes on from JAEYNZ010000080.1 coordinate 172, forward strand.
GTGTTGGTTATCTCCTCAAGATGAATGAGGTTAAAGTGAAATTTTGCCTTATATTCCTCCAACAGGTTCTTCGTCTCAGGCTGACTGAAATCATTAAACACATAGTAGTCGAAATTTGCATCTGACTTACAGATGGCTTCTATGGTTTTTACTGTTGTGGAAGGAGAATCTTTTACCGGTGTTATTACTATAGCTTCTGACATCATTTTTTGTTCATCCATGCAAAGTTAGGTTGTGGAATGGAATATCTGGGTAAATCACACAAAAAATTAGTGAAGACAATCATTTAGGATCGTCGGTTAAAATCGCGGGAGTACGCCTGGTCAGTCGGCATAATCAAAATATCATCAATATTTACATGCTTTGGTCTTGTAACAACAAAAAGAATGGTTTCAGCAACATCTTCTGCATACAGGGGAGTGATTCCCTCATATACTTTCTGAGCACGTTGCTGGTCGCCCTTGAATCTCACCAGTGAAAATTCTGTATCAACGGCACCCGGGCAAACAGAAGTAACTTTAATTCCATGCTGCAGGAAATCAAGGCGCATGCCTTTGGTAATTGCCTGAACTGCATGTTTGCTGGCGCAGTAAACATTTCCCATTGGATACGTTTCGCGGCCTGCAATGGAAGAAATATTGATGATATGGCCTTCACCGTGATCAATCATTCTGGCAGAAATGATTTTTGAGATGTACAGCAGGCCTTTAATGTTGGTATCTATCATTCTTTCCCAATCATCCGTATCCCCCTCGGCAATGCTGCCAAGTCCGACTGCAAGTCCTGCATTGTTTATCAGAACATCTACCTTTTGCCAATTTTCAGGCAGTTTATTTATGGCTGCTTCTGTTTCTGCCTTATTCCTGACATCAAAACACAGTATAAAAACCTCAGCCTGTGTTTCAGATTCAATTTTGCTTTTAAGCAGCTGAAGCCTTTTGCTTCGTCTGCCTGTCAGGATCAGGTTAAAATTGTTCTTAGCAAGTATCCATGCTGTTGCTTCTCCTATACCAGATGTAGCTCCTGTAATTAATACTGTTTTTTTCATATTGCGGGTGATTTTTACTATAGGCTCTCATCCATTCAGGAGCTCAAGTGAAAAATTATCACCATAAATATCCGCATTAAACCTGCTCCGGAAGTGGATAAATTCCATCAAATTTTCTCTTCCCGAAATTAAAAAAAAAGAGTAGTTTTTGGATAAACCACTTACTTAATTACCTTTGTTTTTGCTTTTATTGGAGAAAGTACCGCAGAAAAAAGGAATAGAAGCAGGTAAACAGGTAAAATGAAAAACATATAAAATGAAAGACACATTGCAGCAGGAACAGGGGTTTACAATTGAATCCATTCCGGAACCAAAAGATATCGGTGAGGTTATTTATTCCCTGATGGTCAACCCGAATTTGTCGAGCATAAATTATTTTAACGATTTCAGGGAAGTGTCTCCTGATTCAATAGGTGATGGCGACAACCAGGAAATTGGTTTTTTCGATATTGGAGTTTCAGGTGAAAGTATGGCCATCAGTACCCATGCGTTTCACCATCATCTGCAGAACGATCCCAAAAAGGCCGCTGAAATTTTGATATCACGGGCAACCAGAAAAATGCTTTGCATGGGTGCAACTCCTGTTGCCATGAGTGCTTTTCTATATCATATTAATTTTGCCGATCCAAATGGCAATTATATTGCATCGGGAGCCAAAAACGGACTTGAGCATGCAGCTGAGAAATTCAACCTGAGAATTTCAGATAAAAAAATCAGGTTCGATCATTTTACCGGTCATGGCCCTGTGCCTCCAACGCTTATCATCAGCATGCTGGGTAATGTGAAGGACAAGAACAAACTGACCACACATGCTTTCAAGGAAAAAGGTGGTAATATTTTTATCATGGGCCATTCAGTTGATGATATTGGCTCTTCAGAATACCTTGAATTCTATCATGGACTTGCCGATTCCCCCCTGCCTGATTTTTCTATCGATGATGAATTGAAAATCCATCAGGCTCTGAAGGAACTGCATGAATTAAATCTTTTGAGAAGTGCTAGCCCAGTGGGTAAAGGAGGATTGTTTTTTACACTTCTGAGAGCTGCCATTCCGAATGGATTGGGTTTTGATATAACCACAGATGCTGAAATCCGGATCGATTCATTCCTTTTTGGCGAGGCAATGGGCAGGATTTTACTTGAGGTAGCTCCGGAAAAGGAAGACGATTTCGTTGATTTCATGACTGACAAAAACTATCCATTTTTCACTCTGGGTCATATAACCAAAGGAGAAATCCGTATTGATGATAACTCATTTGGATACATTGATAAGATGACGCCTACTGCCTGATTAACAGGAACGTTTTACACCAGTCATGCCAGCAGTTCCATACAAGGATTCAGAAAGAAGCAAAAAAGTGCAGGTCGAGGAGATGTTTGATGAAATATCTCCGAGGTATGATTTGCTTAATCATCTTCTTTCCATAAATATTGATAAATCGTGGCGAAGGAAAGCTATTCAGATACTGAAGCTTTATAATCCAGCCACCATACTCGATGTGGCTACAGGTACTGCAGACTTTGCAGTGGAGGCAGCAAGGCTTAATCCACAAAGCATAACGGGTATTGACCTTTCCGAAGGCATGCTTAAAGTAGGAAGACAGAAGATTGAAAGTAAAGGTCTTTCCGGGATCATCGAACTTAGAAAAGCTGATTCTGAAAATCTTCCTTTCACTGATGAATCTTATGATGCAGCAACCGTTGGATTCGGTGTAAGAAATTTTGAGAATTTAAGAAAAGGGCTGTCAGAAATTTTTCGGGTGCTGAAACCGGGAGGTATTTTTATAATTCTGGAATTTTCAAAGCCAAAGAACGTTTTGTTCAGGAAGTTGTATTTTCTGTACTTCAGAAGAGCTCTTCCCTTTATGGGGCGCCTGGTATCAAAAAGCAACCGGGCATATACTTATCTTCCTGAATCGGTGCTGGAATTTCCTGATGGGGATGAGTTTGTTGCGATTCTTCGTACCGGCGGATTTATAAATGTTACATATAAACTTTTAACTTTGGGGATTGCAACAATTTACATTGCACAAAAACCAGATAGTTGAAGTTAAATACAATAAAAAATCATTTTATTTGTTT
>JAEYNZ010000053.1 GCA_023412195.1 Bacteroidota bacterium
CATGTGTGGCAGAAGCAATGGTTAATGCCAAAATACCCCATAGTAGAAATTTCTTCATCTTTCAAACAATTCGGTAACATTTCTAAACACCCAATGCATTTGATATAGTTCAGTTCAGAAGAAGAATAGTTTCATTAATCCGGCGAATAACAGGTTAGCATTGATTATTCTGAACCTGTCAATACATATCAGCCCTTAACATCAGTCCTGTATTGCTGATATTATAGGAAACCTCCTATCCCGACCGGAAGAACCCACCCACAAAGTCACCGTTGAAATCTGCCTCTTTTCTCCCAATAATCATTATCTTTAAAAAAAATAAGATCATACACTCATGAATTATCAGACTCACAATCCGGATCTCAATAAAAAAGAAACGAATGAAGCAACCAAACTGATTTTGCAGCAGATCGGTGAGTTGCAATACCAGATGTTTGCAGAAGGCCGACACAGCATCCTGGTTATTCTGCAGGGTATAGATGCTTCGGGAAAGGACGGACTCACAAGAGGATTGCTTGAATATTGCAACCCGGTTGGATATTCTGTCAAAAGTTTCAAAAAACCCACACCTGAAGAATATGCCCATGATTTTTTATGGCGCGTGCACAAACACACCCCGGCTAAAGGGTTCATCCAGGTATTTATCCGCTCGCACTACGAAGATATCCTGGTTCCTTCCGTTGAGAAATTATTTCCGGAGGAGGTGGTCGAATCACGGTATGAACTCATCAACCAGTTCGAGAACATACTTGAACAATCCGGAACCAGGGTCTTGAAATTTTTCCTGAATGTATCTCCCGGGGTACAGGAAGAACGGCTGAGAGAACGCATTGAACTGGAAAGAAAACACTGGAAACACAGCGATGGCGACTGGGAAACACGAAAAAAATGGGATGCCTACATGGCTGTATACGATAAAATCCTTACCCGGTGCAATAAGGTTCCGTGGCAGGCGGTGCCGGCAGACACCAACTGGCAGAAGCTTTATTATGTTGCAAGTACTGTCCTTAAAACCCTCATCAGCCTGAACCCTCAGTGGCCCCCTCTTAAATCTGAACTTTTTCAGCAGGACTCCTAGGCTACAGCAACTGTCATGATAAACATCAGGCAGATCTCAATCATGATCCCATAATAGCAGTACTTCTTTTTCCCTGTCAGCCAGACACGGAAAGGCATTTTAACAGCAGTTGGCTTTGGTTCTCCATAAATAATTATTTACCTGAATACCCCTGTTCATACATCAGCTTTATTCACGCAAATACAGACAGGTTTACCTAAGTGTGTGACCTGTGTTCCTCCATGTACATGACAAAACTGGAGCATTTAAAAAAAATTCCTGCAAATCAATTTTTTATAAGAATAATCATTAAATTAGAATGTTTTATTCAACTAACAATAGTTCTAATGCTGATTGAAATATATCACCTGGAAACAATTAGAAAAGAAGAATTCTTTAAACCTGTATCCATGCTGCTCATGGAAAAGAAAGGATATTACTTACCACTTTAATTTGAAGGATATGGAAATAAAAATCTCAAAAATCGAAGGCATTGGACCAGTCAGCGCAGAGAAACTTGCCGCTGCAGGCGTTCTTACAGTTGAAAGACTATTACAAACCGGTGCCACCAAGGCAGGCAGGAAAAAACTTGCTGCTGATTCAAATATTGATGAAGGCAAGATCCTCGACTGGGTAAATATGGCTGACCTGTTCCGCATCAGAGGTGTCGGGCCCCAGTTTGCAGAATTGCTCAAGGCTTCCGGTGTTGATACAATTAAAGAACTCAGGAACCGGAATGCGGAAAATCTTTATGAAAGACTGGTGGAAGTACAAAAGGAAAAGAAGATTACACGCGTTGTCCCAGCTTTAAAAAGGGTAACATACTTTGTTGACCAGGCCAAAAAGCTTGACCCTGTGGTTAAGTACTAATGGGTACAACCCATTAATTTGGTTAGTTTGGCAGGAGCCAGGATTTATCTAAGTTCCTCCCGGTATTTCTTCAGCAGCGGATAATGCTTTGAAGCCTCAACAATATTCATAAATGCGGCCAGGGTATCTTCGAACCGTCTGGTCAGCATTGCATCTGAAATATTGCCTTCCGGGGTAAAGGCATTATGCGCTGTTGCCAATGAAAACATGGAAGGGAAAACATGTGATCCAAGCTTTTCCAGGGGAATCCTCAGCGACCACAACCCATGATAGCCCCCTCTCACAGAAGTCGAGGCCGACATCAGTAATGCGTGGCGGTTGTTAAATGGCTGCGGGCGAAAACGTGAAACCCAGTCGATGGCGTTTTTAAGTGAGCCTGGCATGGAACCATTGTACTCAGGTGATGCAATCAAAATAGCATCACTTTCTAATATGCGGTTTTTAAATTCCAGTGCCTCTTGTGGGTACAGGTGGTCAGCTTCTAAATCCTGATTGAAAGATACACAGTCAAACTCTGCCATGCCGGCAAAGTCAGCCAAACCTCCTTTGTTTTTAATGGCGGTTGCGGCTAATCTGGCCAATCTTGTATTATATGAGTCTTTTCTGAGTGATGCTGAAAGTACAAGAATTCTGATTTTTTCCCGATTATTGTCTGTTTGTTGTTTGTGCATATATTTCTCATTTTAATTTCTGTATAAACCTCATCTAAGTAAAAATACTGAAGCTTTTTATAACAGGCCTGTTTATCAATGTTATCACCGGAAAAGTACCCATTGGCGTATACCTGCTTTCATTTATACGATAGCTCCTTATAATACCTCACGTATTTATGTGAAAGTTACAGTGAACAAAGGTAATGTCAATTGAGGGTTAACGGGTAACAGTTTTCGGAAGAAGAATTGTAATATCAGGCAAAGTACCATCCTTCATGTTTCCATTTGACTGCTTCTTCCCCATACCAACCCTATACCAGGTCTATGGTAAATTCAATTATTTTCGAAGTTGGTATAAAGCTTCAAGTGGATTGCTGTAAGCTGCAAGTTGGAGCTTGTAGCTTAAGATTGCAAATTGTAACATGCAGCTGTTATGAGAGCCTCAGGTTATTACCAGCCAATCGGCAGGCAGGCAAGCTGCAAGTGAAGACAGTTACGAGTTACGAGTTTCCAGAAAAGAGAAGTGAGTCACATGATGTTGGCGTATCATCATTTGGTTGCTTGGTACTGGTTGCTTCCAGTCAGTCAGCTTGCTGCTTGTGGCTTATGGCTTGCAGCTGCGTGTTCTGCTCTTTACTCCTGCCCTGTGCGCTCTGCTCTTTTTTCTGCGCGCTCAAAGATGAATGATTTATGGTCGATGGCTTTTTGTATGGCCAGGATGCCGTCAAGGTGGTCGTATTCGTGCTGGATAAGTTCTGCCATATCGTCTTCCAGGTACCATTCATGACGGTTCCATTCAGTGTCCAGAAAGGAAAGCCTCAGGCTTTTGTGACGCTTCAGTTTCACAAGCAATCCGGGGAAACTCATGCAGTCGTCCCAGAGTTCAATCATTTCACTGCTTAAATCAGAAATTTCAGGATTAATCATTGTAATGGGCTTGTCGATGTTCAGGCAGATGATCCTTTTGAGCAGTCCCAGCTGGGGGGCGGCAATGGCCCTTCCCTTGCCATAGATGGACCTGAATTCAGCGACCGTGCTGTGCATTTCAGATATCATAGGCAAAAAATCAGGAACCTCATCTCTTTCGACTGGTAATGACATTTTATACAAAAGGGGATCGCCTAAAAACAAAATATCTTTTACTGCCATTGGTTGTATTTTTTTATAGGCTATAAATATGGAGATAATTCCTGACAAAGAGACAACCACAATAAAAGAGGATTTAACCACCAAAACACGAATAGAAAAATATTCCTCTTTGGTGGATTTGGTGGAATTTGCCTGCCTGCCGGGAGGTAGGGTGCTTTGGTGGTAAAAGAAGAGGATTAACCACCATAACACGAATAAAATATTATTCCTTTTGGTGGATTTGGTGGAAATTGCCTGCCTGCCGGGAGGCAGGGTGCTTTAGTGATGAAAAAAAAAAATTATGGTGCTTGCTGTTTCAGATTATTTTCAGAAATTGGAATTTCAAATATGGTTGAATAAGAAAACTGACTAAAAATGGATAATTCAAAAATATACAAGTTGACTTTTGCAGGGGTATATCCTTTTTATATTCAGAAAGCGGAAAAAAAAGGCCGCACAAAAGAAGAAGTGGATGAAATCATATTCTGGCTCACAGGCTACGATCGTCAGTCGCTGCAGAAACAGATGGATGAAAAAAGTGATTTTGAAACTTTCTTTACACAGGCACCCAGAATTCATCCCAATGTTTCCAAAATCAAAGGGGTCATTTGCGGCTACCGGGTGGAAGAAATAGAAGACAAAGTGGTGCAGCAGGTCCGTTACCTCGACAAACTTGTAGATGAACTGGCGAAAGGTAAGGCTATGGAAAAGATTTTACGAAAATAATCTGTGCATGTAGCTTTGGTTTAAAAAAGAAGATTTAACCACCAAAACATGAAAGAAAGAATCACCAAAACTTGGAAGAGAGAACCAGAGGAAACAGAATTTTATTAAGTTTAACCTGGATAGGCAAAAGCTCTTAAGTAGAAACATGAAAAAGGTGTTACTCTTGCTGGCAGACGGCTTTGAAATTTTCGAAGCAAGTGCAATTATTGACGTTATCGGCTGGAACCTGTCGGAGGGTGACAATACCACAGAGTTGTTTACATGTGGGCTGAGAAAGGAAATCAAAAGTTCCTTCAACCAGAGGTTCATTGCAGATTTATTAATTGATGATATTGATGTCAGCTCTTTTGATGCGCTGGCTGTTCCGGGTGGATTTGAAGTATATGGTTTTTACAGTGATGCCTACTACAATAAATTCCTGGATTTAATCTGCAGGTTCCGGGAGCAGGGTAAAATCATAGCCTCCATTTGTGTTGGAGCCTTACCGTTGGGAAAAAGTGGTGTTTTGAAAGGCAGAAAAGGAACTACTTATAACAGCGCTGTCAGAAGAGAAGCTTTGAAAGGGTTTGGCGCTGATGTGCTTAACCAACCCATTGTGATTGATGACAACATCATTACTTCATGGAACCCTTCAACGGCTATTGATGTTGCACTTCTGCTGCTTGAACTGCTGACTTCAAAATCCAATGCAGAAAAGGTTCGTAAGCTGATGGGATTTTAAGAAACCATTCATGCTGGTTTTTACCTTAAAATTTTATTACCTGCTTTTTAATGTTATTTCAAACAATTCTCCACCTGCATCTTCGTTTAACACAACCTTAAAACCCTGCTCCTTCAGTTGCCTGCCTGTTGCTGAATGGACGGCTACTCCCCGGGGTGCTGTTTTGACTTCATACTCCCGATCCGGTGCAAGATAATTAATGGTTACCCTGCGCTCTTTCACTGGTGAGAACTGATTGAAAATACCAATGATCCCACCAGACTGCGTATCCGTGTTAATCCTTTGAAAGCCATCCCAGCTTCCATGGGCGGGCTCACCAAATCCCTTCAGATCCTGCCTGTAGAGCATGATCCCGTGCTTTTCTTCCATGGCACGGAACCAGCTGCTGTACTGCTTAAACTGCTGCTGCTTTTCAGTGTCCATTTTCCTGGGATCTCCCAGCATAATAGGGAGAGAACCACATAAAGACTTAAAAGAATAAAGTGCCTGTTCGTCATCGAGCGACTGGTTGCCTATGACCAGGGCTGTCGCCGGTATGGCGGGCGAGCGCCACCAGCTCATATGCCTTACCCTTTGGCTGCCGTAGGGCGCTTCTCCCTCAAAGTTCGACAGCCAGTTTCCTTCGGCATGTTTGCACATATCGTAATCGATGAGCTGTAAAGCTCCCATGGTTTCAAATGTGCAGTCGATGAAGAGATTGGGGGCTTCTTCATGCAGCTCGTCGAACATCTGCCAGGCGCTGCGGTATATTTCAAGGTAGGATTCCTCCCTGTCGGTGTGACTGTGGCCAGGGGCAAAGCAACCTGAAATATCAGGATCAAAACGGTATGCACTTGTAGCAATGGCAAAATCAAGCTTTACATATTCCAGCCCGTGCTCTTTTACAAGATTTAGAATTTTGTCTCTGATATAATCTTTCCACCCGGTAGTAAAACAGGCCGATACACGGTCTTTTTCCCATTCGCTGTGCAGGTTGACAAATTCCCCTTCCCTATCGCGCACAAACCATTCGGGGTGTTCACTGAAAACTCTGCTGTCTTTTGATGCAGCACCCATGCTTAACCACAACCCCGGTTTCATACCTTTCGACTTTATATAATCGAATACAGGTTTTAATCCGTTTGGAAACTTTTCATAATCGATCTCCCAGTCACCAAATCCGACCTGCCATCCATCATCTACAATAAATTCCTCCACTCCGCAGGCTGCAGCCGCATCGGCAAGTTCCATAACCAGCGATTCATTCACTTCCCTGCGAAAAGGCTGCCAGGTGTTGTAAACGAAAGCTGGCTTTTCAGGTATTTTAGCCAGACGGATACCCATGTGTTTGCGCACAAAATCATTTACCGGTCCTTCAATGAATTCATTTGGAGCATGTCCTTCATACAATCCCGTAAAAGTCCAGGTGCTTTCCCATTCTTCCCCGGGTTTCAGCCATTTTCTGAATGCATAATCCTGGCCGGCATGGGTAAGACCTGCATTGATGGTCCGGTTATCGAGGCACACTGACACTTGTTTCATGACTCCCGGAGCTTCATTGCCTATGATGATCCCATGGTAGTTTTCGCGGTCATAGGAGATGACCAGCGGGTCGTGCCAGTTCCCAAGGTAAGGCCCAATATGAGTGTTTCTGGCGTAGTTGTGGTACACCATGTTGTGTACGGCGCCCCATGGAACGGTCAGGCTTTCCACATCCAGCGACTCAATTTTCAGATCAACAGAACCAGTATTACGGAAATCCAGTTTCTTACGGACAAGCGGAAGCCCCGGATAAACTATATAAGTAACATCAATTTCAAGGCCTTTATTCATTTCAGAGGCACCTGCCAGTGTAACGACATGTTTCACCTGGTCCTCTTCCTTCAATTCATCAACTGACACCACATCCCAGCCGGTGTGGCCTGTAATTTTTTTGTCATTCAGTAAAAATGAAAATTCTTCAGGACCGGCCCCCCTGTACCAGTCATATTTTTTGTCTGTAATCCAGCTCTGTCCATCCGTCCATGAAGGTTCTTCATCCATAATGGAAACAAAATTGAAGGGATAATCATTCAATCTGAAACTTAGTGTGCTGAATTTGCCATTTTCAAGGACGATAATCCTGGTTAACTGGTTATTTCTTAACACCAGCTGTTTTCCGTTCCAGCCCGGCTGAGCTGTTCCGGTTAAATTCAAACACAGCATGATCAACAGGCTAATCAAAGGTTTCATGTTTTTTGACTGGTTAGATTATAAATTTTATTTACAAATACTGGATAGATGTAACTACATGTTAAATCAGGTGCTTAAGATAACCAGTTTATACCTGAAGTACAAATTCTGACACCTGCATCATTGCGGGTATATAAATTTTCATTGTTGTCCGGTAAAATTTTTAAAGCAATGAATTTTGAGATGTCTTACTTCGTTCGGGATGACAATCAGTTATTTATATATTTGGGAGGGGTAGGTTGGCGGCTTCGCCGCCATCCTATCCCTCCCAAAATAATAGCTCTGAAAACACCGTCATTTCGAGTTTTAACCCCACATAAAAATGGGGCACAATGCTGATATGACAGGGAATGAAGATTATATTATAAATGTATCTTCTTTGTGATTTCCTGGTGCCTTGGAGCCTTGGTGGTAAAAGTAATATATGCCAGTAGAGTAGAGTACAGAGCAAAGAATTTTCTTTGCCCTGTAGCCCCCTCGTCAAACCGTACGTGCGATTTTCCCGCATACGGCTTTCCTCCTAATTTTCATCATAAAGCTTTCGCTGGTCG
>JAEYNZ010000116.1 GCA_023412195.1 Bacteroidota bacterium
GGGAATGATGGACTCATAGTATAATTAACTTCTGGTCGCACGATATAGAAAAGGGATAGTGATTTAGAGAGTAATCTTTAAACAAACCAGTTCGTTCCATTCCGGTAGGGCAAGATCTTTAAATCCATTTCCGGAATGGTCAAAGTATCCGCTTTTAAGCTTCTGCCCCGTGAATGGCGAAATAAAGGTGTAATTGAATCTTCCCTCCGGAAGGTTTAGTCTGACCGATTCAGCGCCTTCACCTGCAAAAACAACTGCATACTGTTTTCCAGGTTCTGAAATGGCCTGCCACTCAGTGCCTGGTGCATGTTGCACCACATTGAAATCGGGAGACATTTTAACGAATTGGAACGATTCGATAAATTTTCTCAGAATAACCAGTTGCCGTCGAAGTTGTGTACTGCCTCCCCCCGGAGCTTTGTTTACTCCCTTTCCGTCTTCATTGCCAACATAAAATGAATAGTCGAGGTTATTGAAAACGGCACCGCCTGCCAGCATAAATTGCCAGGCCTGACGCAGGTATGTGGTGTCGGAACTTCCGGCAAAACCCGATTCATCAAAGCTGACCGGGCGGTTCCATCCATAGTTCAGCATTACAGCCTCAGGCCACACATAATGAAAATTCAATATAGATATGTTGGGGTCAACCTCTTTCAGGGAAGTTTTAAAATTTGAATAATTCTGGGCGATGAGGTGTTTTTTGGGAAGGTGCCTTTCCGTTTCTACTGCTACGGCTGCCATCTCCTTTTGCCAGGCAAGTGAAGCCGCAGAGGCTTCTTCCGCCCACTTGAACCAGCCTCCCTGCGCCGGATCGGGATCAAGCGTCCGAAGGAGGCGCATTGCTTTTTGAGGGTCGTCTGCCCATGGTTCATTCTGAATCTCAAAAAACATGTTGTCAAAAACATTCAGTTCGGAAACTAGTTTTTCAACAAGCTTCTTCTGGTAACCAAAAAGGTTCCCGCTTTCAGGTGTATTTGATTTTTTCCTGTTGAGTCCTGCAGTCAGGTTATTTATATTATTGCCCGGATTGAAGGGATGCCGTTCCCAACTGGAATCGGTATAAGTAGAACAAAACAATGTAACTTCCACTATAATATCAAGCTCCTGTGCAAGTGTCATGAACCGTTTCAGCCTGTCGAAATATTCAGGATTCCATGAATTTAAATCAAATTTATTTTCACCCTTGTACAATCCAGGTTCATTCACCCGTTGCCATGGTGTGATAAAGCTTCCAACTGCCGGTGCCAGCGTATTGTTCCCAATATTGAAACTTCCGGGGATTTCAACATACGATCCGGTGAAAATGCGCGTATAATTCATTCCTTCTGCATGCATTGTACGAAGGTACTTTTCGAAGTCGAAGTCCAGGTTCAGCACCGCACCATAGTGTTCCGCAGATGTGACCAGTACGAGAGGCTTTCCTTTATAAATAAAATAATGTGGATTTTCAGGGTGAAGGGCAACAGGTTGTGAATGAATTGAGAGGCTGAATAGTAAAAGGGTGAATGTAATGGTCACTGTACGTAGCATAAATATTTAATTGTTATGGTTATTCAGGAAGTGTACTGATCACTTCGCGTAAAAAGTTGTTCAGGTTAAAATTGGCCATGCCAAATCCCATCCTTACAACCACAAGTTCTTTGGAAGGGATTATATAAACCCGCTGGCCAAGAAAGCCGTCGGCAAAGAAGATATCTGTAGGAGCATCAATAAGTGCATTTTCCTCCTGTGGCTCCTGTAGCCAGAAAGTACCCGCATATTTTCCATTGGAAGCCTCCACCGGGGTTTTCATGAACTGCACCCAGCGGGGAGATAATATTGTATCACCTGCAACCACTCCGTTATTCAGGAACAGCAATCCGAAACGGGCCCAGTCGCGCACGGTTCCATAGCTATATGACGAAGCGATGAACAATCCGCTTGCATCAGTTTCAACCTTTGTGCTCAGCATTCCGGCAGGATGCAGGAGGTCGCGATAAAGGCTCTGCTGGTATAATTCATCATCATTGATCCGGTTCCTGATAATTGCCGAAAGAAGGTTTGCATCGCCCGAAGAATAATTCCAGAAGGATCCGGCAGGATGGATCAGACTGTTGTCGGTAACTGAAGCCAGCATGTTTTCGCTTTGCATCAGCATCACTGTGGCATCCGAAATTGTAAAGTAGTTTTCGTACCAGTCGAGCCCGGTTGACATCTGTATAACATTTTTAACAGTAATGCGCTGGCGGTCATCCTCCTTCCATTCATCAATTCCCACTGGTTCATCAAGCCTCAGGAGTCCTCTTTCTGCCAAAATCCCGGCCCAGGCACCCGTAAGGCTTTTTGTCATTGACCATCCATGAAAGAGTGTATTTAAATCATAGCCGTTCAGGTATCTTTCGGCAATGAGCTGGTTTTTATAAACAACAGCAATTCCAAGCGTTTTTTTGTTTGGCTCTGTTCCTGTTCTGTCGAAACAGGTATCAAGCAGTTCATTCAGCCGCATGTAATTCACCCCTGCCGGCATGGTGTCGGCCAGTATGTCTCCTTTCGGCCATGGTACTGTATCCGGGGCATAACCAGGGTCAGGAACCTTGAACCACGATTTCCGGAGTTCATCTTCCGGCGTTTGCAACACAATCACCGCTCCGTTTCCCTCCCTGAAAACTGCCTTACGCCGGGCGAGGCCAAAGACAGTCGATGTAGCAGATTGCTCCTCATAATTGACCGCAGTTTTTGCAAGGCTGATCGGGAAAAATGAAAGATCTTCGGCCTGTACCCTTTCCGGTGCTTTTTCCGCAAGAAAAACACTTGAGCACATTCCCTTGGCTGCAAAAGCAGTGATGATGGGTAAACGGGGCCAGACAAACCAGGTTAAACCAGCGAAGGCTATAAGAACCAACACCAGGATTATTCTTGCAATAAGTTTCTTCCTCATAGTTCAGTTCCCCAATAAATGATGTGGTTTACAAGATAAATGTAGGAACTTTTTTGAATAAAAGAGTACGGGCCCGGATGAATTTCCGTGCAATAGCCAGGAGAGAACGTTAATGACAACTTATTGTTTTTCGAAAACTATGGTCTCATCGAGGTCACCATAAGAAGAAGAGGCAAAAGATTTCAATTCCAGGTCAGCACCTTTCATTTTATATACCTCGGTAATCGAGACCTCGGTTCCATCCTGCATGGGAAGTGTGCTTTTCACAGTAAGTACCTGTTTGCTATCATCCCAAACAGCAACCGATTTCTTCTTTGTTCCCTGGAAGCCTTCGTTTATGCTCTCTTTACCATCAAGAGTATACTTTTCGCTGATGGTATAATCGGTTCCCTGGAAATTTGCATGCTTTTCAATGCTGAAATCATTGCCGCTCTGGACAATGACTGCATCACTGGGAGCTAGAGAGAACTGGTCGTTAAGCATGCTTTTTGACTTGTTTAGTTTCCATTTTCCAGAGAAATCGGTTGCGTTAACTGATATTGCAGCAAGCAGTATAAAAGCTGCGAAAAGAAATGATGATTTTTTCATAGGAACAGAATTTTTATCGGTTTATTAAAATCAAAAGATTGAACGATCTCTTCATAATATGTCACAACATTCTCAAAAAATTACAAAAGTAAATGGCAAAACAGCACCTGAAACATCAGAAAGCACGCTGAAATACTATTTCACTTAACCCGGCCACTTTTTCATTTTCAGGGTCAACATAAATCCGGACATTCAATGTACCATCCTCTACCTTTACAACCCGTTCGGGGGTCCAGTCGAATTCACCAGCATCCAGTGATTTAACTGCAGCAGTTATTCCTTCAAACTCGAATTTCTGCCATGACGGCAGATAAAAATCACCTGCCTTTGCACGGATCCGGTAGGTGCCGTTCCTTACATTCATCCTGTATTCGAAATAATCATCAGGGTTTCTGCTTTGGGCAGGCGTTCCCCCGAACAATACTTTCTTCAGCCTTACATGGCCATCGTTGCCTTTAATGACCCATTCAACCTTATCGGCAGGGTTCCAGTTACCCAGCAGCCATCCTTTCCCGGTAAACTGTTCATATGACCCTGTATTTTTATGGTTTCCATCTGTCCATGCAGGTTTACCAAAAGTTATCCTTCCACGTGTAAAATACCTGTTCATATCCTTACCCTGCTGGAAATAAAGATCAAACCATTGAGGAAAGCCGTTTACTGCATTGTGGTGCCAGTTGACGGGTGTTGGCTCTTCAGTTGCTTTAACAACAGAAATTACAGCATGCCCCCAGTTCCTGCCGCCCCAGGCAGTGCCTATTGCATCGCCGCGCAGAAGTTTCTGTCCTTTTTTTACAGCAATGTTTTTATTGAAAAGCCTGCTGTAGACATAATATATTCCAGGTTCCTGCTCACTTTCAAGCACTATGGTTGCTTCATTGCCTTCTGTGTGAATCCAGGCTACCCGGCTATTTTCTACAGCAACCAGCCAGTGTTTTTTCCTTCCCCTTGCATCATCCAGGTTAATGCCCAGTCCGGGGAAAGAGGCATATTCTGCTTCGCCCTCATCTTCTTCCTTCCTGTAGAACGAAAATGGATAAGAATCCTCTTCTGCCGACCACTGGAACCCGTCGTTGAAACTTACCGGAAAAACAAAGCGGGAACGGTCGGACAGCGGCTGATCCAATTCGCTGAGGCAGATGAGGGCATCTTTTTTCAAGAGTCCGTGTATGCCCTGATCCGGTGTAAGATTTTTCACCTTTCTATTATCAGCAACAAAGACCCTGATGCCGTTTATTTCTTCAGGCAGGGAGCGGCGGGCAACCTTCAGCCAAAGGGTATCCTCCCCTACTTTCAGCTGATTATAATGATTTACAACCTGAAGCAGTTTCACATCGGTATTATTAAATGTAATGCTTTCACCGGCGCTGAGGTTGTAATAATAACTGTGCCCCCAGGTAAAATCAGCTGCAGAATCAGGTTGAGCTTTTATCCCGTAAATGAATTGGCAAATGATGACAAGTATGAAGAGAATCCGTTTCAAAACATTCTGTTTTTAAGAAAAACAAAGCTATGAGTTTTTTTTAAAAGAGGAGAAACAATGCAAGGAATTGGATTTAGCTTTTATAACAGTCCCGGTTAAAATAGAATCTGCTAAACTGTAACTTTTTATCACTGCCAGCAGTCTAATGAAAACACATTTACTCAGCAAAATCGTTTTAAATTAACAACTCAGTCTATGAAAAATCTGCTTTTCCTCTTTTCCTTACAGGTTATTATCACCTGCCTTTCAAACACTGTATACAGTCAACATTACGAAAGGGAGTTCGACAAAATCCTAAACGAACAAAAATTTGATAACAGTCCAGGTTATGCAGTACTGGTTGCCAAAAATGACCAGGTAATTTACCGAAAGGCATTTGGCTATGCCAACCTTGAACAGGATGTAAAACTGAAACCGGAGCACATCTTCCGCATCGGTTCCATCACCAAACAATTTACCGCCTGTGCCATTCTAAAACTGGAAGAAGAAGGAAAGCTGTCTCTTCAGGATGATATTACAAAATTTATAGCAGATTATCCGACTCATGGACATACAATTACAGTTGAGCATCTGCTTACCCATACTTCCGGAATTAAAAGTTACACCAGCATGATGACCTGGGATGCTGAAATGCGTAAGAAAGACTTTACACCCGAAGGGTTGATTAAGTTTTTCAGAAATGAACCAATGGATTTTGCTCCGGGCGAAAAATTCCTTTACAATAATTCTGGTTACATCCTGTTAGGTTATATCATTGAAAAAGCTTCTGGCAAACCTTATGAAGGATTTTTGAAGGAAACCTTTTTTACGCCGCTGGATATGAAAAATACATCCTACGATAAAACATCCCTGATACTTAAAAACAGGGCTTCAGGATACCAGAAAAAAGGGGATGAGTTTGAGAATGCCGACTTTTTAAGCATGACCCAACCTTACGCAGCAGGTTCACTTTTATCTACGGTTGACGACCTGAATAAATGGTACTCTGCCGTTATGAGCGACAAAGTGATCAGCAAAGAGAACCGGATGAAGGCCCATACTTCTTATATCCTCAAAGATAATAAACCGACAGGTTACGGTTATGGCTGGTCCCTCGGCAACATTCAGGGTTCACCAATGATTGAACACGGAGGAGGTATAAATGGCTTTTTGTCTGCCTCCCTGTGGTTACCTGAGGAAAAGGTGTTTGTAGCCGTATTTTCAAACTGCACAGGTAATCCTCCTGAAAGCACTGCTTTTAAA